>NZ_CP076134.1:0-332500 GCF_018736085.1 Bradyrhizobium sediminis | reverse complement strand
TGGCCGTACCTTTGGAGGCTTTCGACGACGCGCTCTGCGCCTGCGCGGGGTGAGCTACCCCACACACCAGCACACTCGCAACAAGGGATGTCAGAATTCGCCGCACGGACATGACCGGAACTGGTTCCCTCATTATTGTGACTGGAAGATGGCCCCGACATCCCGTTGTCACGGACAAATGGATAGCCGGGAAATGCCTTTTTGGGAAGGCAGTTACGGGATCGCGTGGCTGGGCATCGAGAACCCTGTAGCGCCGCGCTTCTTCAGCCTTTCGACCGCGCCGCGCGCTGCTTCTCCCACTGCGCGTCGGTCCATTGCAGCAGATCCTCGGCGCCGGAACTGCGCAAATGCGACCCGCCGTCCAGCACCACCATCTCGCCGTTGATGTAGCCGGCCCGATCGGAAATCAGGAAACTCGCGAGATCGGCAAGCTCGCCATGCTCGCCGACCCGGCCGAGCGGATTTTTCGAGGCCCACCCCCCATCGCGCCCTTCGGGCCGAAGCTGACCCGATGCACCCGGCGTGGGAAATGCGCCCGGCGCGATCGCCACCGTGCGGATGCCCTTGGGCCCCCACTCCACCGCCAAGCTCTTGGTCATCGCCAGCACGGCGGATTTCGCCATCGCGGAAGGCACCGTGAAGGCGCGGCCGGTAATGGTCGAGGTCGAGAGAATGCTCAGCACCACACCCTTGTGGGTCGTCTCGATCCAGCGCTTGCCGGCGGCAAGCGTACAATACATCGCGCCGTGCAGGGTGGGCGCGAGGATCGCGTCGGCGGCACGAAACGACAGATGCTCGGTCTGCGCGATGAAGGTCGCCGCGGCGTTGTTGACCAGCACGTCGAGCGGCGCCTCGCGCCAGACTGCATCCATCATGACATCGACCGCGGCGCCGTCACGAATGTCGCATCTGGCAACGCTGACCTTGCCGCCGAGGTCTGCGCGCATCTGCGCGGCCGTCTGCTCCAGCAGTTCAAGCCGGCGGCCGCAGATGATCAGTTCGGCGCCAAGCTCGACGAAGCGGCGCCCCATCGCAGCCCCGAGCCCGGAACCGCCGCCGGTGACCAGTATCCGCTTCCCCTTGAGCAGGCCTTTTTCAAACATCGTTTGATTCCCCTATGCTCTGTCATTCCGGAGCGACGCGCAACGCTGGATCCGGAATCTCGAGGTTATCGATCCCATTTGCCGCACGAGATTCTCCGATGTGCAATTGCACATCTGAGGTTCGCGCTTGCGCGCGCCCCGGAATGACGGCCTTCTATTGTAGCCCGGCCTCAAATCCGGCAAGAAGCGTCCAGCCTTCCTTGTGCGTCCGAAACTCAGGTGTGTCCATGAAAGCCATTCTCTGCTCGCAATATTGCGGCCCCGACGATCTCGTGCTGGCCGATGTGCCCGATCCCGTCGCCGGGCCCGGCGAGGCCGTGATCGCGATCAAGGCGGCGGCGCTGAACTTCTTCGACATCCTGATGATCCAGGGCAAATACCAGATCAAGCCGCCGTTCCCGTTTTCACCGGCAGCCGAAGTCGCGGGCGTGATCGAAAGCATCGGCGCAGGGGTCACCGACCTGAAAGTCGGCGACCGCGTGGTGGCGTCCTGCGGCCACAATGGCGCGCGCGAAAAAATCGCGCTGCCGGCCAATTCGATTGTCAGGATTCCCGACAATCTCGATTTCGATCGCGCCGCCGGGATCATCATCATCTACGGCACCGCGCTGCATGCGCTGGAGGATCGCGCCAGTCCGAAGCCCGGCGAGACCCTGGCGGTGTTGGGAGCCGCCGGCGGCACCGGTCTGGCGGCATGCGAACTCGGCAAGCTGATGGGCCTGAAGGTGATCGCCTGCGCCTCGTCCGACGAGAAGCTCGAATTCGCCAAGGCGCACGGCGCGGAACTCGGGCTGAATTACGCCAAGGAGGATCTCAAGGAGGGGCTGCGGCGACTGACCGGCGGCAAGGGCGCAGACATCATATTTGATCCCGTCGGCGGCACCTATGCCGAAGCCGCGCTGCGCTCGATCGCATGGGAAGGCCGCTTCCTGGTG
Source organism: Bradyrhizobium sediminis (assembly GCF_018736085.1). Lineage (NCBI taxonomy): Bacteria > Pseudomonadati > Pseudomonadota > Alphaproteobacteria > Hyphomicrobiales > Nitrobacteraceae > Bradyrhizobium > Bradyrhizobium sediminis. The sequence continues at coordinate 330,462 of NZ_CP076134.1, read as the reverse complement.
ATCGGCTTCGCCGCCGGCGACATTCCGAAGATGCCGCTCAATCTGGCGCTGTTGAAGGGTTGCGATATCCGCGGCGTGTTCTGGGGCGCGTGGGCCCGGCTCAATCCGGAAAAGAACCGCGCCAATCTGGAAAAGCTCGTGAAGTGGACCGCGGAAGGCAAGATCTCGTCACATGTCGACCGCACTTTCCCGCTGGCGCAGACCGCCGACGCCCTCAAGGTGCTCGCCGGCCGCAAGGCGATGGGCAAGGTGATCCTGCATCCCTGATGTAAGGCCGTCGAAGCACTGTGATTCCAGGCGCCGTGACGCATCCCCGTTTCGCGGGGATGATAGGCGTGCTCAAACACGGGCGGGGTTCCGCTGCAAGAACTGGTCAAGAAATCGACCGGTCTTGCCGCAATGAAATCAAGATATCTCCCGATTCGCGCCGGTGATGGTCGCTTTTTGGTCTGATTCAAAATGCGATTTAGAGCCTCAGTAGCGGGCGCTCGGTTACTAACAATAATAGTAAAATGCTGATGCCGGATGCCCGATGGTTGCGTTGTACGCGGAGGCATCACCATGGCGAGGAATACCGAGCTTACTTCATACGACGAGCAGGCGGTCGAGGCGTTTGACGAAGACGCAAACGTGCCCGAATACATGACTTACGGGTCCGCGCCGTCGATGGCGATGAGGGACTATTCCCCTCCCGAAGATATGCCGCTCTTTCTCTCCAATGATGTCGCAGAACCCAAACAGCGGGGCTTCGGCAGTGGCGGCGACAGAAATCCTGATAGAGCGCCGGTTTGGCCGCGCCTTTTCAAGGGAAGTATTCTGGTGGCATCCGCGGCGGGTATCGCGTTTGCGATCGCATCGGTGGAAAATCCCCTCGCCCTGTTTGCGAACGCCAAGGCATCGCTGATCGGCGCGGCGCCGGTTCAGTCCAGCGCCACGGCAGCATCGGCTTCGGAGCCTGTCGTTGCCGTGCGGGCGGTCGCCGCCCAACCAGCACCGGCCAGTCAACCGGCCGCCGTCATCGGCGCTTCGCCGCCGGCCGCACGGGCCGCGCCGACGCGCGACGAGATCGCGCTCGCCCTGAAGGCTGCCGCTCATCAGAGCCCGCCAGAAATCCGTCAGCCTGCGGCGGTCGCCGGCGCACCACCGCCACCACCACCGCCGCCGGCTCGACGGCTCGACGCTGAAGAGCTCGCGACCCTGCTGAAGCGGGCGAGGAGCCTGATCGAGATTGGCGACATCGCGCCAGCGCGATTGCTACTCGAACGCGCCGCCGATGCGCACGAGGCCAGCGCCGCTCTGATGCTGGCTCAGACCTACGATCCGGCCGTGCTGGGAACGCCGGATACGAGAAGCATCACTCCAGATCCGGCGAAAGCGCGTGAATGGTACCGGAAGGCGGCCCAGTTCGGTTCGCAGGATGCGCAGCAGCGCCTCAGTCAAATACAGAATTAAGTTTCACGATAACAGGGGACACCATGCAACGCATATTTGGGATGGCGATGATCGCCGTGATGATGGTTTGCGGCTTCGCCGCCCGGGCCGCCGACGATAAGGAGTTTGACCCGGCAAAGGTCAGCGAAAGCCTCAAGGCGATATTCCAGTTCGGATCGGTGGAGACAAAGAAGGCCTTGAACGCCAACACGGTGACGGTGATGTCCGGCACCATCGGCGGCACCTATGTTCAGTTCGGCGCGGACCTGGCGTCGGTGCTCGATGACGGAAACAAGCTGCGCGTGCTCTCGATCATCGGCCGCGGCTCGGTGCAAAGCGTCGCCGATATTCTGTTCCTGCAGGGCGTCGATCTCGGAATCGTACGGTCCGACACCCTCGACTATCTCGAGAAAAAAGGCTTCGCGAAGGACATCAAGAAACAATTCACCTATGTGACCAAGCTCTACAATGAAGAGATGTATGTCATCGCGTCGAAATCGATCCGCAGTATGAAGGATCTCGAGGGCAAGACCGTCAGCGTCGACCTTCCAAACGGCGGCACCTTCATCACGGCCTCGATCGTATTCGAACGGCTCGGAATCAAGCCGAAGTTCGCTTATATCGAGCAACGCATCTCGATGGAGAAATTGAAGGCCGGCGAGATCGACGCCGTGATCTGTGCCGGAGGCAAGCCGTATAAGTCAGTCAGCCAGTTCAAGGATGACCGGTTTCACCTTGTTCCAGTCGAATACGCCAAGCCTCTGCAGGGCGACTATCTGCCCGCCACCCTGACCGCGAAGGATTATCCCAATCTGATTGCGGATGGGGAGCAGGTCGACACAATTGCGGTTCCGGCGGTGCTGGCGGCCTATAATTGGGCGCCCAACACCGAACGTTACCGAAAGCTCGCACTGTTCGTGGATAATTTCTTCACGAAATTCCCGACCTTTCAGAAACCGCCCTTCCATCCGAAATGGAAGGAAGTTTCGCTGTCGGCTCAGCTGCCGGACTGGCAACGCTTTCCGGCCGCCAAGCAATGGCTCGACGAGCACAAGATCGAGCCCGTCGCGCGCAGCCGGTTCGACGAGTTCCTGAAGCAGAAGACGGCCGCCGGGAGGCTGCCTTCGGATCCCGAACGGGAAGCGCTGTTCAAGCAGTTCCAGGCATGGGAGGCCGAGCAGAATGCGCGGGCGCAGATCCGCACCCCGCAAAGGCAGCGCTAGCGCCTGAACCCGGCAGGCCGGGGCCGCTCAGGCCTCGGCCTCGCCGGCATCGGCGCCGCCGATCCCCCGCTTCAATGCGGCACGGGCGGCATCCCGATGCTCCTGCGTGATGTGGGTCGCTACCATCCGGATCGCGGTCGCGAGCACCGCGGCGTCGTCGGTAAAGCCAAGCACCGGCAGCATGTCGGGAACGAAATCGAACGGCAGGATGAAGTAGGCGATCGCCCCCAATAGCGCCACCTGCACATGGCGCGGCGTCTGCCGGTCGAACGCGCAATAATAGGCCGCAAGCAGTTCCTCGGCGAACGGCAGTTTGGCCACCACCCGCTTCAGCTTGATCCAGAAGCGACGCCGCACGCTTTCGCGGTCTTTTGCGAGCTCGTCGGCCGGCTCGAAGCCCACGGTGTGTTCGGATGCCATCGCTTGGGCTCTCCTGAAGCTGGGCGGCAGAGCGCCGCCGCTGGCGCGCCTAAGAATTGGGGATGCCGTGCCCCCGCTGCAAGATTGCGGGGAAGGCGTTCAGGCGACGCCGAGCTGTCTGGCGATCGCGTCCATGGCCCTGGCGAGATCGATGTCGAGGGCGGTGACACCGCCGGCATCATGGGTTGCCAGAACCACCTCCACCGTCTTGTAGACATTGCGCCATTCGGGGTGATGGTCGTTCTTTTCGGCCGCCAGCGCGGCGCGGGCCATGAACCCGAACGCTTCGTTGAAATCCCGGAAGGTGAAGGTTCGCGCAATCGCGTCGCAGCCGGGCGTATCGGTCCACCCCGGCAGCTCCTTCAGGGCTGATTTGCGCGCCTCCGCCGACAGCCGTTCCGCCATGATCGCCTCCGTTTCACGCCAACTTTACCCTAACACCGGAACGCGCCTTCGAGATCCCCGGAGGTTTCGCCGGCGATCCATGCCACAATAAGGCGGCAAATCCGGTGCAGAGCCGGCCGGTAACCATGACGCCGATAGAACCCCGCGCCGGCAGGAAATTTGCTAGACTGTTTTTCTAACCGCATTGGCAACATGAATTTGAACGTCAAACGATTGTTTGCGAGATCGATGACCGGAGGGCTCGACCTGGTCGGGCCGCCAGTGCCGCCATCCCCCCGTTCGGTAAAGCGGAGGATAATGTTCGTCACGCTGGCGGGGATCCTTGCCGTCATCGGCGCGGTCGCGGGGGCTTACTATTATGCGATGCGCCCGGTGACCCTGCGGATCGCGGTCGGTCCGGCCAACAGCGACGACGTCAGGGTGGTGCAGACGCTGACGCAAGCCTTCATCCAGGCGCGCAGCCAGGTCCGCTTGCGTCCGATGCAGACCGATGGCGCCTTGGCGAGCGCCAACGCGCTGGCCGAAGGCAAGGCCGATCTCGCCATCGTCAGGGGCGACCTCGACGTGCCGAAAAATGCCCAGGCCGTGGCGACGCTGCGCAAGAACGTCGCGGTGCTGTGGGTGCCTCCGCAAGCCAGGGTCAAAGGCAAGAAGGCTGCGCCGAAGATCACGAAGATCGTGCAACTCGCCGGACGCCGAGTCGGCGTGGTCGGACGCACCCAGGCCAATGTCAATTTGCTCAAGGTGATCCTGAAGCAGTACGGCGTCGATCCGAACAAGGTCGAGATCGTGCAATTTCCGGCCCATGAGGCCGCGGACGCTCTACGCAACCAGAAGGCCGATGCCTATCTCGCCGCCGGGCCGGTCAACAGCAAGATCACCGCGGACGCGATCGCCGCTTCGACGCGCGATGGCGGGGTTCCGACCTTCCTCGCGATCGATTCGGCCGAGGCGATCGCACAGAACCATCCGGTTTACGAGGCCTCCGAAATACCCGCCGGCACCTTCGGCGGCTCGCCCGCCAAGCCCGAGGAAGAAGTCAAGACGATCCGCTTCTCCCACCACATCGTGGCGCGAAAGGGCGTCTCGGAATCGACGATTGCTACCTTCACCCGGCAGTTGTTTGCGGTACGCCAGACCCTGAAGACGGATTTCCCGCTGGCGGCGCAGATCGAGACCCCGGATACCGACAAGGATGCCGTACTCCCCGCACATCCCGGGGCTGCCGCCTATGTCGACGGCGAAGAGAAGACCTTCCTCGATCGCTACAGCGATTTCATCTGGTGGGGGTTGATGGCGCTTTCCGCCATGGGATCGGCCGGCGCGTGGTTCGCCGGCTACCTGAAGAAGGACGAGCGCAGCAACAACAGCTCGTTGCGCGAGCGGCTGCTGGACATGATTGCGGCCGCGCGCCGCAGCGATTCCACCGAAGAACTCGACCGCATGCAGGCCGAGGCGGACGATATCCTGCGCGATACGCTGCACTGTTTCGAGGGCGGCGCCATCGAGGAAGGGGCGTTGACAGCTTTCAATATTGCGCTCGACCAATTCCATAACGCGGTAGCCGACCGCAGGGCATTGTTGATGAGCATGTCACAAAGCCTGCAGCGGGCGGGCGCGCAGTTCCGCGCGACCGGCACGCTGTAATTGCACCGTCACACGATCTTCCTATAGCGTTTTCCCGCGAAGCAGCGACTGATAACAGGGCATCCGTCATTCCGGGCGATGCGAAGCATCGAACCCGGTTCGCCATACTTCGAGTCGAACTCCAAACGAGGCTCGCATGCCAACCAGATTTCGCCGTCGGATTTCCCGACGCCGCTTCCTCACGACAGGCGCCGGTGCGCTCGGCGCTATCGCGATGCCCTATCTCAGCCGGGCCGCCGACCGGCCGCAAATCAGCCACGGCGTGCAATCCGGCGATGTCGGCGTCGATGGCGGCGTGGTATGGTCGCGCGCCGACCGGCTATCGCAAATGATGGTGGAAGTTGCGACCACCGAATCGTTTGGCAATGCGAGGGCCTTGCCGCCGGTCGCGGCGCTGCCCGAGAGCGACTTCACCGCAAAAATGCTGCTGGAAAATCTACCCGCCGGGCAGGAGATTTTCTATCGCGTCCGATTCCGCGACCTCGCGCATACCGGCATATCGAGCGAGCCGGTCGTCGGCCGTTTCCGCACCGCGCCTGCCGATCGCCGCGACGTCAGCTTCGTCTGGGGCGGCGATGTCGCGGGGCAAGGCTGGGGTATCAATCCCGACGACGGCGGCATGGTCACTTTCGCCACCATGCGCAAGCACCGGCCGGATTTCCTGCTGCACTCAGGCGATACGATCTACGCCGACGGCGTCATTGCCGCCGAAGTGAAGCTCGCCGACGGCAAGATCTGGAAGAACGTCACGATTCCGGAGAAATCAAAAGTCGCCGAAACGCTCGACGAGTTTCGCGCGGCGCACAAATACAATTTCCTCGACCACAATCTGCGCGCCTTCAACGCCGAGGTGCCGATCTTCGTGCAGTGGGACGACCACGAGGTCGTCAACAACTGGTCGGCGTCAAAACAGCTCCCCGCCGCCTACAAGGAGCGCGACGTCATGCTGCTCGCCGCGCGCTCGGCCCGCGCGTTCCACGAGATGTATCCGTTGCGCCAAAGCCTCGCCGAGCCGGACCGGATCTACCGCGCGCTCAACTACGGGCCGCATCTCGACGTCTTCATGCTGGACGAGCGCAGTTATCGCGGCGCCAACAATCCCAATCTGCAGACCGAATACGGTCCCGAGAGCTACTTCCTCGGACCCGATCAGCTGGCGTGGCTGAAGCGCGGACTATTGAACTCGCGCGCCACCTGGAAGGTGATCGCCTCCGACATGCCGCTCAGCATCATCGTTCATGATGACTGGCTCGACAAAAAGGGTTCGGAGGCGATTGGGCAGGGCGACGGGCCGCCGCGCGGCCGCGAACTCGAAATCGCCGATCTCCTGCGCTTCATCAAGTCGGCCAGGATCGCCAACACCGTGTGGCTGACGGCAGACGTGCACTACGCGGCGGCGCATTACTACAATCCGGACAAGGCGCAATTTCAGGATTTTGAGCCATTCTGGGAGTTCGTCTCCGGACCGCTTCATGCCGGCACTTTCGGGCCCAACGACCTCGACAACACTTTCGGCCCGGAGGTGAAGTTCATCAAGGCGCCCGGCCCGGGCAAGCAGAACCTGCCGCCGTCCGCCGGGATGCAGTTCTTCGGTCATGTCAGAATAGACGGCGAAACCGGGCAGATGGCTGTGACTTTGCGGGATCGGGCCGATGTGGCGCTGTGGTCGACCACTTTGGACCCGAAAATCGGCTAACCAAATGCGAAACAAGCCATTGTTTTTTGGCGTTTTCTGAATATATTGCGCCGCAACGAGTAAGGTGTGCCCGGTCCTTTTGGCCGGGCTTCCTTTTTGGGCGCCGCGGGCGCCCTCCGATTTCAGGTTTTTGAGCGCGATCCGGAAAAGTGGGTCCCGGTTTTCCGGTGAGATCGCGCTCCAGCCATTGTCCGAGCCAGAAGAACAGCTATGAACCTTCGCAACGTCGCCATCATCGCCCACGTCGACCACGGCAAGACCACGCTGGTCGATCGCCTGCTGCAGCAATCCGGCACCTACCGCGACAACCAGCGCGTGGTCGAGCGCGCCATGGATTCCAACGATCTGGAGCGCGAGCGCGGCATCACCATCCTCGCCAAGGCAGCGTCGGTGCAGTGGAAGGACACCCGCATCAACATCGTCGATACCCCGGGCCACGCCGATTTCGGCGGCGAGGTCGAGCGCATCCTCAACATGGTGGACGGCGCGCTGGTGCTGGTGGACGCCGCCGAAGGCCCGCTGCCGCAGACCAAATTCGTGGTCTCCAAGGCGCTGAAGGTCGGGCTGAAGCCGATCGTCGTCATCAACAAGGTCGACCGGCCGGACGCACGTCCGACCGAAGTCATCAACGAGGTGTTCGACCTGTTCGCGGCGCTCGATGCCACCGAGGAACAGCTCGATTTCCCGATCCTGTACGGGTCGGCCAAGCAGGGCTGGATGGCGGAAAGCCCCGACGGTCCGCAGGACGCCGGCATGCAGCCGCTGTTCGACCTGATCCTGCGCCATGTCGCGCCGCCGACGGTCGAGGAAGGCCCGTTCCGCATGATCGGCACCATCCTCGAGGCCAATCCCTATCTCGGCCGCATCATTACCGGCCGCATCACCTCCGGCTCCATCAAGCCCAACCAGGCCGTCAAGGTGCTGAGCGCCGACGGCAAGCTGATCGAGAGCGGTCGCATCACCAAGATCCTCGCCTTCCGCGGCATCGAGCGCACCCCGCTTGAGGAAGCCGAAGCCGGCGACATCGTCGCCATTGCCGGCCTCACCAAGGGCACCGTCGCCGACACCTTCTGCGACCCCTCCGTCGATACGCCGCTGGTGGCGCAGCCGATCGATCCGCCGACGGTTTCGATGTCGTTCATCGTCAACAACTCGCCGCTCGCCGGCACCGAGGGCGACAAGGTCACGAGCCGCATGATCCGCGACCGCCTGCTGCGCGAGGCCGAGGGCAACGTCGCGCTGCGCGTCACCGAAGCCGCCGACAAGGATTCCATGGAAGTCTCCGGCCGCGGCGAACTGCAGCTCGCGATCCTGATCGAGACCATGCGCCGGGAGGGCTTTGAGCTTTCGGTGTCGCGTCCCCGCGTCGTGCTGCAAAAGGACGAAGCGACCGGCGAATGGAAGGAGCCGATCGAAGAAGTCGTGATCGACGTCGACGAGGAGCATTCCGGCGTCGTCGTGCAGAAGATGAGCGAACGCAAGGCCGAGATGATCGAGATGCGCCCCTCCGGCGGCCACCGGCTGCGGCTGGTGTTCTACGCGCCGACCCGCGGCCTGATCGGCTATCAGGGCGAGCTCCTGACCGACACTCGCGGCACCGCGGTCATGAACCGCCTGTTCCACGGCTACGCGCCCTACAAGGGCGACATCCAGGGCCGCCGCAACGGCGTCTTGATCTCCAACGACCAGGGCGAGGCCGTGGCCTATGCGATGTTCAAGCTGGAAGACCGCGGCCCGATGATGATCGAGCCGGGCTGGAAGGTCTACAAGGGCATGATCGTCGGCGAGCACACCCGCGACAACGACCTCGAGATCAACATTCTCAAGGGCAAGCAGCTCACCAACATCCGCACCACCTCGAAGGACGAAGCGGTGCGCCTGACGCCGCCGATCCGGATGACGCTGGAAAAGGCGCTGGCCTATATCGAGGACGACGAACTGGTCGAGGTGACCCCGAAGTCGATCCGGCTGCGCAAGAAGTTCCTCGACGCCAACGACCGCAAGCGCGCGGAAAAGGCCAAGGAAGCGGTGGCTTAAGCGGCGAATAGGGAGTGGCGAATAGCGAGTGGGAAGAGGCGAGTAGCGAGTAGCGAATAGAAGGCGTTTCCGTAGCGCCCTGTTTCCGGTACCCTATTCGCTATTCGCCACTCACCACTCGCCCTCTCATGTCTCTCCCCTCCGAAGTCGACGTTGCCGTCATCGGCGCGGGCGCCGCAGGCCTTGGCGCCGCGCGGGCGCTGGAAAATTCCGGACTCTCCATCATCGTGCTGGAAGCGCGCGACCGCGTCGGCGGGCGCGGCCACACCATCATGGCGTCGCCCGAGGTCACTTTCGACCTCGGCTGCGGCTGGCTGCATTCGGCCGACCGGAATTCCTTCGTCGAGATCGCCGGGCGACTCAATTTCGAGATCGACAAGACCCGTCCGCCCTGGCGCGAGCAGAGTTACGACAAGGCCTTTCCACCGAAGGAACGCGCCGACTTTATCGGGGCACTCGATGCCTTCTACGACCGCGCCGAGGACACCGCAGAGCAACTGCGCAAGGACGGCCGCGACGGCGCCGCCAGCACCTGTCTCGAGCCCGGCAATCGCTGGAACCCGATGATCGACGCGATCTCGACCTATGTGAACGGAACCGAACTCGACCGGGTCTCGCTCCTCGACATGGACGCCTATGAGGACAGCGAGATCAACTGGCGGGTGCGGCGCGGCTTCGGCGCGCTGATCGCGGCCTATGGCGCGCCCTGCTCGCTCGCGCTGAATACCCAGGTCACCCTGATCGATCATTCCGGACCGCGCCTGCGGATCGAAACCTCGCGGGGCACCTTGAGCGCCGGCAAGGCGATCGTCACCGTCCCGACCAACCTGATCGCCCATGAATCGATCCGCTTCCACCCGGCGCTGCCCGCCAAGGTCGACGCCGCGCGCGGCCTGCCGCTCGGCCTTGCCGACAAGGTGACGCTGGCGCTGGACCGGCCCGAGGCGCTGCCGAAGGATGGCAACCTGCGCGGCGCCACCATGCGCACCGCGATGGGCGCCTTTCATCTGCGCCCGTTCGGCCAGCCCTGCATCGAGGGCTTTTTCGGCGGCCGCTTCGCGCAACAACTGGAAGACGCCGGCGACGGCGCGCTGGCCGCGCAAAGCATCGACGAGATCGCGGGCCTGCTCGGCAATGACTTTCGCCGGCGATTAAAGCCGCTCAAGGAATCGCGCTGGGCCCACGACCCCTTCGCGCGCGGCTCCTATTCGCACGCACTGCCCGGCCACGCCGGCGACCGCGCCGTGCTCGCCGCACCCGTCGATGGGCGGCTGTTCTTTGCCGGCGAGGCGACCTCGCCGGATTTCTTCTCGACGGCGCATGGAGCGCGCGATTCGGGCGAGCGGGCGGCTGGGGAGGTCTTGGACTCTCACGGTAGGGACTGATCGAGACTGCCAGCCTAATTCAATCGATTGTCACCGTGTATTTGAAATCGGCGCAGCCATCCATGCCGCCTTCAGTGCCGCAAATACGAAGCATGAATGAATCGGGACCGCGATGTCCTGCCTGGGTGCTGTAGGTGTAGCGGCCACCCTCTCTGAGGGAGATCGACCCATGTTGCGGCGCTGACTCCCGCGCGAAAACCCGCCGAGCAAGCTTCTCCCGAGCGGGCTCGAATGGTCATCGGCCAAGGCAGCGTGAACAGCATGTCGGCGATCACCACGATGGCCGCGGTGCGCGCGATGAAGGCCGGATCGCGGCTGCGATGCGCCATCAGCATGAAGAAGGCGATGCCGGTCCCGGTGCCGAGAATGACTGTCGCGCCGAGCACGCGCAGATATTTGATGAGGAAATAGAGCGTCATCGCTGCTTGATCGCGATCGGCATGCGCGCCTTCAGCGCGCGATCCAGCTCCGGTCCGGCGATTTTCACGCCGGCTTCCGATTCCGGCAGCCAATGCCCCTCGCTGCCCGACGCCGCCAGCACGCGAAACCAAACCTTGCCGCCGCCGCTGCGGAATGCATCGGCCATCCGCCGCGACAGGTCGGGCGAGAAGTACGTGTCGTTGGCCGCCACCAGCCAGGTCACCGGCACCCGCGCCGCCTTGCCGAATTCGGCCGCCGCCGAAATCAGCATATGCGGCGCACAAACCTGATTGGGCAGATCATTGGCGTGGCCGCCGCGGCCGGGCGCAAAAGCGATGATGGCCGAGACGCTTTTCGGGTCTTCGCTCGCCAGCGCCAGCGCGCCCCATGCGCCGGCCGAGTGCCCGACGATGACCATGCCCTCCGGCCGGATAAAGGATGCCTTGCGCAGCACACCTGCGGCTGCGGCGATCGCATCCGCGGTAGCGCGTCCGGCGCGCGCATAATTGGCTTGGTCGCAACCGCCCTGGTCCTCCAGATAGCGCCCGCCGGTGGCGCCGTGGCCGGGGCGTTCGGGTACCAGCACGGCAAAGCCGCGCGCCACCAGCCAGGCTGCGAGCGCGCGGTATTCGGGCGGTGGCATTTGCGCACGACGCAACACGTTCTGCGTGGAGGCGTGTGCAATCACCGCCAGCGGAAACGGTCCATCGCCGGGCGGACGAAACAGCAGGGCGCGCGCCGCGACGTCCATGGCCGGCGACGGCACCCGCCATTGCTGCATGCGGTTCGGTTCGGCCTCCGCGCCTTGCGGGCCCAGCCCATCCTGCGCGGGCGCGCCTCGAGTAAAGACCGCGCCAACCGCAACGAGGACCAAAAGCGCTTTGAGCAATTGCATGAATTTGCCTGACGCAGCCCGAGGGACAGAGCCCGGATTTGCGGAACAGAATACCCACGACGAATCACATTGAGGGGATTTTCCGCGAGCGGATCGGCCGAGATTCAGCGGTCCCGACCGCTTTTGCACCGCCGAGCGTCGGCAAAATGCCCGCTTGAGGCGCCTTCTTGTCCTTTTTCGGTACAGCTGGCCGACAGAACTGATGCAGAAAATCCACAGGTTAACCGATAATTAACGATAGACCTTGAAGCGGGCGCGCTGACTTGCTTTGATTGCCTCCATGAGCACAACCCTGATCGAGGTTCGGCCGGCCAAAGCTGCGGACGCAGCCGCGGTGGCGTCTACCCATGACGAAGCCTGGCGCTCGGCCTATCAGGGCATCATTCCCGGCGCCGAGCTGGAGAAGCTGATCAACCGCCGCGGCCCGCAATGGTGGGACAGCGCGATCCGCAAGGGCAGCCGCGTCAGCGTGCTGGTGTTCGGCGACAAGGTCGCCGGCTACGCCAATTACGGCCGCAACCGCGCGCGCAGCCTGCACTTCGAAGGCGAGATCTACGAACTCTATCTTCGGCCCGAATTCCAGGGTCTCGGCTTCGGCCGCCGGCTGTTCACCGCCGCACGGCGCGACCTGCTGCAGAGCGGGCTGAAGAGCATGGTGATCTGGGCGCTGTCCGATAACGATGCCGCGACGGAGTTTTATCGCGCCCTCGGCGGCCGCATGGTCGCGCGTTCCTCGGAAAAATTCGGGCCCAAGTCGCTCGACAAGGTCGCGTTCGCCTGGACCAACTGAGGGCGGCGTTTTGCTCCACCCGTCATTGCCGGGCATAGCCGTCCGAAGGACGGCGTCGCTTCCGCTTGCCTATGACCCGGCAATCCATCATTTTCTAAAGCGTCTTTTGAAAGTGCGATGGATACGCGGGTCAAGCCCGCGTATGACATCCGTACTCATCTACCCACGCGGAGCCATCCATGCGCATTGACGCCATTTCGATCGGAATCAATCCGCCGCATGACGTCAACGTCATCATCGAGGTCCCGGTCGGCGGCGAACCGATCAAATACGAGATGGACAAGGAGGCCGGCACCCTGGTGGTCGACCGGTTTCTCTATACCGCCATGCGCTATCCCGGTAATTACGGCTTCATCCCGCACACGCTGTCGGGCGACGGCGACCCCTGCGACGTGCTGGTTGCGAACACCCGCGCCATCGTTCCGGGCGCCGTCATGAGCGTGCGGCCGGTCGGCGTGCTGCTGATGGAAGACGAGGCCGGCGGCGACGAGAAGATCATCGCCGTGCCTTCATCGAAGCTGACCCAGCGCTACGACAAGGTGCGCAACTACAGCGACCTGCCGGAGATCACGCTGCAGCAGATCCAGCATTTCTTCGAACACTACAAGGATCTCGAGCCCGGCAAATGGGTGAAGGTCCTGCGCTGGGGCGGTGCCGAGGATGCGCACAAGCTGATCGTGGAAGGCATTGCGCGCGCCAAGGCGAAGAAGTAGGCGCTGGCCCACCGAATGGGCTCTTGATAACGAATTTCGTCATGCCCGGCCTTGCGCCGGGCATCCACGTCTTTAATAGCGTACGGCAAGCAAGACGTGGATGGCCGGGACAAGCCCGGCCATGACGAGAAACCTGAGAATCTCCATGCGCCGACTGCTGAAAATCATCCGCAACCTCCTGCTGCTCGTCATCGCGGCGATCATCGTTCTCGCCGGCGTGCTGCTGTTGAACGTCTTCACCCACGGCTCGCGGCAGATTCAGGTCGCTGCCGCACCGCGTGCGCCGGTTGACCAGCAGGGCGCGGCGATACGGCTGAGCGAGGCGATCCGCTTCCAGACCATTTCGAATTTTCTCAATCCCGATCAGGATGCCGAGGCGCTGCGCGGCCTGCGGGCGCATATCGAAAAAAGCTTTCCCGCGTTTCATGCCGCGGCCAGACGCGAAGTCATCGGCGGCCACAGCCTGCTCTACACATGGGAGGGCACCGATCCCAAGGCTCGGCCGATCGCGCTGCTCGCGCATCAGGACCTGGTGCCGGTGGCGCCGGGCACCGAGAAGGACTGGCAGCATCCGCCCTACGACGGCGTCATTGCCGACGGCTTCATCTGGGGCCGCGGATCGTGGGACGACAAGGGCAACCTCTATTCGATGCTGGAAGCCGCCGAACAAATGGCGAAAGCGGGCTTTCGCCCGAAGCGAACCGTCTATTTCGCCTTCGGCCATGATGAAGAAGTCGCCGGCGTCAGGGGAGCCAAGGCCATCGCCGCCACGCTCGCCTCGCGCGGCGTCAAACTCGACTTCGTGCTCGACGAAGGCCTCTTGATCACCGAAGGCATCATGAAGGGCCTCGACAAGCCGGCCGCCCTGATCGGCGTTGCCGAGAAGGGCTATGCGACACTGGTCCTGACCGCGCATTCGACCCCCGGCCATTCCTCGATGCCGCCGCGCCAGACCGCGATCGGCATGATGAGCGCGGCGCTGGCGCGGCTGGAAGACCATCGCCTGCCGATGCAGGTTCGCGGCGCGGTGGCGGAGATGTTCGACACGATCGCGCCGGAAATGAGCGGCTTCAACCGCGTCGTGCTGTCCAACCTCTGGCTGTTCAAGCCGCTATTGCTGCGCGAATTCGAAAAGACCGGGCCCACCGAGGCGATGGTCCGCACCACCACCGCACTGACCATCTTCAATGCCGGCGACAAGGATAACGTGCTGCCCGGTAATGCGGCTGCGACCGTCAACTTCCGCCTGCTGCCGGGCGACACCCAGGGCAGCGTGGTCGATCACATCCGCTCGACCGTCAGGAACGACCGCATCTCCGTCGAGCCGTTTCCCGGCAATACCGATCCGCCGCCGGTGACCGGCACCGAAAGCCCATCCTTCAAGATGCTCAATCGCACCATCCGGGAGATTTTTCCCGACGTCGTCGTGGCCCCCGGCCTGATGGTGGCAGCGACCGATTCGCGCCATTTTACGGAAATTACCGACAAGATTTTCCGGTTCTCGCCGGTGCGCGCGAATTCGGACGACCTGAAACGGTTTCACGGCACCAACGAGCGCCTCAGCATCGAAGGCTATGCCGACATGATCCGGTTCTACCGGCGGCTGATCGAGAATAGCGCGGGGTGACGACCCACAACCGTCATTGCGAGCGAAGCGAAGCAATCCATAGCGCGGCAAACGCGAAGATGGATTGCTTCGTCGCTGTCGCTCCTCGCAATGACGGCAGAGGCTACACCGCCGGCTTCGGCAAACCGTGAATCGCGCATGCCGCGCGCAGCGTGTTGACCAGGAGGCAGGCCACTGTCATCTGGCCGACGCCGCCGGGCACCGGCGTGATCGCGCCGGCAACTTCCGACACTTCCTGAAAGGCGACGTCGCCGACCAGCCGGGTCTTGCCGTCGGCGGCGGGCAACCGGTTGATGCCGACATCGATTACGGTGGCGCCCGGCTTGATCCAGTCGCCGCGCACCATCTCCGGCTTGCCGACGGCGGCATATACCAGATCGGCGCGGGCACAGAGCAGCGCGAGATCGCGCGAACGCGAATGCGCGATCGTCACCGTAGCGTTCTCGTTGAGCAACAGTTGCACCAGCGGGCGACCGACCAGATTGGAGCGGCCGATGACGATGGCGTTCATGCCTTCGAGCGAGGCGTGCACGCTCTTGGTGAGAATGATGCAGCCGAGCGGCGTGCAGGGCGACAGCGCCGCAAAACCGCCCGCGAGCCGGCCGGCATTGTTCGGATGCAGCCCGTCGACGTCCTTGGCGGGATCGATGGCGTTGATGATGGTCTCCGTAGCAATCGATTTCGGCAGCGGCAATTGCACCAGGATACCGTGCACGCTCGAATCGCGATTGAGCCTTGCGATCAGCGCCAGCAAATCGGCCTGCGCGACGTCGGCCGGCAGCACGTGCTCGAACGACGCCATGCCGGCTTCCTGCGTCTGCTTGTGCTTGCTGCGGACGTAGACCTGGCTGGCGGGGTCGCTACCGACCAGCACCACCGCGAGCCCGGGCGTCAGCCGGTGCTCACGCTGCACACGGGCCACCTCGGCGGCAACCCGGGCGCGAAGCTCTGATGCAATGACCTTTCCATCGATGATCCGGGCCGTCATTTCAATCCTTCTCGTGAATCAATCCGGCTTCGCCGCGGTCAGTATTCGCAGCGCCTCGCCGAGCCTGGCGGGGTCGCCATCGACGGCAATCTGCTTGAGTCGGGACGTCGTCCCCGACAGCACCCGCACATTGCGCTTGGGCACCCCGAGCGCCTTGGCCAGCAACTCCGTCACCGCACGATTGGCTTCGCCGCCCTCGGCGATGGCGCGGACGCGCACTTTGACCACGGTGCGGCCGTTGGCGAGCGTCTCAAGGCCGTCGATGTCGTCGCGGCCGCCGCGCGGCGTGACGCGCAGGGCAACGCTGATGCCTTCCGTGGAGTAGCGCCAGGGATCCATCGAGCACCCATCAGCTATCCATGCACGCGATCAGATCACATTCGGATAGACGTAGTAGGCGATCACCCGCTGGATGAACATGATGATCAGGATCAGGATGATCGGCGAGATATCGAGGCCGCCGAGATTGGGCATGAAGGAGCGGATCGGCGCCAGCACCGGTTCGGTGATCCGGTACAGGAATTCGGCCACCGCCGACACGAACTGGTTGCGCGTGTTGACGACATTGAAGGCGATCAGCCAGGACAGAATGGCCGAGGCGATCAGCAGCCAGACATAAAGATCGAGAATGATGATGATGATGTCGAGAACGGCACGCATGGGGGATGGGCTCGCGGGGGTTGCTGCCTGCTAGATACCGGTTCCTCCCCCTGCAAACAAGGGAAGTTCCCGGCAAAAAGGCCCGAAAAACCGCGATTTCACCGTTCTTGACTTGGCCTTGGCGCAGATTGTAAATGGCGCCGATTGCCGACCGCCGTTATTCCCTTCGAGGCGGTCGCGATGGGGCCATAGCTCAGCTGGGAGAGCGCGTCGTTCGCAATGACGAGGTCGGCGGTTCGATCCCGCCTGGCTCCACCAGCCTTCGCTCGCTTCGCGAGCTTCGGCCGGGCAAGCCCAGAAGGTCTATCGTAGCGAAGTGAGCGAAGGCTGCCCCGCCAAAGCCCGCAGGGCGACGGCAGGCTGCAAAGGGGCCCACCCCCCTACTTCCCCGTAAACCTCGGCGGCCGCTTCTCCATGAAGCTGGCGACGCCCTCGCGGAAGTCGCTGCCGCGTAGCGCCACCACCATCTCCCGGTTGGCGTCGATGGTCGCTTCGGCCAGGGTCTGGAACGGCACGTCGTAAAGCTGCCGCTTGATGACCGCGATCGCGCTCGGCGAAACGAAATCGGCGAGATCGCGGGCATAGGCATAGGTCTGTTCGCGCAGCTGGTCCGGCGGGTACAGCCGGTTCACAAGGCCTTTGCGCAGCGCCTCGTCGCTCGAGACCCGGCGCGCGGACATCAAGAGATCCAGCGCGTTGGCGTGGCCGACGATCCGCGGCAGCATCCAGCTGATGCCGTGCTCGGCGATCAGCCCGCGGCGCGAGAATGCGGTCGTGAAAACCGTATTGTCGGCGGCGAAGCGCAGGTCGCAATACAGCGCATGCACCAGCCCGATGCCGGCGGTGGCGCCGTTCAGCATGCCGATGACAGGCTTTGGGACCGACGGATAATATCCGTAGCGCGACTGCCAGTCCGGCCGCCGGTTCATGTCGAACGGCGGCAGGCTCTGGGCGCGCCTGATGTCGTCGGGATCGAGCCCCTTCAGCGCGTCCATGTCGGCGCCGGCGCAGAATGCCCGCCCTGCACCGGTCAGCACAATGACGCGCACATTGTCGTCTGCGGCGGCGGTTTCCATGGCGTGGCGCACATCGCGCTCCATGATCGGCGTCCACGCATTCATGCGATCGGGCCGGTTCAGCGTGATGGTCGCGATCTTCTCGCTCACGTCATAGAGAATATGCTGATAGGCCACCGGACTCTCCCTGTTTTCGCCTGCGTCTTTCGCGGCAGCGTGTTGCTGCTGATTCATGTTTTTCAGGTCTCTCTTTTTGCGCGCGAGCCTGTTGGCCGCGCCAGATAGTCGATGGTTTCCGGCCGCTCCTTGAGCCAGCCGGTCCACCGCCTGAATACCTTTGTCATGCGGTCCGGCTCGACTCCGAGCTGCGCCATCGCCACGCCGCCGTTGACGGATTCCCGATATTCGGCGATCAGGCCGTTACGCAGGATGAAGCGGCTCATGCCGTCGATCACGATCGGCTTACCCTTGAACTGCGGGATTTTCGAAGTGAAGCTCGACAGCGACCACGCATATCCCATTGTGCCGTCGAACACCGGATCGAACATCTCCCACCGATAGTCGGCAGCATCGCGGTGAAACAGATCCTGCATCATATGCGCGATATCGGCGCGGCCCTTGTGAGGACCGTAGATATAATCGTGATAGATCGCGTCCTCGGTGAAATGTCTTGCGAAGCGCTCGCCGTCGCCGGATTCCGCTGACAGCGTGAAATCGCTCAACAGCCGTGCGAATTCGTCGCCGGTCATATCGCCTCCCCGCGCTCGCTGATTATTTGACGCGAGCTGACGAGGCCGACACTAGCACATCTGCAGATTTGGAAAGGCTTCGAGAACCGCCGCGCGGAATATCGCGGCGTTGTTTTTTGCGCGCTATTCCGCCGCTTCCGACATCATCGACAGCGGCATGCGCGCCAGCCAGCCATCGAGAAACGCCTTCAGCCAGGCGCGCTCGGCCACATCATGGATCGCGCGGTCGGCGAAGTGGTGGTGGCGCGGTCGCGCGCCCGGCGATTCCAGACGCTCGTGACCGCGCGTGGTCCAGCGATGCATCATCGCGTAGGTCACGTCGGGATGAAACTGAAAGCCGAAAGCGTGACCCGACTGAAATGCCTGGATCGGGAAGTCGCCGCCCTCGGCCAGCAATTCGGCGCCGCGCGGAAGTTCAAATCCTTCGCGGTGCCAGTGGTAGACGTGATCCGGCCAGTGCTGGCACAGCGCCAGCCCCGCAGGGGTGGGGCGAATCGGATAATAGCCGATCTCCGTCCGGCCTTCCGGATGCGGCGCGACCCGCGCGCCGAGCTGCATCGCGAGCATCTGCGCACCCAGGCAGATTCCGAGAAGCGGCCGTTGCTCCCGCAGCGGCACGGCGATCCAGTCGATTTCCCGGCGAACGAAATCATCGGGATCATTCGCGCTCATCGGTCCGCCGAAAATGACCGCGCCGGCGTGGTCATCCAGGGTTTCCGGAAGCGAGTCGCCGAAACGCGGACGCCTGATATCCAGCCCGTGCCCGAGCGCCCGCAGCGCATTGCCGACCCGGCCCGGCGTCGAGGTCTCCTGGTGCAGGACGATCAGGACCGGCAGCGGGGATTCGGCCGCGGCAGGTGCGAAAGGGGCCGCCGCCCGACCGGGGAAGCGCAGGACGTTTTCGCCGTTGATCTTGCCGGACTGAAACATCGACTTTTCTGTCTTTCGGCTATCAAGCCAGAATCATACCTAAGTCGCCGTTAATTTCGTGTGAGTTCATGGGAAATTTAAGCAAATCGCGGGCCAAAGCCGGGCCGGGACGCGATTTTCAGCGTTTCCGCAGCTGATAGCGGCCGACCACGGACAGGACAAACCCGCGCGGGAAAAACCGGAGCAGGAATGGCACAATCTTGACGCCGACCCCGGGCAGCACGGCGCGCTTGTTGGCCATCAGCCCGCGGTAGCCGGCCTGCGCGACATCGGCCGGAGAGATGTTCAGGACCAGCGAATCAAAGCCAGGCAGAAAGCCCGCCCGCGCCTGAAATTCCGACGGCACCGGGCCCGGACACAGCGCAGTCACCCGCACGCCGTGTGGCGCGAGTTCCCCGCGCAGCGCTTCCGAGAACGACAGCACATAGGCCTTGGACGCGTAATACACCGCCATTCCGGGCCCCGGCAGGAAGCTGGCAATGGAACCGACATTGAGGATGCCACCGCGGTGCCGGATCAGATGATCGGAGAACCGCAGCGACAGGTCGGTCAGCGCGCGGATATTGACGGCGAGCATGCCGAGCTGTTCGTCACGATCCAGCTTGATCGCGTGGCCGAACAGACCGAAGCCCGCATTGTTGACGACAAATTCGACCTCCACGCCCTCGGCCGCCAAGGCCGCGGCGATCCTGTCGCCGGCATCAGGCTGTTCGAGATCGCAGGCAATCACGATCGGCGCAGCACCGCCGCCGGCGGTGATCTCATCCGCCAGCGTAGCCAGGCGATCCGCGCGTCGCGCCGCCAGGGCCACCCGATGGCCGTTCGATGCAAAAACGCGCGCCAACTCAGTGCCTATGCCCGCCGAGGCACCGGTAATCAGCGTCACACGCTCGGTCACGATTCAATGCTCTTGGATCAATTGCAGGATATACGGCTAACAGCGGAAACGAGAGCACAGGCTTGAGGTGAGATGCAAGCCATCTGCAAGCATATCGGGTTGCGCAAACGCGCGGCACTGCGGATTGAAGTGCTGTCTTTCGGTAGGTTATTGCGTTCGGCGAGGCCGATTGTCCGGCACATTAAAATTTCGTCATGTCCGGTACCGCCCCAACCCATGTCCAGTACCGCGCCAACCAATGGCCCCGGGGCAGCGCGTCACGATGCCGCGTCTGCAATATCCTGGCCGCCCACCGCCGTGGGTAGCCTGCCGGCGACACGCTGCTTCAGCTCGATCCGGTCGCGCGAGGACACTCCCAGGAGATCGGCCGCGCGCCAGATGACGTTATCCTCGAACTCGCTGACCTGGCCGTCGGCAAAAACCAGCTCCCACATCATCTCGACGATGCGGAGCCGGCCTTCCTCGTTGACCGAGCGCATGATGACGCTGGTGAAATGATAGAGATCGACCGCCTCGCCCTCGACACGGGTGGCGGCCACGATCAGGTGATCCGCCGTGCCGGGATCAAGCCCGAAGCGTTTTTCGATCAGACTGTGCAGCTTGCGTTTTTCGGTTTCGGACGGCTCGCCGTCGATCGAAACGACGTGAATCAATAGCGCCGTCGCCGCCAGACGATACCCGGTATCGTCAAACACCCGATCTTCGTGCCCGGCGGAGGAAACAACCTCGGCAATGAATTGGCGTAATCCGTCCAGCATCAATCTCTCTACCGAAATCGCGTGAGCCTGTTCGCCGCATCGGCGGCCAAGGCCAGTATATGGGTCGGAAAATCAACCAACGCAATCCATGCCGGTTCCGGCGAAGCATTACCGATAGGCAATCTCAGGGTATCTCGTAGACCACCATCTTGTCGGCGATACCGCGCAGCGCGGCTTCCTTCTGGATTGGCCTGATCGCTTCCTTCTCGAGAATCGCGGCAACCGCCGGCGCTTCGATCACCGGCGCCGTAATGTGGATCTCCTGCGATGTCGACAGGTTCTGGACCCTGGCTGCGATGTTGACGGTCTGTCCGAAATAATCCTGTCGCTCGTTGAGCATGACGGCGAGGCACGGACCTTCGTGAATACCGATCTTGACGACGAGGTCCTCGGTCCCGCGCGCGGCGTTGAGTGCATCCATCGCGGCACGCATCCGCAAGCCGGCGACGATCGCATGCTCGGGCCGAATGAACGTCGCCATCACGGCGTCGCCGATCGTCTTCACGACGGCGCCCTTCTCCGCGGAGATGATCTCCAGCAGCGCACGGAAATGCGCCCGGACCAGATCGAAGGCGGCAAGATCGCCGACCCGCTCGTACAGCGCGGTCGAACCCTTGAGGTCGGTGAAGAGGAATGTCAGCGACGTGATCTTGAGGCGCTGATCGACGCTGAGATTGTCGGCCTTGAAGACGTCGCGGAAGGTCTGGTTCGAGAGCATCCGCTTGGCGGTGAGGAACGGCTTGCGCTTGCCGATCAGGTGATGCATCGCATCTCCCGCGATAAACACCGACGGCAGCACCCGCAGGTCGGCCTGGTTGTCGAGCGAGAGCCGCAGCGGCCCCGGGCGCATCGTCCTGGTTCCCCCGGTCGGCGTCGGCGTCTTGTTGTAGACCAGCGACAGCTGCTGACGTTCCCTGGTCGGTTCGCCCTGAACGTCGATGAATTGAGCCGAGTGCGTGACCGGCTCGAAGATGATGATGAATTCCTTCGGCAATTGCAGCGACAGCACCGCCTTCTCGCCCGCCGGCAGTTCGATCGTATCCAGCGTCACCTCGTCAGCCAGCGCTGCAACGGATTCCTTGTCGAAATCGACGCCCGAACTCCAGAAAACCTGTTTGTAATATTCCCAGACCGGCAGCGAATTGGGATCATGTGCGGCGATGTGCCTGACCCGCGGGCTGACCGTGAAGGCGACCTCGACCTGCTCGTCGACCGAGGCCTCGTAACCGCAGGCGCAGAGACCGCAGTGATAGTCGTCCGGACGAAGCGATTTCAGCGTCGAATGGGCACCGAGCACGCCGCCGCAACCGGGGCACAGCACATTCCAGGAAAGGTCGAACAGCCCGAGGCGGGCGGCATGCAGAAAGCCCGAAATCACCCGTTCCTCGTCGAGCCCGTGCCGCTTCGAAAAGTCCAGCACATTGATGCGGTTGAGCTCGTGGTCCTCGCCCTCCTCGACCACATGCTGGATCGCATCGATCACCACGGGATCGGCGGTCTGTCTCAGCAGGGAAAACTGGGCCTTGATGTCGCTCATAGCCCAAGCCTAGGGCAGATTGCGCCCCCCTCCAAGCAATGCCTCGTCACCGACGCGTGATGCGGAACATCGGCGAGCGGTCGGGCTGCGTCGTCACCACGCCGATCGGCATCACCGGCGCCTGGTCGACAAGCTCGACCTTGAACGTGGCGATGATCTTGGCCAGCGCCAGGGTGGCTTCGACCAGCGCAAAATGCGAGCCGATGCAGACCCGGGCGCCGACGCCGAACGGCAGATAGGCAAAGCGATCGGGCGGTGGCGCAGGCGGCATGAAACGGGACGGGATGAAGGCGTTCGGATCGCGCCAGAGCTTTTCGTGCCGGTGCAGCAGCCATGGCGCGATCAGGACCACATCGTTCTTCTTCACCGGCATGCCCGCGATGGTGTCCGGCACAGCGGCGGCGCGTGCGATCAGGAACGCCGGCGGATAGAGCCGCATGGTCTCGTCGACCACCGCGCGGGTAAATTTCAGCCGCTCGACATCGGACGCGTCGCTGACATCAGCGCCTTTGACTTCGGCGGCCAGTTGCTCCTGCGTGTCCGGATCGAGCGCCAGCAGATACAGCGACCAGAACAGGGCGGTGGCGGTGGTCTCGTGGCCGGCGAGAATCATCGTCGCCACCTGATCCCCCAACTGCTCGTCGGTGAAGGCTTCGCCGGTCTCGGGATCGCGCGCGGCAGTCATCAGGTCGAACAGGTCGCGCGGCGGGGCGCCTTCGTTCTTGCCGGCGGCCCGGCGTTCCGCCATCAGCATGGCGACGAAACGCGTCCATCGCTTGCGGAACCGGGCGCGGGAGAAATCCTGCGGGCTCGGCCAGCTCAGCGGCAGCAGCAGGTCGAGAAAATGCGGCCGCGCCAGCCGCTCGCCATATTCCATCACGAAATCGCGCAACGCCGCGCCGTGGCGATCCATCCCGAACGAAAACATCGTGCGCCCGGCGATCTCGAGCGTCATCCGCTGCATCGCCTCGCGCAGATCGACCGGCCCCGCGCTGGCCGCCTGAAGTTTTGCGATGGTCTCGTCGGTTGCCGCTACCATGTGCGGAACCAGCGTTGCGACTGCGCGCGGCGTAAAGGCCGGCGCCAGCGTTCTGCGCTGATGCTTCCAGGCGCGGCCTTCGGCGATCAGCAAGCCTTCGCCCAGCACCGGACGCAGCACCCGGATCGCGGCCGGCGTGCGCACGTAATTTTCGTAATTGTCGACCAGCACATGGCGGATCGAATCCGGCGTATTGAGAATGAAGCTGGAGCGCCCGAAGAAGCGGCCGCAGATGATGTCCTCTTCATAGGCGCGCTGCCCCCAGGTGCCGATCACGCTCTCGCGCATCGCCATCATCCGCCCGAATACGGTCATGGTGTCGGGCGCACGCGGCGGGCTCGGCGGCACCAGCGGCCGATGCGCAACGGGCGTGTCCCAAGCTTCGGCTATGCTCACATAGGCCTCGCAGTTCTGACGGGCCGTCGGCCCGCTTGGCGTCGCTCACCCATATCAGGCCCCCATCCGGGCGCCATGAGGCGCGCGGATCGGGTCGGATCAAACAGCTAGTAAGTGAACTCGGCGAGCGCAATCCTGTTTTCCGATGCCGGCCACGCCCGCGCGACGATCCGCTCCTCGTTGAACTGCGCGGCAACGGCACGCCCGGCCTCCGCGGCCGGAAGCCGCAATGTAGCGACCGAGTCGGTCGGCACGCCCGGCTTCACATCCGCCGGTTGCTTGCCGTCGAACAGCACCACATCGCGCGGCAAGCCCAGATAGCCGCGCGGCCGCGACATCAAAACAACCGCGCCCGCCCCCGCGTCGGCCGGCCCCAGCGGCCGGGCGGCGCGCAAATGCACGACGTCGGAAGAGCGCGGAAACGGTGAACGGTAGAAATGCGTGGTGGTCGAACCGGCTGAGACGAGCACGATCTCGAGGTTCCAGGACGGGTCGACTTTGGCCGGCCCCCAGCGCCCGTCCGCGCCGGTTTGCGACGAATGGAGCGGGCCGCCCAGGCGCTCGCCGGTGTCGGGCGATACGCGATGCACTTCGACCGTCGCGCCCGGCACCGGGCGGTTGGTTTGCACGCCGCCGGGCGTACCCGTGACCAGTCCGCTCAGTCTGACCTCCGCTTCCAGTGCAATCGCGATCCGGTCCGGCTCGCGGCCGGCGATGAACTTGAATATCTCGCGGAATGCACGCGGATGAAACGCCGTCTCGCGATGATCGATCGCGCCGAGCACGAGATTGGTGGCGCCTTTCAGCTCCGGACCCTCCGGGGTCACGCCGGTCGGCGTGCCCGGCTTGCCGACGAAGCGGCCATCGGCTTGCGCATATTTGTCGATGCCGTCGCTGCGCAGCGTCAGGAACGCGGTGTCCGGCGTCACTTCGCTGTCGCCGTCGTTCAACCCGCGCAGGAACGCACCGCGGCCGTTGAACTCGTTGCCGAGGTTCTGCTCCCAGTCATAGACGCCGTGATTGGGAACGCCGCACAGCACGGCGTGGCTGACATCGGCGCCACCGCCGTTCTTGATATAATTGCGGATCGGATTGCCGCCGCGCGAATTGCCGACCAGCGCCACCCGCGGCGCACCGGTGCGGCGTTTCAATTCCTTGATCGCCTCGCCGAGTTCGCGGCGCTGGTCTTCCGTGGACGAGCGATTCGGTTGCTCGACCTTGTCGTCGGTTCGCGCCAGCGGATCGGTGAAATTGATCGCCAGCATCCGGTCGCGCGGAACACCGTTCGATTCCATCCGCCACAGCGTGGTGATCCACAGCGCGGCATGGTCGCCATTGCCATGCAGGAACAGGATGGGCGGAACCTGCGCCGCGCCCGAGGCAGCCCGCGCCGTTTGCGCAAAAGCTGAAAACCCGAAATGGCCGGCTGCCAGGGGCAGCACGCTGGCCCCTTTCAGTAGTGTCCGCCGCGATATGCCCATTTTGTCGCTCCCCCTAATTTCCAGCATTTTTAGCCGTCCAGTGTGACCGTTGATAGCGACTTTGCCACTGGACAGCGAAGGACTTTCGCAGGCATCACTCCAGATCGCAGGGAATCGGGGCCGGCCGTGACCGGCGCAGATGGAACGGGCCATGACGGAACCGCCAAAACGCTCGATGTTTGCTGGGGACGGCGTGGCGGCCCCGCTGCGGCATGCGGTGTTCCGGCGGATCTGGCTCGCCAGCCTGCTTTCCAATCTGGGCCTCCTGATCCAGGGCGTCGGCGCCGCCTGGGCGATGACGCAGATGACGTCGTCGGCCGACAAGGTCGCGCTGGTGCAGACCGCCCTGATGCTGCCGATCATGCTGATCTCGATGCCGGCCGGCGCCATCGCCGACATGTATGACCGGCGGGTCGTGGCGCTGGTTTCGCTTTCGATCGCATTGGTCGGCGCGACCGCGCTGGCGGCAATGGCGTGGCTCGGTCTGGTCACGCCGAACGTTCTTCTCCTTTTCTGTTTCATCGTCGGCAGCGGCATGGCGCTGTTCGGACCGGCGTGGCAATCTTCGGTTAGCGAACAGGTGCCGGCGGAGAATTTGCCTGCCGCGGTGGCGCTGAACGGCATCAGCTACAACATCGCGCGAAGTTTTGGTCCGGCCATCGGCGGCGTTATCGTCGCCACCGCGGGCGCGGTCGCGGCTTTCGCCGTCAATGCGGTGCTCTATCTTCCGCTTCTCATCGTGCTGTTTCTCTGGCGGCGCGTCAGCGAACCGTCGAGGCTTCCCCGCGAGCGTCTCAATCGCGCGATGATCTCGGGTGTCCGCTATATCGCCAACTCTCCCTCGATCCGCATCGTGCTGGTACGCACGCTGGTGACGGGCGTGATCGGCGGCTCGGTGATGGCGCTGATGCCGCTGATCGCCCGCGATCTCCTGCATGGCGGCGCGCAAACCTACGGGATCATGCTCGGCGCCTTCGGCATGGGGGCGGTGATCGGCGCGCTCAATATCGGTGAACTGCGCAAGCGGATGAGCGGCGAGGCCGCCATCCGCGCCTGCACGCTTTCGATGGCGGGCGCCATCACCGCGGTCGCGTTGAGCCGGCAACCGGTGCTGACGGCGGTCGCGCTGGTGGTCGCCGGCGCGGTCTGGATGGCGGCAGTTGCTTTGTTCAATATCGGCGTACAGCTCTCCGCCCCGCGCTGGGTCGCAGGCCGCTCGCTGGCGGCATTCCAGGCCTCGATTGCCGGCGGCATCGCGATCGGGAGCTGGGGCTGGGGACATCTGACCGACTTGGCCGGCGTGGAAACCGCGCTGCTGGTTTCCGCCGCGATGATGTCTGTCTCGCCGCTGCTCGGCCTGTGGCTGCGCATGCCGCCGGTCGGCGCGCGCAACGAGGATGCGGAGGTTCTCGCCGACCCCGAAGTGCGGCTGTCGCTGACCGGGCGCAGCGGGCCTTTGGTCGTCGAGATCGAATACCGCGTCGCCCAGGACAACGCCCGCGCCTTCCACAATGTGATGCAGGAAGTCCAGCTCAGCCGCCAGCGCAACGGCGCCTATGGCTGGTCGATCGCGCGCGACATCGCCGATCCGGAATTGTGGACCGAGCGCTATCACTGCCCGACCTGGCTCGATTATCTGCGTCAGCGCAGCCGCTCGACCCAATCCGAACGCGCGCTGCACCAGCAGGCGATGGATTTTCACCTCGGACCGGGTCCGGTGCGCGTCCGCCGCATGCTGGAGCGGCCATTCGGATCGGTGCGCTGGAAGGAAGACACGCCCGACCGCGCCGCGAACGAGGTGTTGCCGGTCGCGACGGCGGCGGGCGGCAGTACCTGAGCGTCATTCCGGGGCAGCCCGCAGGGCTGAACCCGGAATCCAGAAGTAATTAGCTCGAGATTCCCCGATGTGCCATTGCACATCTGAGGTTCGCGCTTCGCGCGCCCCGGAATGACAGCGTTCTACTGCCCGTGACTCGCCAGCACCTGCTGGCAGCCCTTGCTGAGCCGCGCACGGTTCTGCTTCAGGCACGCCAGAACGACCTGGTCGCCGTCGTTCAGATGGGCCCGGCAAAACCGTGAGGCATCGCGCGTACAGGCGTCGCCGCCCTGCTGCGCCGAAGCCGCTGAAGCCATCAGAGCGAGCGGAATGACGAAGAGAAATCTGGTCATGGTGTTACGCCTACCCGGTCATGCACTGAGCGCGTTCTAATGCGCTCGAACCGGCGCCGCAACGTGTTTTGGGCAACGTTGCGGCGATTGGGAAGGTAGGCGCTGAACCCGGATTACTGCGCGGCAACCTTGTTCGATTTTTGCGCCAGATCGCGGTCCATCACGGCCCGGCAGCCGGTGGAGAGGCTGGCGCGCTTCTTGAACATGCAGGCGGTGATCTTCGGGATGTTCGGGATCTCGTCGCTGCAGAGGCGGAACGCGTCGCCGGTGCACATCTGCTGCGCTTCGGCGCTGAAGGCGAAGCTCGAGGTCGCCGACAGTGCGGAGAAAGAGACCGCGAAGGCCAGCACAAAACCGGCGCGGCGGATGGTCCTGGTAAGGTAAGCGGTCATTGTCGGCTCCCTTTGGCCCGGCTCAGCGGGCCCGTTGTTGATGCGCAGACATTGCCTGAACGGCGGCGTGGCCGCTGTGACGTCCATCACACTGCAAAATCCTGCGGAAACGCCTTTTTTCCTCCGTCGCAGGCTGGTCTTGATGATGATCCGGCGATCCCAGCCGCGGGTTTCACTGGCGCGGTCGCCTCCGAGCGACGCTTCGCCGCGGGGCCCTGAAGGCAAAAAAATTTGGCCCGGCCAGCCGTCGTTGGTGGGTCGTTAAGACCTCGTTTGCATTAATGGCGCCTGCGCGGGATGTCGTGAATTTTCTGGAAAGTGTAACGATGCGTAATGCGTTAGGCCTGATGCTGGCGAGTGTTGTTTCAGCTGTTGTCATTGCTGCCGTGTGGTTCTGGACCTCTTCGCCGAAGGCGGATGCGGCACCTCCCCAAACCGTCAATGCCCGGAAGGCCGAGCCGCTTCCCGTCGCCGCCGCCAAGCCAAGCCGGCCGCGCGAGGACGTTGAGGTCACCGCCGCCCTCTCGGCCCCGGTTCCCGCCAAGCCTGCCGCGCCGGTGCAGCAAAAGACCACCTGCGCCAATCCGGATGCGCTCGGCGTCAGCCGCGTCGTGGTCGTCGACACCACAGGCGGTCCGGGCTTCGGCTTCCAGCAATTCAAGCAGCTCGACTTTCTGACCGACAAGGAAGTGGTGCTGACATTCGACGACGGCCCGTGGCCGACCACCCCCTCGGTGCTGAAGTCGCTGGCCGAGGAATGCACCAAGGCAACGTTTTTCCCGGTCGGCAAGCACTCCACCTATCATCCGGAAATTCTCAAGCAGGTCGCCGCCGCCGGTCACACCGTCGGCTCCCACACCTGGTCGCATGCGCATCTCGACAGCAAGAAGCTGACCGAGCAGCAGGTCAAGGAAGAGGTCGAAAAGGGTTTCAGCGCGATCAAGATGGCGCTGGGCGCAGCGCCCGCACCGTTCTTCCGCTTTCCGGGACTGCAGCACACGCCGGCCTCGGTGGACTATCTCGGTTCGCGCAATATCGCGATCTTCTCCTGCGACGTCGACTCCTTCGACTTCAGGGCCAAGGACCCGGCGCAGATCGTCAACACCGTGATGACCAAGCTCGAAAAGCAAGGCAAGGGCATCATCCTGATGCACGATCTGCAGAAGCACACCGCTGCAGCCCTGCCCACGCTGTTGCGGCGGCTGAAGGCCGGCGGCTACAAGGTCGTGCAGATGAAAGCCAAAGTGCAGCTCGAAACCATGGCCGAATACGACGCGGTCCTGGTCAAGGACATGAAGCTGCCGGCCGTCTCCAGCCGTCCGGTCAGCAGCGTGGTGCAGACCGTTACGGAATAGTCGCTCAAGCTTTCGGGGCGCAGGCCGATTTGCTCTTCACGGTCTGCGCCGGAACTTGCGACTGCGGCTGATGGTTCGAGCTCGACACCGACGATTTGTCCGCGCGGATAAATTCTTCCAAGGCGAGATCCGACGACCAGTTCAGGTACCAGACGACGGCGCCGGTCAGCGCGAGCAAGACAAGAACCTGGACGAGCAAGGTTCGAACAATCCCCGGCCAGTCGAAATTGAGGTTCATTTTACGCTGATTGCCAATTGGTGACACGGATGCCTCCCACGAGCGGGTTCGTTCGCACCGCGTATTAGCTCGGCTCTAAATTTTCGATGTGAACTGCTTCACAGGTCACGATTAGTTCAAGACCGTGGCTGACTCGTGCCATCGCTGCGCGAGAGCGTCATTGCGTGGAACCGGCCGGCCGCGAATGCAAATATACGCAGCGAAACAATCCAGACGGTTAGGAACCGGATTGCTTCACTTGCGCTTGCAATGGCGGGAATTGAGGGCCCTACCAGTAGATGCCGTGGCGATGCAGTTCGCGGATCACGCGCGCTTCGGTCGTTTCGCGCCGACGTTTCGGATTTTCAACCCTGGTCGTCTGCGTGCTCTTCTCGGCGACCGGTTTGATCGATTCAACCTTCGGCGTTTCGGTTGCCGTACCGACAGCCGCAGGCCGCGCGACAAATTTCGGCGCTTCGGTAGCGGCCGGAGCCTCAACGGCTTTCAGCGTCTCGACCGGCTTCTCCTCGACGGCTTTTTGTTCAACAGGCTTCTGTTCGACGGCCTTTTGTTCAACGGCCTTGGGCTGCTCGGCTGCGGCCGGCTGATCGCTCGATGCCAGCGTCAGGCTTCGCATCTCGCCGGCTTGAGCGGACGCGGATGCCAGAACCATGGCGGCGATCAAAATGAGTTTACGCATGCGAAATCTCCCGTGCTTGAGCGTCGAGGGGGAGACTAGGTCGGGCGGAAATGCGGTTATGTGAGGTGGATCACGCAGTGGCCGTCAGACGCAAGGCAGCGCCCAACGAGGCTTCCGGCTTTTTCGCATTTGGGAAAAAAACTGGTGCCGCAAACAGGACTCGAACCTGTGACCCCGTCATTACGAATGACGTGCTCTACCAACTGAGCTATTGCGGCGGACCAAGCGGCGCGTTCAAGAAAGGGCCTGAAAACGCCCGCACCTGATATCGGGCACCGCCCGATTTGGCAAGAAAAACGCGGTCTTGCGAGGGCCGGTAGCGCTATTTTTTGACGCGTTTTCTTCACACGAACCGGTACCCACCCCCGGATCAAGTCCGGGGGCATGCTTCGCTCGAAAACGCTCTGCTTAGCTGCCCCAGCGGGACAGGAACCCGCGCCAGCCGCCGGCCTGGCCCTGCGCCGGGCCGATTTGTTCCGCAAATTCGTCGCTTGCCGCCTCGTCGTCGATCCCGGGATCGTCCGGCGCCCGAACGATGGGAATCACCTGGGGGATGCTGGAGGGGGCGGTTTTGGGAATGTCCTGGCGCGCCCGGAACAAGGGCGCTGCCACCACCGGCGCGGGTTCGGCCGGCGGCGGTGGCGCCGGGGCGGGCGCTGGCCCAGCCACAGGCGAGGCCGGGATCGGGTCGGCTACCGGCGCCAGGGCCGGCAAATTATCCTGCGCCGCTGATGGCACGGTCACCTCGGCGGGGGGCTCGCGCGGCGGCTCGACGCGCCGCGGCGGCGCGAGCATCTCTTCCTCGAGCCTTGCGGATTCGATCGCGGCGCCCTGGTCGGACGGCAACGCCGCCAGCGGCGTCTGCCATTGAAACGCATCGAGCCGGCCGGACACCGGCGACACCGGCCGCCAGCGATCGCTGACATAGCCATCCGCGGTCCACACCGGATCGTGCATCGCGCGCACCGCGCGCAAGGTCCATGCGCGAGCCCGGCCGCTGTCGCCATGTTCGGTGCGTTCGATCTCCGCCATCAGCATCGCCACCCGCTGCGTCGGCGCCGCGGTGAACGGCGCCAAGGCCTCGCGGGCGCGGGCAAATTCCGCAGCGTCGATCGCAGCGCGGGCAATGGCGAGCGCGCTCTCGATATGGCCGGGCGCTTTCGCGGCCAGCGTCTCGATCCGCACCAGCCGCTGCCGCGCGGAATCCCCGAGCTTCACATGCGCGTAGGCATCGGCGAGGTCGGGATGCGGCTGCGCCAGCCAGGCCGTCTCCACGATCCGCATCGCACGCCGCACCTGATGCGCCTCGCTCTCGTATTTGCTCGCCAGCACCGCGGCCGGCACCAAAGTCGGCGCCAGCTTGACCGCCTCCTTCGCGCTCTCGCGCGACAGGTCGCGGTCGGCATTCTCCAGTTCCAGCGCGCGCGCCGTCAGCAGCACACCGCGCTGACGCTTATACGCAGCCTTGTCGATCAGGCCCGAGGCGAGATTGTTGTCGAGGATAGTCAGCGCGCCGTTCCAGTCGGCCTTGGCGCAGCGGAATCCCAGCACAGCATGCGATGCCCAGGTCGACCCCGGCGCCAGCTTCAGCGCCTCTTCCGCGATCATGACGGCGGCGACGGGATCGTCGGCGCGCTGTGCTTCGATGAACAGCCCGCGCAGGCCCAACAGCCTCGTGTCCTCGCGTTCGGCCATGGCGCGGAACGCGCGTTGCGCGCCTTCGCGGTCGCCGTCGAGCTGCGCCGATTGCGCGTGCAGCAGCAGCGCCAGGGGATCGTGCGCGGCATGGCGGCGCGCCACATCGGCGTGCAGACGAGCCGCGGCGGCATCGCCGTGACCGATCGCAAGCAGCCCGCGGGTGATGGCATGGCGGCCGCGCGCCTGACGGCGTTCGCGCCGGCTGCGCCTGATCCGCGCCGGCATGCGCCAGAGCCCGCGCAGGATGGTCCATGCCAGCACGGCCGCGACAATGACAATGCCGAGGGCCAGTGCGAATACCGGCAGCGAGGTCGCGACGCGCCAGCCGCCCCACGACAACACGACGTCGCCGCCCTGATCGGCAACCCACGCCGCGCCCGCGGCTGCGAGCGCGATCAACACCAGAAACAGAATGATCCGATACATCGGTGTCCTATTGCGCCGGTTTGGCGAGCGCCGCCATGGCGTCAGCCGCGAATTGACGGGATGCGGCCAGCGCCGCATCCCGGGCGTCTGCCTTCTCGAGCCAGGCTTGCGCCGCGGCGCGGTCGCCCGGCGCCAGCGTTTTCAGCTCGCGCCTCGCCTCGGAAAAATCGTTGCGCAGCGCCGCCGCCGTGACCCGCGCGACGACGGCGCCGCGGTCGGTGCCGGCCGCGTCGGTGCGTTCGATGCGGACGAGCTTTGCGGCGCCCGCCTGCAGGCGATCGACGATGCCGGTACCGGTGGTGGAGCTCTCCGGCGCCGGCGGCGACAGCTTTGGCACCAGCGTCAGCAGTTCGCGGCTCAGGCTGGCGGCGTTCGGCACCCCCGAAGCCGCGAACCCTTCGAGCGGCTTCAGCGCCTCCGGATTGGCCGCGAGCGATTTCGCCGCCACCAGCGCGGCGGGATAGGGGTCGCCGATTCGAACCAGAACATCGAGCAGGGCAGCCGCCACGATACGGCGCAGCGGCACGTCATCGGCCGGCTTGCTGCTTTCCTGCGCGATTGCGGCACTCTGCGCACGAGCTGCGCGCTCGATCTGGGCAATGCGCTCGTTGATCGCGGAGAGGTCCACCGAGGGAGCCGCTTCGCGCGGTGCTGATTTCGCATCGTTGATTGCCGAAGCCAGCTTCTCCGACTGCGCGCGCTGGCTGGCGAGTTCGCTGCGCAGCGCAGCGAGCGATTTTTCCAACGCTTCGGCGCGTGCGGCGGCCGCGGGATCAGGCGCGGCAACCGCGGGCTTGCTGATCCTGGATTCAATGCCGGCAATACGCACGGCGAGGTCGTCGACGGCGGCGGAATTGACGGCGGAATTGACTTGGGGCGCCGCAGGCGGAGGGACCTGGGGCCATCCCGCGAGCCAGGCCACGGCGATCACCAGCGCAGCAGCACCGGCGCCGGAAACGGCTGCGATGACCGCAGCGGAAATCGCCGCCACTGAGCATCGCGGCGACGTTGGTTCGGACTCCTCGGCCGCGCCGGTACTGTCAGCGTCGCCCGATACCTCGGTTGCCTCGAGGTCGATGGTCGGCGGTGCGCGCTTGGCGCGACCTGAATCGGGCGACGGTCCAATATCTTCGGGCCTGTCATCGGCCATTATGACGGTTCCTCATCAGTTGCGGCGAACGTGACCAGATTCGCATATCCTCTTACTCCGATCAGGCTCGCAAAGCACGCTCCAGCGCCTCGAATAAGGCATCCTCATCCGGGGTTGCCGCCACCACGACCTGCGTGGCCCCAGCCTCGCGGACGACGGAGGCCACGGCGGCCGAGATGCAGCATTGCACGATCGACAGCGCCGATATTTCCACCCCATCCGCCCGCGCCGCATCCAGGAAGGCGCGCGCGCTGCGCCGTGAATAATGCAGCACCGCCTCGATCCGGTTGGCGGCGAAGGCGTCGCACACCTCTCGCGGCAGGCTCCCGACCGGCACCATCCGGTAGGTTGTCTGCGTCACCACCCGCAAGCCGCTTTCGCCGAGCTCCCCGGCCAGATCCCGGGCAAGATCGGCGCCGGCAAGATACAGCAGCGTCGAGGCCTTTTTCAGCTCCTTCGCTTTCATCCTTGCGAGCACGAGATCGCGCAAGCCTGCCGCGTCGCCGCTGGCCGAGATCACATGGGTGAATCCGGCGCGCCGGGCGGCGTCCGCGGTATGCTGCCCCACCGCAAACAGCGGCAGCTCGAGCAGCCGGTGACCCTTGAGATGGTGCTCGATGCTGCGCACCGCGCTGGCGCTGGTGACGATGACCGCGCTGTAGCGCGCGTCCATATCGTCGTGGAAGGCCACCGGTTCGAACCGCAACACCGGCGCCTGCAACACCTCGTAGCCCCTGCCGCGCAGGCGTGCTGCGGTGGTCGCATCGTCCGGGTGTGGGCGCGTGACAAGAACGGCCATAATTCAGATTATCTGCCCCGGGCGTTCTGCATCAACGGATGATTGCACCTTACGACCTCGCAATGCTAACCGGAGGATAGGCAAACGCCGCTTTGGCCGATAGCGCAAGGGCTCAAATTGGATAACGACTCGCGAATGCTGGTGCTGGGAATCGAGACCACCTGCGACGAGACCGCCGCCGCCGTGGTCGAACGCCTGGGCGATGGGTCGGGGCGCATCTTGTCCAATATCGTGCGCTCGCAAACCCAGGAGCATGCCGCCTTCGGCGGCGTGGTGCCGGAGATCGCCGCGCGCGCCCATGTCGACGTGCTCGACGGCATCGTCGGCAACGCGATGAAGGAAGCGGGCGTTGGCTTCGCAGAGCTTTCGGCGGTCGCGGCGGCGGCCGGGCCCGGGCTGATCGGCGGCGTGATCGTGGGGCTGACCACCGCGAAAGCCATCGCGATGGTGCACAATACGCCGCTGATCGCCGTCAACCATCTCGAGGCCCACGCGCTGACGCCGCGGCTGACCTGCGCGCTGGCGTTTCCCTATTGCCTGTTCCTGGCTTCCGGCGGCCACACCCAGATCGTCGCCGTGGTCGGCGTCGGCCAATATGTGCGGCTCGGCACCACGGTCGACGATGCCATGGGCGAGGCCTTCGACAAGGTCGCAAAAATGCTCGGCCTGCCCTACCCTGGCGGACCGGAGGTCGAACGCGCCGCCAGCGGCGGCGACGCCAAACGGTTCGCATTCCCGCGGCCGATGCTCGGCCGCCCCGATGCCAATTTCTCGCTGTCGGGCTTGAAGACTGCGGTTCGTAATGAGGCGAGCCGCATCAACCCGCTGGAGCCTCAAGATATCAGCGATCTCTGCGCCGGCTTTCAGGCAGCGGTGCTGGAATCGACGGCGGACAGATTGAGCGTCGGCTTGCGGCTGTTCCGCGAACGGTTCGGGCCGCCGCGCGCGCTGGTCGCGGCCGGCGGCGTCGCCGCCAATCAGGCGATACGCGGCGCGCTGCAGGACGTCGCCGCGAAGGCGCAGACCACGCTGATCATTCCGCCGCCGGCGCTCTGCACCGACAACGGCGCGATGATCGCCTGGGCTGGCGCTGAGCGTTTGGCATTGGGCATGATCGACACCATGGACGCCGCGCCCCGCGCGCGCTGGCTGCTCGATGCCAACGCCACGGCGCCGGCCGGTTTTGCCAATACACGCGCCGGCTTCTAGGCGGGAGCCTGACGATGTCAGCATTCAAATCTGTGGCCGTGATCGGCGCCGGTGCATGGGGGACGGCGCTTGCCGCCGTCGCCTCTCGGGCCGGGCGCGAGGTCGTTCTCTGCGCGCGCGACGCTGCGATCGCAACACAAATTCAGTCGATGCGCGAAAATCCCCGCCTGCCCGGCGTGCGTCTCGACGCGGGCGTCGAGGTCATCGCCGATCTCGCACTGGCCGCTCGCGCCGACATTGTCCTGATCGCAACGCCTGCGCAGAATTTGCGCGCCGCGGTTGAGGCAATTGCGCCTCACCTTGCCAAGGCGGCGCCCGTCATCGCGAGTGCAAAGGGCATCGAGCGCGGCACGCATAAGTTCATGACCGAGGTGATCGCGGAGGCCGCGCCCGACGCGATGCCGGCGATCCTGTCGGGGCCGAGCTTCGCCGACGACGTGGCGCGCGGCCTGCCTACCGCAGTGACGCTGGCAGCGAAGGACGAGACGCTTGCGAGTGAATTGGTGCAGGCGCTGGGGTCTTCGACCTTCCGGCCCTATCACACCACCGATGTTCGCGGCGTCGAGATCGGCGGCGCGGCGAAGAACGTGCTCGCGATCGCCGCTGGCATCGTGGTCGGCCGCAAACTCGGCGCCTCGGCGCAGGCGGCGCTGACCACGCGCGGCTTCAGCGAGTTGGTGCGGTTTGGACGCGCCTGCGGCGCGCGCAGCGAAACCATGGCGGGCCTCTCGGGCCTCGGCGACCTGATCCTGACTTGCTCCAGCCCGCAGTCGCGCAATTTCGCACTCGGCGTGGCGCTCGGACGCGGCGAAGGGCGGCCACGCGACAAACTGGCCGAGGGCGAATTCACCGCACCGGTGCTGATCGAACTCGCGGCTTCGCAAAATGTCGATATGCCAGTATCAAATGCGGTCGCGGCGATCTTGAGCGGCAAGGCGACGATCGACGAAGCCATCGAGAGCCTGCTGACGCGCCCGTTCAAGGCGGAGGGATGACAATGGCGTACTGGCTGGTGAAATCGGAGCCATCGGTCTGGTCATGGGATCAGCAGGTGGCAAAGGGCGCCAAGGGCGAAGCCTGGACCGGCGTGCGCAATTTCACCGCGCGGCAGAATCTCGTGAGAATGAAGAAGGGCGACCGCGCCTTTTTCTATCACTCCAACGAGGGCAAGGAGATCGTCGGCATCGCGGAAGTCATCAAGGAGGCCTATCCGGATCCGAGCGACAAGACCGGCAAGTTCGTCTGCGTCGACATCAAGGCCGACAAGCCCCTGAAGACACCGGTGACGATGGCCGCGATCAAGGCCGACAAGCACCTGGCCGACATGGCGCTGGTGAAATATTCGCGGTTGTCGGTGCAGCCGGTGACGGCGGACGAATGGAAGATCGTCTGCAAGATGGGTGGAATGTAGGCTCGCGCCAAGTACCTGATCTCCCAATCGTTGTAGCTCCCAAGCGTCAATTGGCGATGCGACCGCCCAAATATTACCCGGATATTATTGACGTCCGATTTTATCCGGATAATATCTCCGGATCGAAATCAGGCATGAAGGAAGCCCCCGATGGCTCCGGCTTTTCATCTGGTGTGCGGGTCAACCGGCGCCGGCAAGACCACCTATGCCCTGGACCTGGCGCTCCAACTCAATGGCATCAGGTTCTCGATCGACGAGTGGATGGTCGGGCTGTTCGCCAAGGACAGGCCCGAGCCCATGCCATTCGACTGGGTGGTGGAACGGGTCGAACGCTGCGAGCAGCAGATCGGCCGGATGGCGGTCCAGTGCGCGCGCGCCGGTGCGGCACCGGTGCTCGACCTCTCGTTCTTGCGCGCCAGCAATCGCGCGAACTTTGCGGCGTTGGCCGACGAGGCCGGGTTTTCCGTGGTGCTGCATTTTCTCGACGTGCCCGCAGAAGAGCGATGGAACCGCGTCCGGGGCCGCAACGAGACCCGCGGCGAAACCTTCTCGCTCGACGTCCCCAAATGGATGTTCGATTTTATGGAGAAGGTCTGGGAGCCGCCGACGCCGGCGGAGATGCTCGCTTATAATGGCGAGTACGCCGGCGGCTAGATCAGGCCGCCGCCGCGGTCACCACCTGCGCCAAAAGCTGCTCGCGCTTCGATTGCGAGCGATAGCCCTTCATGGTCGCGGCGAAGCGCTCGAGGATGCCGTCCTCGAACGCGGTGACGATGGTGTCATGGACATAGCTCTTGCGGCAGATCGCAGGCGTATTCGACAGTTCGTCGGCGGCGGCGCGGACGGCGTCCAGCACCTGCTTGCGCCGGCCGCGGGCGCTGGCCGCCGGTGAAATCCGCGACAGCGATTCCAGCACCACGGCTGATGCCATCAAGGTGCGGAAATCCTTCAGCGAAATCTTGATGCCGGCAATCTCGCGCAGGAACGCATTGACCTGGGTGGTGGAAACCGCGCGGACCGTGCCGGAATTGTCGCGGTACTGGAACATGCGCTTGCCGGGCACGCCGCGCAGGATGCTGATGGCGCGCACCAGTTTGGCGGCATCGCATTCCTTGCGCACGGCCTTGCCGCCCTTGGCCTTGAAGGAGAGCACGACGCTATCGTCTTCCAGCGTGACGTTGGATTTCAGCAGCGTGGTGGCGCCGCGGGTGCCGTTCAGCCGCGCATAGGATTCGTTGCCCGGACGGATCGCGGTGCGCGCGATCAGTTCGATCACCGCCGAGAGCGCGAATTCACGGGTCGGGGTGTCGCCGGAGAGGTGCATCGAGACGTTGCGGCGGATCTTCGGCAAAGCCGCGACCAGCCGCGCCAGCCGGTGGGCCTTGCGCTGTTCGCGAACCTTTTCCCAATCGGAATGGTAGCGATATTGCAGCCGGCCCGCCGCATCGCGGCCGACGGCCTGCAGATGCGAACTCGGATCGGGCGAGTAGCGGACCTCGGCATAGGCCGGCGGCACCGCCATCGAGTGCAGACGCCTGATGGTGCCGGCATGGCGGACCGCCGTGCCGTTGGCGCGAACGAATGAATAGCTCCTGCCGCGCTTGATGCGGCGAATGGTGAGTTGGTTCTGGTCGCCGAGCCTGAGGCCCAGTTCCTGGGCGAGGGCCTCCACCGAAGCCGTCTTGGCGACCGTCCCGGCATTCGCCTTGGGCGTAATCTTCTGCGTGGGCTTAGGCATCTGCCCCAGCGCCTGCGACAGCGCAACGGCAGGATCGGCGGAAACGGGCCGCGCAGCCTCGAAATTCTGCTGATCCATCATGACTTTAGACGCCTTACTCCAACTGTTCGTCCGGTACTGCCGTTTATCGGTCTTTCGTTCCGGAGGGGCGCCCGGCCCCGGGGAGGCCATTTAGGGGGTAATGGCCGCGAGCGCCAGCCCATCCCTTGCGCAGTACGGTTTCAGAATACCGTTCAGCCTGGAATGGGCGCCATGCAGAGGATTTTTGACTAACGAAAAACGCGATCGTGAAGGTTGTCCGGGTCCAGCCGGCACCCACCCCGGCCCGGCCGGAGTTTTGATCCCGCAGCGGCGATGGACCCACCTAAGGTCCTATTTCTTCCGCTTGTCGGTGCCGGTAGGTCCACGCATAATTGACGCAACAAATGACGGCTTTGGTGCTCGCGTTCACTGGCCGCAGGGGTGGAGGGGTAAATATGTCCGAGAAGATTTACGACGTATCCGCGGAATGGGCCAAGCGCGCCTGGGTCGACGACACCAAGTACCGCGAAATGTATGCGCGCTCGGTCAGCGATCCCAATGGCTTCTGGGGCGAACAGGCCAAGCGCATCGGCTGGATCAAGCCCTTCCACAAGGTCGAGAACACGTCCTTTGCCCCCGGCAACATTTCCATCAAATGGTTCGAGGACGGCGTCCTCAACGTCGCCTGGAACTGTATCGACCGCCATCTCGAAAAACGCGGCGACCAGACCGCCATCATCTGGGAGGGCGACGATCCCTCGCAGTCGAAGCACATCACCTATCGGCAGTTGCATGACGAAGTCTGCAAGATGGCCAACATCCTGCGCACCCGCAACGTCGGCAAAGGCGACCGCGTCACGATCTACCTTCCGATGATCCCGGAAGCGGCCTACGCGATGCTGGCCTGCGCGCGGATCGGCGCGATTCATTCGGTGGTGTTTGCCGGCTTTTCGCCCGACAGCCTCGCCCAGCGCATCACCGACTGCCAATCCAAGATCATCATCACTGCCGACGAAGGCCTGCGCGGAGGCAAGAAGGTGCCGCTCAAGGCCAACGTCGACGCCGCGATCGCCAAGGCCGGCGATGTCGATTGGGTCGTCGTCGTCAAGCACACCGGTGCGGCCGTCGACATGAATCCCTCGCGCGATTTCTGGCACCACGAGGCCGCCGAGATGGTGACGACGGAATGTCCGTGCGAGCCGATGCACGCCGAGGATCCGCTGTTCATCCTCTATACGTCGGGCTCTACCGGCCAGCCCAAGGGCGTGCTGCACACCACGGGCGGCTATCTGGTGTATGCGGCGATGACGCATCAATACGTGTTCGACTACCACGACGGCGACATCTACTGGTGCACCGCCGACGTCGGCTGGGTCACCGGCCACAGCTACATCGTGTATGGGCCGCTGGCGAATGGCGCGACCACGCTGATGTTCGAAGGCGTGCCGAACTATCCCGACAATTCGCGGTTCTGGAACGTCATCGACAAGCACAAGGTCAACATCTTCTACACCGCCCCGACCGCGATCCGCGCGCTGATGCAGGGCGGCGATGCGCCGGTCAAGAAGACCTCGCGCAAGTCGCTTCGATTGCTCGGCAGCGTCGGCGAGCCGATCAATCCGGAAGCCTGGGAATGGTACTACCGGGTCGTCGGCGAGGAACGCTGTCCGATCGTCGATACCTGGTGGCAGACCGAAACCGGCGGCATTCTGATCACGCCGCTGCCCGGCGCGACCAGGCTCAAACCGGGTTCGGCGACCCGTCCGTTCTTCGGCGTGGTGCCCGAGATCGTCGATGCCGACGGCAAGGTGCTGGAAGGCGAATGCTCGGGCAATCTTTGCATTGCCAAATCCTGGCCGGGGCAGATGCGCACCGTCTATGGCGACCACGCCCGCTTCGAGCAGACCTACTTCTCCACCTACAAGGGCAAATATTTTACCGGCGACGGCTGCCGCCGCGACGCCGACGGCTTCTACTGGATCACCGGGCGCGTCGATGACGTGATCAACGTCTCCGGCCATCGCATGGGCACCGCCGAAGTCGAAAGCTCGCTGGTGGCGCACGCGCTGGTCTCGGAAGCCGCCGTGGTCGGCTATCCCCACGACATCAAGGGCCAGGGCATCTATGCCTATGTGACGCTGATGACCGGCACCGAGCCGTCCGAGGCGCTGCGCAAGGAACTGGTCGCGTGGGTGCGCAAGGACATCGGCCCGATCGCTTCGCCCGATTTGATCCAGTTCGCGCCCGGCCTGCCGAAAACCCGCTCCGGCAAGATCATGCGCCGCATCCTGCGCAAGATCGCGGAGGATGAACCCTCGAGCCTCGGCGATACCTCGACGCTGGCCGATCCCGCCGTGGTCGACGACCTCGTCGCGCACCGCCAGAACAAGAAGGACGCCTCGGCCTAGACGCGCGGTCGGGGCGGCACGGAGCCCGCGATCGCGCATCCGCGCGACCTGTTGGCTCGCGTGCCGGGAAAACCTCACGCAATCATCAGGGGCCGACCGGCGCTCGCCGGCCGTTTCCCGGCGAGTGTTGTTTTCAAGTCATTTACTTTGTTTGCAACATTTTCTTTGTTCCCCCCGCATTGAACGAGCCCCGGGCCCGGCGTGGAAACGGCTTGGTTAAGGCACGCAGTTAAAAATGCGTGGGCAAACCGGCGTTTTGGACGGGATCTGAAAGATTTGGCGGCCCCGCAAGAGGTGTCCGCGTCAAAGTGGAGAGATTGATGTCGTTGAGGATTGCGGTGGCGCTGGCGGCCACCATCGGGGTGGGGACCCTGTTGTCGACCGCGGCCGAGGCGCGGCCGGATATCGTCGGTTTCCGGGGCGATTATTCGCCGGGAACGATCGTGGTGAAGACCCATGAACGCCGTCTCTATTTCGTGGTCGATCAGGGCCGCGCGGTTCGCTATCCCGTCGGCGTCGGCCGCGCCGGCAAGCAGTGGGCCGGCACCACCCGGATCGACGGCAAGTACACCAATCCGGCCTGGTCGCCACCCGCCGAAGTCAGGCGCGACAAGCCATCGATGCCGAGCGTGATCCCCGGCGGCTCGCCGCGGAATCC
The DNA here is from genome assembly GCF_018736085.1 of Bradyrhizobium sediminis. Taxonomy (NCBI): domain Bacteria; kingdom Pseudomonadati; phylum Pseudomonadota; class Alphaproteobacteria; order Hyphomicrobiales; family Nitrobacteraceae; genus Bradyrhizobium; species Bradyrhizobium sediminis. The sequence goes on along the minus strand of NZ_CP076134.1, from coordinate 288,970 downwards.
GATGGGCGTCGCCGCGATGACGCTGGCCGGCGGCGAATACGCCATCCACGGCACCAACATGCCGGGCTCGGTCGGCGGCTTCGTCTCCTATGGCTGCATCCGCATGCTGAACGCCGATATCACCGACCTCTATCAGCGCGTCTCCGTCGGCACGACCGTCGTCGTGACTCACTGAGCTCCACTTTCGTCATTCCGGGGCGCGAGTGAAACGAGCGAACCTCAGATGCGCAATTGCGCATCGGGGAATCTCGAGATTCCCCGGTGCGCAATTGCGCACCTGAGGTCTGGTCCTTCGGACCATCCCGGAATGACGCACGGACATACAAAGCCGCGCTGCTGCGCGGCTCTTTCGTTTGAAGGCTTATCCCGCACACCAGCCGATGCGGCGGCCGCCGCCATAACTGCGCACGAAACCCCTGGCGACCAGCGCCGCCGAGACGTTGTCGGTGCGGCGCGTCGCGATATCGGCAACGACGCGCCCGTTATATTTGTCGGGGCCGATATTGTAGATCGTGACCTCGCCCTCTCCGAGCAGGTTGCGCAAGGCTTCTCCGGCGGCTTCCGCCATCTGCAATTCCTGCGGACAGGACGCCTTCAGCTCCGGCGCATCGATGCCGCGCAAGCGAACCCGCGTCGTCAGATCGAGCCCCGGCCGCAGATACACCCGCGCCTCGAACGTGTCGCCATCGATGGTCCGGATCACATCGACCGGGTGGCGGACGCCGGGATTTCCGGCACTCTTCCAGACCATTTCGCTATCCCGCGCCGCCTGGCTGTCGGCCGATGGCTGCGAGGAGACCGAAGCCGGCCAATGCGCCCATCGCCGCACCGGCAGCAGCGTGCCCGCTACCACGCCCAAAACGAATAGCCAGGGCAGGGCAGCCGAAAGCCGACGGCGCCAGGACCTTTTCTGAAAAGGTGGCCTGCCCTGATAAGTATTTATTCTGTTAAATGGGGACATATTCCCAAACTAGGGTGAGTCGCCCCAAATCGGCAAGGGCCACGACCGGACCTGAGAGCTCCCGCTCAGAAATCCGAGGCGATGCCCTTGTTCTCCCAGTCGCCATAGCGCGTCGGTTCCGGACCTTTCGGTCCCTGCAATTCCCTTGCGGCAGGCCGGGCATTGGCCTCGGCGGCCTGCCGGCGCGCTTCGGCCTCGGCGAGCGCGCGCTGGGCCGCCGGCGTGAGTTGCCTGCGTTCGGGGACGGCGACGGCCGTTGCGGGCGGCGAGGACGCGTCCGTCGCGTCAGCGTTTCCAGCCATCGGATCAATCCCCCTCGGTTCAAGGCTCAGGAATAAAGATCGCGCCCGAACTGTGAAATCTTCAAGGCGATTCTTATATTTGGCTTATTCGCGTGTCAGAGGTGCCGTCCATTCGGCGGCATGGCCAAAACCGCGCCGATCCTTCACCCCTTTTCCCGAGATGTTCCCGCTCCATGGCTCCTCAACGATTCGCAATGCCGTCCGAGGTGCCCGGTCTAGCGGCGCGGCGGATCGCGGCGGATATTCTCGACGGCGTTCTGCACAAGCGACGGACGCTCGATGACCAGCTCGATGGCGCCGGCGCCCATCCCGGACTGAAGACGCTGCCCGATCGCGACCGCGCCCTGATGCGGCGGCTGGTGGCGACGATCCTGCGGCGGCTCGGCACGCTCGGCCATGTGCTGTCGCGGCTGCTCGATCGCGGCATTCCGACCGACGCCCCCCGCGCGCAGAGCGCGCTCCTGATCGGCGCCGCGCAGATTCTCTGGATGGACGTTCCCGATCACGCCGCGGTCGACCTGTCGGTGCGGCTGGTGCAGTCGGACCGGCGCGCCGCCAAATATGCGGGGCTCGTCAACGCGGTGTTGCGCCGCTGCGCGCGCGAAGGACAGCCGCTGATCGACGAGGTCAAGTCGCAGACACTCGATATTCCCGAGTGGCTGCTGGCGCGCTGGATCGCGCATTACGGGGAAACCACCGCGCGCGAGATGGCGGTGGCGCTCAGCCACGAACCGTCGCTCGATATCACCGTGAAGTCCGATCCCGCGCAGTGGGCGACGCGCCTGCACGGCGAAACGCTGCCGACCGGGACCGTGCGCACGCTGCTGCAGGGCTCGGTGAAGATGCTGCCGGGCTTCGCCGAAGGCCAGTGGTGGGTGCAGGACGCCGCCGCCGCCTTACCGGCGCGCCTGTTCGGCGACATCACCGGCAAGACCATCGCCGATCTCTGCGCCGCCCCCGGCGGCAAGACCGCGCAACTGATCCAGGCCGGCGCGCGCGTCACCGCGGTCGACCGTTCGCCCGGCCGCATGGCGCGGCTGCGCGAAAATCTCGCCCGGCTGGCGCTGGAGGCGGAAACGGTGGTGGCCGACGCCGCCGAGTGGCAAGGGGGAAACAATAGCGGTGGTTTCGACGGTATCTTGGTCGACGCGCCCTGCGCCTCGACCGGCACCATCCGGCGCCACCCGGACGTGGCCTGGCTGCGGCAGGAGGCCGATATCGGCGCGCTGATGGCGGTGCAGAAACGGCTGCTGCAAAGGGCCACCGCGCTGCTCAAGCCGGGCGGGACGCTGGTCTACTGCACCTGTTCGCTTGAACCGGAAGAAGGCGAGCAGGCCATTTCAACCCTTCTCGCCAATGAGCCGGGCATGCGCCGCGCCCCGATCGACGCCGGCGAGGTCGCGGGCCTCAGCGAAATCCTGACCCCGGACGGCGATTTGCGCACCCTGCCCTGCCATCTGCCGCACGACGACCCCCGCCTGGGCGGTCTCGATGGCTTTTACGCCGCCCGGCTGATTAAATCTTGATTTCAAACCGGATTTTGGCACTCCCTCGCTGATTCGTCCGTTTTCAAGAGGGTGTCTTGGCCGCGTTTCCGGATTAAAAGGATTCGCATCGAATCCTCCCGATCAAGGCAAGGCGTGTCGGTCGCTCAACGCAGACGTATCTCGACGCTGATCATGGGCCGCTTCGCGCGGAACCTGATGGCGCGTGCGAGCGGGGGCTCGGTGGCGCTGTCGCGGCTATGGCCGGGCCGCACCGATCGCCTGATCATCGCCCCGCACGATCTGCGCACCGCCGACGCCACCCGCGCCGCCGAGATCTATGCCGGCCGCTTCGTGTTCGCCGGCAAGATCGTGACCTGCCACGGCCGCTCGATCTTCGATCTCGAGCCGCCGTCGGAAGACTGGGAGGTGGCGCTGCTCGGCTTCGGATGGTTGCGGCATTTGCGCGCCGCCGACACCGCGCTGACCCGCGCCAATGCGCGCTCGCTGATTGACGACTGGATTTCAAATCCGGCGCACAAGCGCCCGGTCGGCCGCCGCGCCGACGTGCTGGCGCGCCGCGTCATCTCGCTGCTGTCGCAGGCCCCATTGGTGCTCGGCGACACCGACGGCAAATTCTACCGGCGCTATCTGCGCAGCCTGACGCGCGAAATCCGCTATTTGCGTTACACGATGCTCGACATCGCCGACGGCGTGCCGCGGCTGCAGGTGCTGATCGCGCTATGCTACGCCTCGCTCTGCCTCGCCAACCAGGCGCGCCACATCCGCGCCGCAACGCGCAAGCTTTCCGACGAGCTGCAGCGGCAGATCCTCCCGGACGGCGGGCACATCTCGCGCAATCCCGGCGCGCTGATCGAGCTGTTGATCGACCTGCTGCCGCTGCGGCAGACCTTCGCCGCCCGCAACATCGCGCCGCCGGCGGCGCTGTTGAACGCCATTGACCGCATGATGCCGATGCTGCGCTTCTTCCGCCATGGCGACGGCAGCTTTGCGTTGTTCAACGGCATGAGCAGCGCGCCGTCCGATCTGCTGGCGACGCTGCTCGCCTATGACGACACTCATGGCGCGCCGATGGCGAACATGCCGCATACCGGCTTTCAGCGCCTCGATGCCGGCGCGATGACGGTCATCATGGACACCGGCGCGCCGCCGCCGCCGAGCGTCAGCCACGACGCCCATGCCGGCTGTCTCTCGTTCGAATTGTCCTCCGGTCTCAGCCGGATCATCGTCAATTGCGGCATGCCCAGCACCGGGCGCGACAACTGGCGCGCCTTTGCGCGCAGCACGCCGGCGCATTCCACCTTGGCCTACCATGACACCTCATCGTGCCAGTTCGTCGAGCTGTCGGCGATGAAGCGGCTGCTGCAGGGCTCGCCCATCGTCAGCGGCCCGGTCCATGTCGAAAGCCATCGCGAGACGGTCGCCAGCGGCGTGCTGCTGACCACGTCGCATGACGGCTACCTCGCCAAGTTCGGCGTGGTGCATCGCCGGGTGCTGATGGCCGCGCATGACGGCTCCAGGCTCGACGGCGAGGACACCGTGGCGCCGGCCCCGGGGGGGCGGATCAGGGGCAACGAAACCGACTACGCGCTGCGATTTCATCTGCACCCCGCGGTGAAGGCGAGCCGCCTTTCCGACGCCCGCGGCGTGATGCTGGTGCTGCCGAACCGCGACGTCTGGACTTTCGAGGCGCTCGACGACAAGGTCGAGCTCGAGGACAGCGTGTTCCTGGCCGGCAATGACGGCCCCCGCCGCACCGCCCAGATCGTGATCCGGCAGGATTCTCGGCACGCCCCCTCGATCCGCTGGAGCTTCGTTCGCTCGACGACGTCGGCCTCGACCACGGCAGCAAGGCGCAACGCCCGCCGCGAGCCGGAATTGCCGCTGTAGGAGGTTTAAGGGCCGTCATTGCGAGCGCAGCGAAGCAATCCAACCTTGCTACGTCACCAATGGATTGCTTCGCTGCGCTCGCAATGACGGAGTATAGTTTGAGTGTCCGGCTTCGATCAAATATCATCGTGCTCGAAGGAGCAAACATGGCCTATGCGGCAAAGCGCGGCAAGAATCGCTGCCCCACTCATCCCGGCGCGTTGCTTCGCGATGACATTATTCCGGCCACCGGCCGGACCAAGGCCGAAATCGCCAGCTTGCTCGGGATTTCGCGCCAGCATCTTTATGACATCCTGCAGGAACGAAAGCCTGTATCCCCCGCTATCGGAGTTCGGCTCGGCAAGCTCTTTGGCGACGGCGCGGGAATTTGGACCCGGATGCAGAGCGCTTACGACACCTGGCATGCCGAGCAAACCGAGGATGTAAGTCAGATCCCGACCATCAAGGCAAAGGCCGCCTGAAAGCCTTCCGGAAGCTGGACGCCACTATCCCCGCAATTTCCAGGGTGCCGAGCCGGCGGCGGTTTCACGCCGCATCAAACCGTGCTACCGGGCAGGCCTGTTTTGCAGGATTGAACCCATGACCGACCGTCCGCGCCGCGTAACCCGCGCTCTGTTGTCCGTTTCGGACAAATCGGGGCTGATCGAATTCGCCCGCGCGCTGGCCGGCCACGGCATCGAGCTGGTCTCCACCGGCGGCACCGCGAAGGCGATTGTCGCCGCGGGCCTCAAGGTCAGGGACGTTTCGGAACTGACGGGTTTTCCAGAGATGATGGACGGCCGGGTCAAGACCCTGCACCCGAAGGTGCATGGCGGACTGCTGGCGATCCGCGACAATGCCGAACATGCCGCGGCGATGAAGAGCCATGGCATCGCGCCGATCGACCTTCTGGTGGTCAATCTCTATCCGTTCGAGGCCACCGTCGACAAGGGCGCCGGCTACGAGGAGTGCATCGAGAACATCGACATCGGCGGCCCCGCGATGATCCGCGCCGCGGCGAAGAACCACGACGACGTTGCGGTCGTCGTCGAGGCGCAGGACTATCAGGCGGTGCTCGACGAACTCGCCGCCAACCAGGGCGCGACGACCTTGACCCTGCGCCGCCGTCTCGCCGCCAAGGCCTATGCCCGTACCGCCTCCTATGACGCGGCGATCTCGAACTGGTTTGCGGCCCAGAACAAGACCGACGCGCCGGATTATCGCGCCTTCGGCGGACGCTTGATCCAGGCGCTGCGCTACGGCGAGAACCCGCACCAGACCGCCGCTTTCTACCGCACGCCCGACAAGCGCCCGGGCGTCGCCACGGCGCGGCAGCTGCAGGGCAAGGAACTCTCCTACAACAACATCAACGACACCGACGCCGCCTATGAATGCATTGCCGAATTCGATCCGGCGCGCACCGCGGCCTGCGTCATCGTCAAGCACGCCAATCCCTGCGGCGTCGCCGAGGGCGCCGACCTCATCAGCGCCTATCGCAAGGCCTTCGCCTGCGACACCCAATCGCCGTATGGCGGGATTATCGCCGTCAATCGGACGCTCGATGCCGATACGGCGCGCGTCATCACCGAAATTTTGACCGAAGTCATCATTGCCCCCGATGCGACCGAGGAAGCCATTGCGATCATCGCCAAGCGGCGAAACTTGCGGCTGCTGCTCGCGGGCAGCCTGCCCGATCCGCGCGCGACGGGCCTGACCGCGAAGACCGTCGCCGGTGGCTTGCTGGTACAGAGCCGCGACAACGCCGTGGTCGATGACATCACGCTCAAGACGGTGACCAAGAGGGCGCCGACGGAAGCGGAGCTGCGCGACCTCAAATTCGCGTTCCGCGTCGCCAAGCACGTCAAATCCAACACCATCATCTACGCCAAGGATCTCGCCACTGTCGGCATTGGCGCCGGACAGATGAGCCGGGTGGATTCCTCGCGTATTGCCGCGCGCAAAGCGCAGGATGCCGCCGCCGAAGCGAAGCTGGCTGAGCCCATGACCAAGGGCTCCGTGGTCGCCTCCGACGCGTTCTTTCCGTTTGCCGACGGGCTGTTGGTCGCGATCGAGGCCGGCGCCACCGCGGTCATTCAACCCGGCGGCTCGATCCGCGACGACGAGGTCATCAAGGCCGCCGACGATGCCGGGATCGCCATGGTGTTCACCGGCGTCAGGCATTTCCGGCACTAACACAGCTCGTCATTGCCGGGCTTGACCCGGCAATCCATCGTTCTCGCAAGGGGATTTTCGAAGTGTGATGGATGCCCGGGTCAAGCCAAGCCCGGGCATGACAAGGGAAAATTGGTCCTGCGCTGGCGTGCTAAAGCGGGATGGGGTTAGGTTGAATCGATTTGGGATTCCCAAATCAGCGTGTTTCTGATTCACCATGCAGGCTGGGTTAGGAGGCCAGCATGTATGGGCAAGCCTTACTCTCTGGATTTGCGCAAGCGTGTCGTGACGGCAATTGAGGGAGGGATGTCCCGCAATCAGGCCGCCAAGCGGTTTGGGGTCGCGATCAGCACGGCCATCGGCTGGATGCAGCGGGTCGAGGAGACCGGCAGCGTTGAGCCTGGCCAGATGGGTGGCCACAAGCCGAAAGCAATTTCGGGAGACCACGCGGTCTGGCTGTCGCAGCGGCTCAGGGACAGCGATTTCACCATACGCGGGCTCGTTGCCGAACTCGCCGGACGCGGCCTGAAGGTCGACTACCACTCGGTGTGGGACTTCGTGCATGCCGAGAAGCTCAGCTTCAAAAAAAAGCGTGGTGGCTGGCGAGCGCGATCGTCCCGACGTGGCGCGGCGGCGGTCCCAGTGGACAAAGTATCAAGGTCGCGTCGAAGCTGAGCGGCTGGTCTTCATCGACGAGACCTGGACCCGGACCGATATGGCTCCCTTGCGGGGATGGGCACTGCGCGGGCGCAGACTGCCCGCCAAGGTTCCCCACGGGCGCTGGAAGACCATGACCTTCCTGGCGGCCCTGCGCCATGACCGGATCGATGCGCCATGGTTCATCGAGGGACCGATCGATGGCGAGAGCTTTCGGACCTATGTCGAAAAGGCTCTCCTGCCGACCCTGCGGCCCGGCGACATCGTCGTCATGGACAATCTCGGCAGCCACAAAAGCAAGAGCGTGCGTCAGCTCATCCGTTCTGCCGGTGCCAAGCTGTTCTTTCTGCCCAAATACTCACCCGACCTGAACCCGATCGAACAGGTCTTTGCCAAGCTCAAACATCTGCTCCGAAAGGCCGCCGCGCGAACCGTCGATGCGGTCTGCGCCGTAATCGGTCAGTTGCTCAACGCCTTCACACCCCAAGAATGCGCCAACTACCTCAAAAATTCAGGCTATCGAACCTAATGCCATCACGCTTTAGGCTTCGCGGTCTAACTCCCTCGAATTCAACGATATTTTATGAGTATGTATACATTTTAGTCGGAAAATAGCCGATTTTCCCTACGGCATTGTTATTTCTCGCGGTATTGTATACAGTCGGGATGCACCCGGTCCCTTCAGAGGTATTTTCGTATGACCCGTCCCTTCCCGATGAACGCCTGGTACGCCGCCGCATGGGATGCCGATATCAAGCGCGCCCTGTTTCCGCGGACGATCTGCGGCAAGCACGTGGTGATGTACCGGCAGGCCGACGGCCATGTGACGGCGCTGGAAGACGCCTGCTGGCATCGCCTGGTGCCGCTCTCGAAGGGCCGCCTCGAAGGCGACCATGTGGTGTGCGGCTATCACGGCCTGAAATTCAATCCGTCCGGCCGCTGCACCTTCATGCCGTCGCAGGAGACCATCAATCCGTCGGCCAGCGTGCACGCCTATCCGGTCGTCGAGCGTCACCGCTTCGTCTGGCTATGGATGGGCGATCCGGCGATGGCCGACCCTGCGCTGGTGCCCGACATGCACTGGAACGACGATCCGGCCTGGGCGGGCGACGGCAAGACCATCCACGTCAAATGCGATTACCGGCTGGTCGTCGACAATCTGATGGACCTGACGCACGAGACCTTCGTGCATGGCGGCAGCATCGGCAATGACGCCGTCGCCGAAGCGCCGTTCGATGTGACCCATGGCGACAAGACCGTGACCGTGACCCGCTGGATGAAAGGCATCGAACCGCCGCCGTTTTGGGCCGCCCAGCTGCAGAAGCCGGGACCAGTCGATCGCTGGCAGATCATTCACTTTCAGGCGCCCGGCACCGTCAATATCGATGTCGGGGTGGCGCCATCAGGCACCGGCGCGCCGGAAGGCGATCGCTCACAGGGCGTCAACGGCTACGTGCTCAATACCATGACGCCGGAAACAGAGACGACGTGCCACTACTTCTGGGCCTTCGCGCGCAATTATCGCCGGACCGAGCAACGGCTCACCACGGAAATCCGGGAAGGGGTCTCCGGCATTTTCCGCGAAGATGAAGTGATCCTCGAAGCGCAACAGCGCGCCATCGACGAGAACCCCGATCGCGTCTTCTACAATCTCAACATCGATGCCGGCGCGATGTGGGCGCGGCGCATGATCGACCGCATGGTTATCAGGGAGAACCCGCCTTCGGCAATGCAGGCGGCGGAGTAAGCAGATGAGCGAACGCGACCCCGACCGCGCGGTATCGCATACGGTGCGCGCCCAGCTCGCGCTGCGCGACCTGATCCTTTCGGGCCGGCTGCGGCCCGGCGAGCGAATTTCCGAGCTGCAGGCGGTCGAGACCACCGGCGTATCGCGAACGCCGGTGCGGATGGCGCTGGTCCGGCTCGAGGAGGAGGGCCTGCTGGAAGCGATTCCGTCCGGCGGGTTCATGGTGAAGGCGTTCACCGAACGCGACATTCTCGACTCGATCGAGCTGCGCGGGGTGCTCGAAGGTCTCGCCGCCCGGTTCGCCGCCGAGCGCGGCGTGTCGGCGCGCGATCTCGAGCCGCTGAAGGAAAGCCTGGCGGAACTGGACCAACTGGTGACGCCGGATGCCGTCTCGGAGGAAGCGTTCTCTTCCTATGTCGCGATGAATGCGCGCTTTCATGCGCTGCTCACGGAATTATCCCGCAGCGCGCCCCTGATCCGGCAGATCGACCGCGCCTCGGCGCTGCCGTTCGCATCACCCAGCGCCTTCGTGATGGCGCAATCCGTGCTGCCGGAAGCGCATCAGATCCTGATCATTGCACAGGACCATCACCGTATCGTCGTCGATGCGATCGAGAACCGGGAAGGGGCGAGGGCGGAGGCGGTGATGCGCGAGCATGCGCGGCTCGCCGCGCGGAACCTGCGGCTGGCGCTGCGCAACCGGACGCATCTGGACCTGTTGCCGGCGCTGGCGCTGATCCGTTCTCCCGTCACCGAATAGGGTTTTGAGAACATGCGGTTTGAGTGCAAATGGACGAAATGCACCGTTCACGCCGTTCGCGACGTCGCGCCGGCGATCCGCGAATTCGTGCTGCGGCCGGACGATTCACACGTCGAACATCATGCGCCCGGCAGCCACATCAACGTCGGCGTGTTGATCGACGGACGGCCGGAGACGCGCTGCTATTCGCTGGTCGGCGACGTCAGCCCCGACGGCTACCGGATTGCGGTTCGGCGCGCACCCGACAGCCGCGGCGGCTCGCTCTATATGTGGTCGCTGAAGCCTGGCGCGCGCATCGACGTTTCAAGCCCGGCCTCGCTGTTCGAAATCGACTGGTCGCGCAAGTCCTATTGCCTGATTGCGGGCGGCATCGGCGTCACGCCGATCATCGGCATTGCCGGCGCGTTGATGCGCCGGAACGCCGAACTGGAGCTGCACTACGCGGTCGGGTCGCGGCACGACGCCGCCTATCTCGATGAACTCACCGACCTGCTCGGAGATCGTCTGATCGTCCACGCAAGCGACGAAGGCCGGCGCATCGACCTGGACCAGACCTTCGGCCGTCTGCCTCCGGATGCGCTGGCCGCCGTCTGCGGTCCGATGCGCCTTCTCGACGCGGCGCGGCGCAGTTGGGCGGCGGCCGGGCGCCCGCCGGCCGATTTGCGCTACGAGACCTTCGGCTCGAGCGGCCTGCTGCCGACCGAATCGTTCCGGGTCCGAATCGGCCATTCCGGCCGTGAGATCGTGGTTCCCGAAAACAAATCGATGCTGGATGCGCTCAACGATGCCGGCTTCGAGGTGATCTCGGACTGCGAGCGCGGCGAATGTGGTGTATGCGCGATCGACGTCGTTGCAGTGGACGGCCAGATCGACCACCGCGACGTCTTCTTCAGCGATCACCAGAAGAAGGCGAACGGCAAGATCTGTCCCTGCGTGTCGCGGGCCGTCGGCGCCGTTACCGTGAATACGCATTATCAGCGCGACACGTGACGACTGGGTTATCAAGGCATTGGCCGATGCCGTCATTGCCGGGCTTGACCCGGCAATCCATCGCCTTGCGAAAACGTTCTGCGAAGTGCGATGGATGCCCGGGTCAAGCCCGGGCATGACGAGGGTGGTTTATTCCTTTACCCGTGACAACAGCGCCAATCCCGCCACGAAGAACACCACCAGCACAGCCATGCCGGCCTTCTGGCTTGCGGTCACGGCGGTGATGGCGCCGATCAGCAGCGGCCCGACGAACGACGTGACTTTCCCGGTCAGCGCGAACAGTCCGAAATATTGCGTGATGCGGTCCTTCGGCGCCAGGCGGACCAATAGGGTCCGCGCCGCGGCCTGCAGCGGGCCGCCGGCCATGCCGATCAGACATCCGAGCAACAGGTAGGCGCGCTCCGCGGCGCCGGAAAACAGCGCGCCGCCCGGCACCGGCGGCGCAACCTTGACGAACAGGATCGAATCCCGGTCCACCAGCAGGATCGCCACGACCGACGACAACAGGATCAACGCGCTGCCGGCGATGACGCGTTTCGGTCCCAGCGAATCATCGAGCTTGCCGCCGAGCCATGCGCCGATCGTCCCGGCAACGGCGAGCATGATCCCGAAGGTGCCGATCTGGATGGTGTGCCAGCCGAAGGTGCCGGCGGCATAAATGCCGCCGAACGCGAACAGCGAAATCAGGCCGTCGGTGTAGACCATGTTGGCGAGCAGGAAAGCCGCCAACGACTTCCGTTGCGGCAACTCGGCGAGCGTTTCCTTCAACTCGGTCAATCCCGCGCGCAGCGATTCGCGCACCGGGAGCTTCGCCGGATAATCCGGCGTCAGCAGGAACATCGGTGTGACGAAGATCATGAACCAGACAGCGGTCAGCGGGCCGGTGATGCGATCGCCCTGATGGCTGACGGGATCGAGACCGAACAGCGGCGCAAACCCGAACAGCGTGCGCCCGGTATCGGGGTTTGCCGCCAGAAAGCCGAGCACCAGGATCAGGCAGATGATGCCGCCGACATAGCCGGTGGCCCAGCCGGTCCCGGACAGTCGGCCGATCTTGTCCGGCGGCACCAGCGAGGGCATCATCGCGTTGTTGAAGACGGTGGCGAATTCGACGCCGATGGTCGCAATCCCATAGGCGAGCAACAGCGCCGGAATCACGCTGGGGTCGCCGGGCTTGCCGAACCACATCAACGAGGAGCCGATCACCAGCAGCGCGCCAAACGCGGCGATCCACGGCTTGCGGCGGCCGCTGGCGTCCGCGATCGCGCCGAGCACCGGCGACAGCAGCGCGATCACCAGCCCCGCGGCAGCGGTGGCGAACCCCCACAGCGCCTGGCCGCTCGCGGGATCTTTCGCCACATGGGTGGCGAAATAGGGCGAGAACACGAAGGTCGTGATCAGCGTGAAATAGGGCTGGGCGGCCCAATCGAAAAATATCCAGCTGATGACGGCGGCGCGACGCGGATAGGTTTGCACACCTGCAATGCGCGCATCCGAAGCAGCAATTGTCATGCTCAAAATCTTCCGCCGAATCACGAACAGGCGTTTTGCCTATTACGCCGAAATCCATATAGCATTCCTGGCACCCATGAGCCCTGCGTCATTTCACCAAGCCCAAGATCAGGACGGAAGATTTGATGGTTTTGTTCACAGCCGAGCGGCGCAGGTTCCTTGCGGCAATCGCACTGGTTGCTGCGTTTTGCCTGCCAGCGGGCGCACAGGAGCGGCGCGAGTACCTTCCTCCGCCCACGGGCACCGTTCATGCCGTTGCCGCCGAACACGGCATGGTGGTCGCGCAGGAGAAGATCGGCGCACGAATAGGGGCCGATATACTGAGGCAGGGCGGCAATGCCATCGACGCCGCAGTGGCGACCGGCTTTGCGCTGGCAGTGACCTATCCGCGCGCCGGTAATATCGGTGGCGGCGGCTTCATGGTCATCCATTCGGCGGAGCGCCAGGAGGACGTCGCCATCGACTATCGCGAGACCGCGCCGGCGGCCGCCACGCGCGACATGTTCCTTGGCGCCGACGGCAAGCCTGACATCGCCAAGTCGCGCGATTCCGCGCTCAGCATCGGCGTGCCCGGCACCGTTGCCGGCCTGGCGCTGGCGCTGGAAAAATACGGCTCCGGCAAATTCACGCTGGCGGATCTGCTCAAGCCGGCAATCGAGCTGGCGCGCGATGGCTTCATCATTGCCGACGACATGGCCGACACCTTGCCCGCGATTGCGCGGCGGCTGGCACGCTGGCCGGCCTCGGCCAAAATATTCTCGCGCGCCGACGGCACCTCCTTGCGCGAAGACGACAGGCTGGTCCAGGCCGACCTGGCGGCAACGCTTTCGGCTATCGCAGCACAGGGATCGCGCGGTTTTTACGAAGGCCCGGTCGCCGAAAGGCTGGCGGCGGGGATTCGCGACGCCGGCGGCATCATGACGACGGACGATCTGAAATCGTATCAGCCCGTGATTCGCGCGCCGGTGCGCGGCAGCTACCGCGGCTTCGATATCATCTCGATGCCGCCGCCCTCGTCGGGCGGCGTCGTGCTGCTGGAGACATTGAACATCCTGGAAGGGTTTCCGATGCCGGAGATGAAGCGGGGTTCGGCCGCTTCGCTGCACGTTATGATCGAGGCGATGAAACGCGCCTATGCCGATCGTGCGCGCTACCTCGGCGACCCCGACTTCATCAGCGCGCCGGTCGCAACGCTGATGTCGAAGGAATATGCCGCCAAACAGCGCGCCAGCATCGATCTCGATCGCGCGACGCCATGGACCGATGTGCTGGCGGCAACGCCGCCGCGCGAAGGCAGCAACACCACGCATTTCTCGGTGGTGGACAGCCGCGGCAACGCCGTCAGCAATACCTACACGCTGAATTTCCCCTATGGGGTCGGCCTGGTCGCCGACGGCACCGGCGTGCTGCTCAACAACGAACTCGACGACTTCACCGCGGCGCCCGGTGCCTCCAATGCCTTCGGTCTGGTCGGGTTCGAGGCCAATTTGCCCGGCCCGGGCAAGCGCCCGCTGTCGTCGATGTCGCCGACCATCGTGCTCAAGGACGGCAAGCCGGTGCTGGTGACGGGATCGCCCGGCGGCAGCCGCATCATCTCGACGGTGCTGCAGGTGATCGTCAACGTACTCGATTACGGCATGGACGTCGCGCAGGCGGTGGCGGCGCCGCGCCTGCACCATCAATGGCTGCCGGATGTGGTCCGGGTCGAGCGCGGCTTCGCCGACGACACGCTGGCCGCGCTCAGGGAAAAAGGCCATCAGGTGATCGAACCGCTCGGCCAGACCTCGGCCAATTCGATCGCCGTGACGCCGAGCGGATTGCTCGGCGCACCCGATCCGCGTACCCGTGGCGCGGAAGCCGCGGGACAATAGACCAGGAGCGGCGGGAGTAGCCGCAGGGAGGCAACATGACTTCGCTCAAGGGCAAGACGCTGTTCATATCCGGCGCCAGCCGCGGCATCGGGCTGGCGATCGCGCTGCGCGCCGCGCGCGACGGCGCCAATATCGCGATCGCCGCCAAGACAGCGGAGCCGCATCCGAGACTCAAGGGCACGATCTACACCGCCGCCGACGAAGTTCGCGCCGCCGGCGGCAAGGCGCTGCCGGTCCTCTGCGATATCCGCGAGGAAGCCCAGGTGATGGCGGCGATCGACAAGACCGTCGCTGAATTCGGCGGCATCGATATCTGCGTCAACAATGCCAGCGCCATCAGCCTGACCAATTCCCAAGCAACCGACATGAAGCGGTTCGACCTGATGATGGGCATCAACACCCGCGGCACCTTCATGGTGTCGAAATACTGCATCCCGCATCTGAAGAAGGCCGCAAACCCGCACATCCTGATGCTGTCGCCGCCGCTCGACATGCAGGCGAAATGGTTCGAGCACTCCACGGCCTACACCATGGCAAAGTTCGGCATGAGCATGTGCGTGCTCGGCCTGTCTGCCGAGCTGAAATCCGCAGGTGTCGCCGTCAACGCACTGTGGCCGCGCACCACCATCGCCACCGCCGCGGTTGGAAATCTCCTGGGCGGAGACGCCATGATGCGCGCCAGCCGGACGCCTGAGATCATGGGCGATGCCGCCTATGCCATTTTCACCAGACCGTCGCGTGAGTTCACCGGGCAGTTCTGCATCGACGACAAGGTACTCTATGAAAGCGGTGTGCGCGACTTCGAGCGTTACCGGGTCGATCCGAAGGTCACGCTGATGTCGGACTTCTTCGTGCCCGACGACGACGTCCCGCCGCCCGGCGTCACCGTCAGGGCGCTGCCTTCCGTTGGCGAGGCCCAGAAGGCTCGCTAGAACCACGCTGCCGATCCGGGCACTTGTTCAGCGACGTGATCGTAGCGACGCAGGAGTGAGGGTCTAGACGACCGATCCGTTCAGCACCGACCGCCAATGCGCCGCGCGTTCTTTCAAGAGCGTGTCTCTGACGTAAGCGAGTTCCTCGTCCTTCAGCCGCTCGATCGCCTCGAAGGTGAAATCGTTGCCGCCATGCGCGGTCCATGCATTCTGGAGTTCGCGGTTGGAGTTGCTACCCATTCGGAGCGAGAACCAGATCCGGTTCTGGATGGTGTCGAGATTTGGCGTCTGGCCAACCCAGACCTGACCCGAGGTGCTGCAGCGAATGACGTAGATCCCGGCGACGGTTTTGCGTTCCTTGTAGGCGGCGATGGCCGCTTTCTTGTCTTCGCTATTCATCGCGGCCCTCGGGCAGTCCTGCTCACTACTATGATAACGATAGCAGGCCTCCAAGCAACCGTCAATTTAATCCGGGTAATAATAATTCATTAGTCAGGGCAGTGGTTTGGTGGGTGTCAGATTCGTTTTCGCGTTGAAGCCGGAGGCAAATCATCCCCGTCCGATCGTATACGGCCCGCCTTTTTCCAGCGCGCGCTTGTAAGCCGGCCGGGCGTGAATGCGTTCGAGAAAAGCCATCGACCGGGGGTGGCCCTGCTCGAGCCCGCCGCGCGCAGCGGCGGCTTCCAAGGGGAAGCTCATCTGGATGTCGGCGGCCGTGAACTCCCGGCCGGCGAACCATTCGCTTTTGCCAAGTTCGCCTTCCCAGTACGCCATGTGCTGCTTGAGCTGCGGGTTGACCAGCGTGGTCAGCGCCTGATTGCAGACCTTGCGAACGAGCGGGCGCAGCAACGCCGGCGCGCGCTTCGGCATCAGCGTGAACAGCAGCTTCAACAGCAGCGGCGACATTGCCGAGCCCTCGGCGTAGTGCAGCCAGTAGGTGTAGCGCAGCCGCTCCGGCGTCTTCGGCGGCGGGATCAGGCGTCCCTCGCCATAGGTGTCGACGATGTATTCGGCGATCGCGCCTGACTCGGCGATGGTGTTGCCGCTGTCGGTAATGACAGGCGATTTGCCGAGCGGGTGAATCGCGCGCAGTTCCGCCGGCGCCCGCATGTCCGGCTGTCGCTGATAGCGGACGATCTCGTAGGGAACGCCAAGTTCTTCCAGCAACCACAGCACGCGCTGGGAGCGAGAGTTGTTGAGATGATGGACGGTGAGCATGGCGTTTCTCCCGGGAGCGCGGCGGATCGGCAGCGGTGGTGCGTGGTCGTGCCAGCCGCACACCGGAAAGTCGAGATGCCGCAAACGGACTATATTACCCGGATGTTATTGACGATGCCAATTCACCCGGATAATAACAGGCTTGGAATTGAGGAGCTTGTCATGAATCCGGGACCCGACCCCGCCTACATCGCCTTCGATGGCGACCGCTGTATTGCATCCGGCGATCTGCGCGAGGTTGCCCGCGCAGCCAAGGAGGCGCTCGACCGACGCAAGGATGCATCGGTGCTGGTGTTCGACGGCAGCAGCGGCGGCCCGATCGACCTCGATTTTCGCGGCTCGGTCGAGGATGTGCTGGCGCGATTGCCCAAAGCGGCTGACGCGCCTGCCCGGGAAGATGATGCCGCGCCGCCCGCACCACGCGGCCCCGGCCGTCCCAAACTCGGTGTGGTCGCGCGCGAAGTCACGCTGCTGCCGCGGCACTGGGAATGGCTGGCGCAGCAGAATGGCGGCGCGTCGGTAGCGCTGCGCAGACTGGTCGACGAGGCCAGGCGCGCCAACCGGGACAAGGACCGCATCAGGCACGCGCGGGAAGCGGCTTACCGCTTCATCGCCGCAATGGCGGAAAACAAGCCGCATTACGAGGAAGTGGCGCGCGCGCTGTTTGCAGGCGACGCCGAACGATTTCAGGCATGGACCGCCTCCTGGCCCGCCGACGTGCGCGATCACGCGCGCCGGCTCGCCGCAGCGGCGTTCGAGCGCGAAGCGCAGGAGGGCGCCGCCGGTTGATCCCGCACATGCGACCCGCTACGCTGTTGAAATGACAGGGATCATATAAGAACCGTCGTGTCAGGGAGACTGCCGTTGAGTCCGACCGCCCCGCAATTCCTGTTCGATTTCGGCAGCCCCAACGCTTTCCTCAGCCATGAGGCGATTCCGGCGATCGAAAAGCGGACCGGCGTGAAATTCGAATATGTGCCGATCCTGCTCGGCGGCATCTTCAAGGCCACCAACAACAGATCCCCCGCCGAAACGCTTGCCGGCGTCAAGAACAAGCCCGAGTTCAACGCGCTGGAGACCGAACGCTTCCTGAAGCGCTTCCAGGTCAGGCCCTACGTCTGGAACCCGTTCTTTCCGGTCAACACCCTCAATCTGATGCGTGCTGCCGTCGCTGCGCAGCTGGAGGGCGTGTTCGAGAAATATGTCGAAGCGGCGTTTCATCACATGTGGGTCGAACCCAAAAAGATGGACGACCCCGAAGTGGCGATCGAGGCGCTCACGGCGTCCGGCCTCGATGCGGCAAAGCTGTTCGCACGCGCGCAGGAGCCGGACGTCAAGGCGAAGCTGATCGAGAACACGCAAGAAGCAGTCGAGCGCGGCGCATTCGGCTCGCCGACCTTCTTCGTCGGCAAGGAGATGTTCTTCGGCAAGGAGCAGTTGCGCGAGGTCGAGGAACTGATTGCGGGGAAGTAATCTAGCGAATGGGGAGTGGCGAATAGCGAATAGGGAAAGTCCATTCGCCATTCGCTATTCGCTATTCGCTATTCGCCGTCCAACAATAACAAGAAGGAAGCCAAGCAATGCGCATTCTCGTGGTCGGCGCCGGCGCCATCGGCGGATATTTCGGCGGCAGGATGCTCGAGGCCGGCCGCGACGTCACGTTCCTGGTCCGCCCCAAGCGCGCCGCCGAACTGGCCTCCGCCGGCCTCGTGATCAAGAGTCCGAACGGCGACGTGACGCTGAAGAATCCACCCACCGTGCAGGCGGGCAAATTCGACGAAAAATTCGACGTCGTATTGCTGAGCTGCAAGGCGTTCGATCTCGACGACGCCATCACGTCGTTTGCGCCGGCGGTCGGGCCGCAGACCGCGATCATCCCGCTACTCAACGGCATGCTGCATCTCGACGTGCTCGACGCCAGATTCGGACGCGAGCGCGTGCTGGGCGGGCTCTGCGCGATCGCCGCCACCCTCAATGAGGCGCGCGAGGTGGTTCAGCTCAATCCGATGCAATCGCTCAATTTCGGCGAACGCGACGGCAAGTTGTCGGACCGGGTCCGCGCCATCGCCGAGGTGATGGCGAGCGGCCGGTTCGGTTCGGTGGCCAGCGAAAACATCGTGCAGGAAATGTGGGAGAAATGGGTATTCCTCGCCTCGCTGGCGGCCTCGACCTGCCTGATGCGCAGCTCGGTCGGCAACATCCTCGCGGCGCCCGGCGGCAAGGATTTCATCCTCGGCGTGCTCGATGAATGCAGCGAGGTTGCTGAAGCCGAGGGCCATGCGCCGAGCGGGCCGTTCTTCCAGCGCACGCGCGGCTTGCTGACCGCCGAAGGCTCGCAGATCACCGCGTCGATGTTTCGCGACATCAAGGCGGGCGCGCCCGTCGAGGCTGATCACGTGATCGGCGATCTGATTGCGCGCGGCGATGCCGCCAAGGTGCCGGTGCCAAGGCTGCGCATCGCCTACACGCATCTCAAGGCGTATGAGAAGCAACGGGGGTGAGGCGCTCTCTCGTCGTCCCGGCGAACGCCGGGACCCATAACTCCGCGGCGGTAGTTTGTGGCCGAAAACGTCCGACATGGCGCCCTAACGACAGATCACGCGGTATGGATCCCGGATCGCGTTCGCTGCGCTCACTTGTCCGGGACGACGAATACAAAAATGCGCGGCTACAAATGCGCAAGATAATGGGCCAATGCCTCGATTTCCTCTTCGCTGAGGGAATAGGCGACGTCCGCCATCGCCGCCATGCCGCCGCCGGATCGCACCCCCGACTTGTAGTCGTGCAACGCCTTCAAGAGGTATTCCTGGCGTTGGCCGGCGACGCGGGCGACCGCCTTGGTCCCGGCATAGCTGTCGGTATGGCACGCGGCGCAGCGCCGCCCCGCGGCGGCCTGCGCGCCCTTGCGGGATAGACTCGGATTGTCGTCTACTTTCCCCTTGGGCGGGGTGAGCGAGGCGAAGTAGGCGCCGAGATTGCGGATATCCTCATTGTTGAGCTGTTCGATGATCGGCTGCATCTGCTGGTTCTTGCGTGTACCGGCCCGAAAGAAAACCAGTTGCCACTGAATGAACAGATCGGGCTGGCCCGCGAGCGAGGGAACATTCTCGGTCTGCGAAATGCCGCCTTCACCGTGACAGGCGATGCACAGTTCGGCCTTTTGCTTGCCGGCGGCGATGTCGGCGGCTTGGGCCGGACCGGCACCAACAATGGCCGCAACCAGCAAGATCCCGACTAAGGCAATCCGCACCACGCTTCTCCCGGTCGTCATTGCCGGGCTTGACCCGGCAATCCATCCTGCTCGCAAGATGTTTGTTCTTCTTGATGGATGCCCGGATCAAGTCCGGGCATGACGAACGTGTTCCATCGCTCTTGCCGAAATCAAACGAGAGAAGCTGCGGCCACCCGTTCCCGAGCGACCGCAGCCTCTGTTTGTTCGGCCCTACTTCTTGCTGTAGCTAATGCGATAGATCGCGCCGGCCCAATCGTCGGCGATGAACATCGAGCCATCCTTGGCGAGCACGATATCGGCCGGCCGGCCGAGATAGCCCTGGTCGCCTTCGAGCCAGCCCGACGCAAAGATCTCCTGCTTGGCGTTCTTGCCGTCGGCCCCGACGATCACGCGCTTGATCCGGGCACCCTGATATTTATGCCGGTTCCAGGAGCCGTGCTCGGCGATGAAGATATTGTTCTTGTACTCGGCGGGGAACTGGTCGCCGGTATAGAACTTCATGCCGAGCGGAGCCACATGCGCGCCGAGTTTGAGTACCGGCGGGGTGAATTCCGAACATTTGTGGCCCATCGCGAACTTCGGATCGGGCAGGTCACCCTGGTGGCAATAGGGATAGCCGAAATGCTCGCCCATCTTCGAGATCATGTTGAGCTTGTCGCTCGGCATGTCATCGCTCATCCAGTCGCGGGCGTTCTCGGTGAACCAGTATTTGCCGCTGCGCGGATCGACGTCGCCGCCGACGCTGTTGCGGACGCCGAGCGCCACCAGTTCGGCGTTGCCGGTCTTGGGATCGACGCGGCGGATCTGCGAGACGCTGGTCGGCGGGAGCCCGATGTTGAAGGGAGGCCCGAACGGCAGATAGAACCAGCCGTCCTTGTCCACGGCGATATATTTCCAGCCGTGCGCCATATAGGGCGGCATGTCGTCATAGACCACCTTGCCGGCGCCGAGCTTGTCGAGATTGGCTTCGGCATTCTCGTACTTGATCAGCTTGTCGACATCGATGACGTAGAGCGCGCCGTCGCGAAACGCCAGGCCGGTCGGCATCCGCAGTCCCTTGATGACCGTCTTGACCGTCTTCTTGCCGCCGCTTTCGGTGATTGCGTAAACGTTGCCGAGGCCGAAGGAGCCGACGAACAGCGTGCCCTTGTCGCCCCAGGCCATCTGCCGCGCGGCCAGCACGCCGGATGCGTAGACTTCGATCTTGAAGCCCGCCGGCAGCTTGATCTTCTTCATCATCGCCGCGAGTTCGGCTTCCGATGCGCCGGTCGGCGGGCCCGAGGGCGGCGCGAGGCCCCTCTGGGCTTCGTTTTCATCACCGAGGAACCAGTCATCCGGCGGGTGGGTCCAGAATTCCTTGGTGCCGGATTCGTATTTCTTCAGCGGCTTTTGCTGCGCGGTAGCCTGACTGGCCCCCGCGACAACCAGGATTGCTGCGAGCGCAAAGATAGATCGATTGAAAGCCGATTTCATCGCGTCACTCCCTATGCAGCCGGTATGGCCGCGTATGTTATTTATTTTGAGCGTCCGAGAGGCGAACTTTGGTCTGGTGAGATGGATCAGACGCGGAAAATGTTAGCACATCCTCCGCGGGTGAGAAGCGCGCGTTGCGCTATTCAGTCAGACGAAAACAAATTGAGGTGAAATTCTGTTGTGCAGGCCGGACGGAGGAAGCCGGCGCCGGGTCGCGCTGCATTGCGGCATATCCCATCGCACCGCAAGGCATGCTCATGGGTGGCGTTCAGTGGGCAGGCATCATCTCCGGGTGATTGTCAATTTTGCGGCGCCCTCATTGTTGCGATAGAAAAAATCGCAAAGCCCGGGGATGCCGATCACCGCGTCATTGACGAAGACGAACAATTCGCCCTTGCGGGTCGGTCTGATGACCTCTTCGATTGTCCCGTCCTCGGGATCAGGATCGAGAAACACTTCCTCGCCGCCGGTCGCGCCATAGCGGAGGACCAGCCTGAACCACGGCCGCGTCAGTTCACGGCGGAGCGGACCGCCGAGCATGAGCGCCACGCGTTGATGCCAGGCTGGCGCATCCGTGGTGTAGAATCCACCGAGCTCCGACGGAATGCCGCCGTCGCGCCAGGGCGAGGTCGCCTTGATTTCCACGTGATACTTCGCGCCGTTGCCCTCGACGAAAACCCCGGTCCTGTTGCAGAGGTTCGAGGTTACGAACTCGACTTCGCGCTTTTCGCCTCGCGCAAGGCCCTTGGCGGCGCCGTCCTCGACGCAGGTCCAGCCCGCAACGTCCTGAACATTGTAGAGCAGGTGACTGGCGAAAGTGACTCCGAGGTATACGAACAGCGCCGCGAAGAAGGCCGGCGCCCATCTGCGCTTCAATCCCTCGTGCAGCGCAATGTAATATGGACTGCTGCGGAGGCGGTAAATCCAGTTATCCGGCAGGCCTGGTGGCGCAACGGGAATTCCCCGCCAGATCGCGCCCATGCGGTCGGATATCCGCGATGCGATTCTGGCTCCCAACCATGTCAGGCCGGCGACCAGAAGCAGCAGCGCGACGAACTGGCCGGGGCTGCGCGCAAAGCCGTTGATCCAGGTCTCGGCGAAGCCGGGCAGGAAGTTGCCGACGATGCGGATGATATCGGATACCCAGCGTATCGGACTGGAATATTCGTCGGATCGCGGCGCGCTGCGGAGCAGCGGAAAGGCAAACAACCACAGCGTGGCCGCCACCGTCGCGAAATACACGATCCGGCGTTTCCAGATTTCATTCCAGATATGTTCCTGAGCGTCAGCGCGCAGCCTGGCGTCGTTGTCGGTCTCGAAGCCGTACTGAACGGGCGTGACGATGGCGCCATTTTCCTTGACGACGTCGTAGACGGGCGGCAAGCCGACCGGGGCATAGGCGTGCGTATGATTGCTTATCCGCCGGAACACGGCTTCGTGGATCTTCGGCCGCTCGATCACGACTTGGTCGTCTGCATTCTTCGAGTATTTGTAGTTGCAGAGCTGGACCAGCTTGCGTGGCCCGTAGCGGTAGTAGCCGCCCAATCCCTGGCGAGGATCGTAAAGGCGGCCGTCCTTGTCGCGCTTCGAGACCGCGTTCTTGAACGTATCGGGGTCCGCCGGCACAGCGGGCGGCGGAACGGCATCCGACTTGAACTTCAGACCGCAACGTTGCGCCTCGGTGATCATCCAAACGAAGGGAATGTAGGCCAGCGTATCGTCCGGATAGCCGCCGCCGACGTTGGAATGCACGCCGGCGAACCAGACCTGGCTGATCTGCTCGTCCTTGATGAAGCGTTCCTTGTCCGGATCGAATTCGCCGGGAGGCTCGACCCGCTCGTCCCATAGTTCCGGATGAAACGTGGTTCGTTCTTCGTCGAGTGCGAGCGCCTGACAGGCGCGCATCACGCGGTCGCGGTCGAGCGCATGGTTGGGAAGCTCAAGCGGCCAGATGTACCTGGAGATGCCGCGCGTCATCTCGTCCAGCGGCATTCCGTAAGCGGCAACGGTGTCCCAGACGCCGACGAAGCTGACCCTTGAGACCGGACGATTGTCGGCCTTGTCGTAATCCTTCGGCAGAAACAGATCGCGGATCCAGCGGAAGAGATCCTCGATGTGCCAGACCGTATGGTACCGCTCGCGCCGGTATTGGCGGTAGGCGGCGTGGGCCTTCTTGTCGAGTTCCGCTTCATCCTGGGCCGTCACCAGTCCCTGATTGAGAATGAGGCCGATGACGACGCGGATCGTGAAGGCACCGCGGCTGAAGCCGAATCCAAAGAGGCGGTCGTCTTCGTCGCGATAGTTGCGGCAGGCGAATTTATAGATGTCGATGACATTGCGCTTGAGGCCGAAGCCGAACGCGCCGCCGAGAACCGCCAACGGCTTGAACGACGAGGTGCCGACGCCGTCGTCGTAGAACGCGACCTGGTCGTTGTCCGACAGATCGAGCGCCTCGAAGGTGCGCCAGACATTGGTGCGCCAGACCTTCGCCGCGGAATTGCCGGTGCCGTCGGACAGCAAGACGATGTTCCGGCTCATGGCATCACCCCGCCGCGGCATGAAACGACTTTGCAACCTCGGGTATCATAGCATCGCATGCCTGTTCCGGATAGGAAAGGCCGCCAGCCACCGTCGCGGGCGTTATCTCTCCAACCTGCGGATCATAGGGGGAGAAATCGGACGCCGATCGAACCTGCGGATCGAGGGAGTGAAGATTGGACGCCGAATGATATTCACGCAGGTGTTCCCCCGCAGGATCTGATTGGGCCCGCAGCTGGGCCGTCGCTGGGGTATGTCCACACAGGTGTTTCCACGCAGGACCTGACCGGGCCCGCACGTCGGTCGTCGCTGCGGTTTGTCCACGCAGGCGCTTCCACGCAGGACCTGATCGGGCCCGCATGTCGGTCGCTGCGACCTCGGCCCGCCCGCCGGCTGATCCGCCACGCACAACCCGCTTCTGGGATCCTTGTGCATGTTGGGACCGCAACCCGCAATGCTCGGAACGGGAACGACCGGCAGGCCGCCCGGTCCCGGCGCGCAGGTTTTTCCGTCCGGGCTGACGAAACGATTCAGGCAGCAGGAGCCGTCGGGAATCTGGGTATAGCCCGGAGAACATTTCTGAAGCGATTTGACGGTCGTCGTACACAGACCGGTTTTGGGATTGGGAGGATTGCCCGCAGAACAACAGGTGCCGAACACGGTCATCAGGTTGGGGGCGCAGCAGGAGTTGCCGTCAGCGGTCGGAATCAAGCCGCTGGCGCAACAGAATTTCAGGGGGAAGCAACCAGGACCCGTGCAGCCCCCGCCAGGTATCTTTGGGATTTCTCCTCCACCATCCTTCGGCTTGTCTCCGTTCGGCCACCAGGGCGGTATCCAGCCCGTATAGGTCGGCTGGCATTGATCCTTGTTCGGGCCGCTGGGCGTCTGCCCCGCCGGGCAGCAGACGCCATTGGTGGTGAGCTGGCCTTCCAGACAGCAAGTGTTGCCGGCCGGCTTGTAGCCGCTGGCGCAGCAATTGGGATCGGTCGAACCCGGCGAGCAGCCAGGCTGCATCGGCGTTCCGCCCATGCACTGGCCGTTCTTGAGCACGCCGCTGAGACAACACGCCTTGGCACCGCTGGCGTCGGTGTAGACCTTGCTCGCATCGCAACAGAAATTATTCGGGCCAACCGGCGTCTGGCCGGGCCCGCAATTCCAGCACGCTCCGCCCGGCTTCAGATCGTCGGGCGAACAGCACTTGCCATTGACCAAGGTGTTTGGAGGCACCGCGCAAGCGGTCTGCTTGCAAATTCCGGTGACCGGATCCGGCATCGTGCCGGGCGGGCAGCAGCCGCCGATGACGTTGTTCGGGACCTGTCCGGCGGGGCAACAGATGTTGTCGATCTTGCTGAGCTGACCGGGCGGGCAAGAGAAGGTCGGCGGTCCGCATTTGCCGGACTTGGGATCGGGCTTCGAGCCCGGCGGGCAGCATTGACCGGTGACGCTGACGACCGCGCCGGGCGGACAACATTGGGCGGCCGGCCAGGCGGTGCCGCCTCCCGGACAGAGCGCGTGGCACTGGTTGTCGATCGGGCTGACCTGCTCGCCTTGTCCGCACGACAATTGTTTTGCGGTCGGCGCGCAAACCAGTCCGACTTTGGGTTCGTTCTGTTTCGACCATCCCGCCGGGCAGACCGATGCCATGAACAGCGGCGAGGCATGCACGCAACCCAGCATTCCCAGGGCGGGATCGGGACTGGTGCCATCGACGCATTTCGAATTGCCCGGATTGTTCGGATCGAACTTCGTGTTGTCGAAGCCATATCCGCAGAGTTCCTGGCTGCCCGGATCCATGGCGCCGTTCGGGCACCACGGCTTGCACTGGCCGCTCGGATCAGGCGAGGAGCCTGTCGGGCAGCACTGCAAGCCGGGCTGCATCTGGCCGGGCGGACAGGATTTCGACGGCGGCGGGAACCAGAGTGAGCCGCCGCCCGGCGGCTGGGCAGGAAGCATCCAGCCCGGGGGCATCCAGCCGCCGCGCAGCAGGGGTCCACAAACGCGCCAGATCGCGATGTCGCCCATGTGGCCGCGCGCCGCGTCATCGTCGACCCGATCGTCGTAGTCGATGAAATAGGTCTTGAGCGGCGGCACATTCTGCGGCCTCACGAGCTCGGTGAGATTGCCTTGCAGGCCGTCGACATTTTCCGGCCCCGATTGCCGCAGCCGTGCGGCGAGCCCGGGGTCGGCCGATTTGCGTAACCGCTCGCCGGTGGACCACAGGAAGCCGCCGCATGAGGCACGGTCGAGCACACCGGCTTCGTCGTAATTGAAACCGACGGCAACGCCGCCATTGCCGTTGCGGTATTGTGACTGAACCCCGATGGCGTATTCGTCGGGAACCTGCTGCCAAATCCGGGGCGCGCCCGGATAGGAGCCGATGATCGCGTAGCGCAAGATGCGGCCGATTCCTTCGGGCGTCAGCGCTTCGAAGTCATAGGCGCCAGCCGGAGCGGGTCGCTCGGCGAGGTACATGCGACCCTGATCGTCGAAGGTGATTTTCGAGATCTCGGTCGGACCTGCGGCCGGCGGGGCGCTGATCTCCCGCGTGGCATCGCTGGCGAACGATCCGTCGGGCGAAATTCCGACCGACCAGATCTGCAGGTCGGCGGCCACCGCGTAATAGAGACGTCCGCGCGAAACGCCGAGACCGAAAATCAGCCGCTCCGGCGGCGCATAGGACCAGGTCGCGGGCTGCTCGCTGTCGAACTTCGGATTCGTGATGGCTAATCGCTTCCTGGGATCGAACGGCACCGGCGCAAGGCCCTGCGCCGTGCGGCCCTGCACGCCGTGATCATAACGGCCACGCTCGGCGCCGGTCATGGCGAAGCGGTGGATCATGCCGGTGTCGCGATCGGCGGCAAACAGCGAGTTGGAATCCGGATCGAATGCAAGGCCGCCAAGTGCAGGACCGGAATTCGAAGCGCCATCGAGCGTGACATTGGCAAACAGGCTGACGCTACCGGTCACGCCGTCGATCTTCCAGATCGATCCCGGGCCGCCGTTCGGCGCAGCGCCACCCCACAGGCCGGGCATGAAGCTGGCGTTCGGCGCGCCAGTCTTGACGTGAAGCGGCTGGCCGCCGGCGGCTGGCGCCACGATCGGCAGGCCGTAGGCGGAGGTGGCGGCGACATAGATATTTGGCGGCGTGCTGTTGTCGAGCACAATGCCGAAAACCTGGCCGACCTGCGCAGCCGTGACGGTGAAGGGTTTCGGGGCGGGAACCAATTGGGCATTCGGTGGCCCGGCCATGTTCTGCAGGTCGACGATTCGAACCGAAGCCCCGTCGAGGTCGATGAAGGTTGTTTCGCGCGGATCGACGCCTGGTGGAATCTGTGCGGGCGGAATAGCGCCGGAGAAACCGGTGACGGCAGCGTTGCCAGGCGTGAGGATACCCGTCGGAACATTCTGCGCGATGGCGCTTCCGACGTCGCCAAAGCTACTCAAGAACGCCACGACCGCTGCAAAAAGACTGATCGCCACAGTCTGCCCTTGTTTTGAAGCCGGTTGGTGGCGTGTCGATGGCATGGCAACTACCTCGACTTCTGCGGCGCAAAGGTCTTGACCCCGGGCTTGGGCGTGAACGCGATGATGCAGCTGCCGCTCTTGGGATCGGGCGTCCATCCACTGGGACAGCAGACGCCGCACGACGACACTTGCGAGGGCGAACAGCAGGTCCCGTCCGCCAGCAGGGTCTTGCTCACATCGGTGCAAGCAGGCGCGCATTTGTTGCCCGCCGTGCCCTGACCGTCGGGACAACTGCAACTGAAGTTGCCGAGGATTTTATTGATATGCTGACCCTCGACGGAGCAGGTGCAGGCGCCATATTTCAGCACAAGGGGGCCGGGGCAGGCCTGGCAAGAGCCGTCGAGCAGGCCTTTGCCTTCGGGACACTGGCAGATGCCCTTGGCGACCTGCACCTCGCCCGGGTTGGGACAATTGCAGGTCCAGGCGCCATTGCTGTGCTGCTGCCACGCCATGGTGGCCGGGCAACTGCAGAACTCATTGGAGGAAACCGAGATCTTGACGCCGTTGCCGAGGTCTCTGACGTCGCCGCCCAGCGCCGCGCCGCCGACACAGTCCACTTGCACGGGCGGCGGCGGATCGCCCTCGCAGCCGCAGACGCTCTTCAAGCCGATCCAGTTGCAGACCTGACCAGGTCCATCGCACCAGATGTCCTTGAGCAGACCGCCCACGGTGTTCCAGACCCAACTGCCGAGATCCTGCAACGCGTCCCAGCCGCTCTCGAACAGCGACTGGGCGCACTTGAGCGGGTTGCCGACGCATTGCAACGCAAACTTCCCGCAATCGCCGGTTTCGGAGGCGGCTTTCGCCAGATCGTTCCCGGTCTTGATGGCGGCGTCGGCGACGATGCAGGCGCAGGGCAGCATGCTGATGGCCTGGCCAATCACCGGAATGTTTGCCAGCAGGTCGTAAGCCTGCTCCGCAGCCGCATTTGCAGCCGCTTCCGAGCCGGCCGACGAGATGTTGTTGGCGAGCTGCTCGATCTTGGCCTTGGCGGAATCGGGCAGCGCATTGACGATCAGGGACAGCGGACTGTTGCCTCCGATGGAGCCAGCGAGCGCGGAGACGAGAGCCGCCGCGATTTTTGTCTTGATGAAATCCTTGCAGTCACCGCCCTTGAATGCGCCTGCGGCTTCGAGCGCTGTGACGATGCCGACAACTGCAGCAAACAGCTCGGCCGTGGCGGGATTGACCCATTGCGCACAACCGTTGGCAACGAACTCGGGGCCCAGTTTCGCCTGATCGATACCGGCCTTGGCCGCATCCGCGACGGCGTTGAAACAGGCGTCGATACTGGCGTCCGCGCGCGCCGGCGTTGCGGGAGCGAATCCCAGACAGAGTGCTACAAACGCAGCCATCACGTAGCGGGCAAATCGAGCACGCTCGAAAACTGCCGCGCCCATCCTCAAAGTCAGCGGTGCACCCATACAGCCGCCTCACTTTTCTTTCGCTGGCGTGCCGGGCGGTCGGCACAGGCAATGCAGCCCGACCAATTGCCATTCGCATCCCATGTCGGCTGCGAAATTGGGCCGCCGCTCGGTGATGTCCTGGTAATCGGTGCGGCTGCAGTACCATCGCCGGCACGCATCGCGCTTGATGATGCCGGACTTGCCGCTCATCTGCTTGCAGGGTTCCCCGGTCTTGAAGACGTGTCCCTGCGACTGCAGCGTCGCGATGTTCGGCTGGACCGGAATCGGCGCTTGAGGGGATTGCGCGTAGCCGTGTTCAATCAACGAAATGAAGAGAGCGACCGAGATAGCGAGCCGCATGCGGGATGAGATCGGAGGAGAGGCAGGCATGCCTGCGTGAGCGTTTGTTCTCATCGGCCCAATCCAAGGCAATGCCTTTGGATAATGATGAACTCCTGCATCGCGAGTTTCGTTGATGCAGATCAAAATTCGGCTTCGCCGCGGCTGGAGAGGCCGGGATCGCTGAAATCGACATGCGGCCCGGTTCAACGACGAGGAATTGAGAAAAAACTTCGTTAGATCGTTTTTATTCGCAGCGGCTGTTGCGGATGATTGCCTTCATCGCAGGGGCGCTGCGTATGCGGCGAGGCGCAGGGGAATGATAAAGCCGTCTTCCCTTATGCGCTTAGCGGTCTCAACCGCGATGGTGATCTCATTCCTGACACCCTGCTTCTGGACGCCGCCCGGCGTTGCAACGAGCAGGAACCGCTTGGCTTTATTACGAATGGCATCTTCAAGGATACGCTCCCAATCATCCCCGCCTTTGAGACGCAGAACATCAGCGAACACCTGATAGCCCGACGCCGTCAGCCGGCCGCCCAGCCACAACGTGAAGGCATTATCCTCCGGCGTGGCGTGACTGATGAAAATGGCGTCCTGGGTTGCCGTCATGAAACGTCCCTCTTGGCGGCAGGCGCAGGAATGAGTGCGACAATAGACAGAGTGGTTCAACGAACCGCAGCTGGGCGCGCCCTTTTGGGAGATGAGCGTCTTGGAGGCTTTGATTTTTTTATGACGTCGAGATCCTGGTTCAGCCGATCAGTTTGCTGCGTGAGTCGGTCGATTTGAGCTTGGGCGGCCGCGGCCCTGTCTGTTAATTTCGTTTCCATCGTCCGGGACAGTTGATCGAGCTGTTGGTTCATTCGATCCATCTGCGACTGTCCAGCGGCTATCTTTTCCGATCCGGCCTTGGTGTCTGCGGCAACCGGCAATAGCATCTGCTGAACAGACGCGGTAAGCGCTGTTGAGTTTTGTATCATTGAGCCGACTTGCAAATATACGGCGTAAAGCGCCACCACCAAGGCGACGAAGCCCGCAAAGCCAATACCGGCAATCGTTTTTGACCACCGCTCGGCAGACTTCGCCGATCTTCTCGCATCTCCAACGGCGTCGGGAATAGAGCTTCGGATCGGATTTCCGCCATTTGCTTTGCGGAGATAATCGTCGGGGGTCATATTCCGTTTGTTGGGGGGAAATCCAACAAACTTCTTTAGATCGGCTGGCTGGTCTTCCGTTCTGGCTGCCCCAAACGTAGTCTTTGTGAATTCAATCCAAATCAAGGCATCATTGGTGTTCAAGTTATACGGCGACGATGTCAGATTATGCAGAGGGATTAGTAGCTTTCCATGGAACCCCGGATCAACCAGAGGGCCCGTGCCGAGCAATAATCCTCGATGGACATGCGTGATGCGAAGGTTGAAGCGAATCGCCATATAGTCCGGCAGCCGGAATGTGGGTTCGACTTGAACAAAAACTATCGAGTTCGCCTCCAACACGAGTTGTTCACCTCGTTTAACGGTGCGCTCAATTCTTTTCCCTTTTTCGTCCCACCATATTGCGGATCCTCCGATGTGAGCCTCGTAAGAGGCCGACTTGAGGGCTTTGGGGAAAAACGGGAAAAGCATTCCCGTTACTCGGGCGTAGTCATCGATTTCCACCGATGATAGGAGTGCCCGAGGAATGGAAGGGAAGGGGTCGTTCTGTTCGTACGTGGTTGCCCGAGCAGCGGCTTCGTCATCGTTGCTCGAATACGTGATTTGATCAGTCTGCATGGCGATCCATCGTAGTCGTCTTGCTCCTGGACTAGGGAAAGCTCGAATGCAGAACCGTTACGTTGGCGATGTGGGGGACTTCGCAAAATACGGACTGCTGCGACTTCTCCTAAGCGAGGGTGTATTTAAGCTGGGCCTTGTTTGGTGCCTGTTTAGTGATGAAGATCACAATTCGGACGGACGTCATATCAGTTATCTACAAAGCAACGAATTCCGAACTTTGGATCCCGCGTTGCATGACAAGCTTGCCAGGATCGTTTTGTCAGGCCGTCGCTCTGTTAACTCCATTAACCGAGCCCGGATATTTCCATCTTCAACCACATATTTTTCTTCGCCGATCTCAGAACCACACTCTCAAGGCCAGTCTTCACATCAAAGGATCGCTTATAGAAACAAATGGCTTTCGAAGGCCCTCGACTCCACTGCTGCTTGCAACCTTGTGTTCTTTGACCCCGACAATGGGATTGAGACTGCATCGGTGCTTCGCCACGCTCCTAAAGCTGGAAAGTACATTTTTTGGAATGAGCTTGCCCCATTTTGGCGGCGCGGGCAGTCGATAATTGTCTACCATCACCTAAATCGGACGGCCTCAGTTCAACGGCAAACGGAGATTCTCCGGGAGAAATTTTCGGCAAATTTTCCCGATGCCGCTATAAGCCTACACTTTCTATTTCGCCGGGGTTCGTGCCGGCATTTCTGGCTCATTGGACAGAAGGATCATACCTCCGCGCTTGCAGTTGCAACACATCGAGTGAAGATGTCAGGTTGGAGTGGATTTTTCGAGATCGGATAAGTATCCGCTATTTCCTAAATTCTCGCGAGGCACGAGATGTGATGGACTCGTGCCCAAGAAGTCGATCCGACGGCCAATTGCGGTCTCAATATTCCTCAATGCGGATAGTGCGCCTACCGCAAATTTATGATTTCGAACGCCGCTATCGATATAGTCGAAGTGGTTCAGCACAATATGCGTGGGATTGTTAATGGTTATCGCGCGCTTGACGAGATCCGCATCGAACGTACCGACACGCCTGACCTTCCTGGTTGCAGTTGTCAGTTCGCAATAATCCTCCGGCAAGCCGGCAGTTTTAGCGACTTCAGTCCAACTCGTCTCATTTCTCAAAGGTCCTGAATCTCCCGACACGCGGATTGGGAATGTCCGAATCACGAGGGTGATTTGGCCCACATCGCGTGGGCTCAATCCGGCTTCACCAAGAAATGTACCTGCGGTTGTGTCGCGGCTCGTAGCCTTCGGATAGAAGCCGCCGTGGAGGATCGAGAGACCAAAACCTTGCGAGCCCTCAATGACAATCCAGCGATTCTGATTAAGGGCCTCGCGCATGACCGTATCGGTATCTCCGATAAACGGAGCGATGGCTGGATGGTCTTTGGCCAGCACAACATTCTGCTGCCGGCCCATGCGTCGGATCAGAGCCGCGCCGGTTCCGGATCCCGTCGAGCCAATCTGAGAAATCAATCCTGAATGGCGCTCGGCTTGCTTATCCTCCGGCGCAATGATTGTCGCGTAAGGGCTGACGAGGATCCGGTTCGCATCGAGCTTAAGTTCGTCGAGCTCTTTCCGAAGGATTTCAGGGTCAATTATCGCGCCCGCGGGCAATATCGCCATTGTCTGACGAGCGAGAATAGATGCAGGTAACTGTCGTAGCGCCCACGTTCTACCTGCCTCGTCGACTGCGGTGTGGCCGGAATTGGTGCCCCCTACCCGTACTACTATTGCGGCGTTTTGCTTGCGCGCGATCTCGAAGGCGACCTTACCCTTTCCCTCGGACCCAAATTGCCCGCCCACGACTACTGAGATCGGCATTTGCAGAGGTGTCCATGCTTCAAGGTTTCAACATACTCGATCACTAGGCGCTCAAGCTCTTCAATCGAAGAATCATTTTCGATCGTATTCGATGCAAGTCTACTGAGGTCGTCAATGTTGGATTCCACCGGCTGGCGGTCGACGACTTCAAACGGCAAGCCTCCACCTTCAATTTTGTAATATCGCGTTGCACGAGTCTGTGTATTTGCCGCAATATGCAAGTGAACAAATTTTGGACCATACCGCTCAAGAAGATAGGTGTGATCCTCTGGGAATCTCAGCCCATCAATTACAATAAATTCCTGACCATCAACTCGTTCCAGCGCTTTTTCTGACAGCCATCGCTGGCCTCTGGTTTTGTGGATTTCGTTTCCGACTCGTTGTCGTGATGCTCGATTGGGAATCTCTCCTCGAGCAGTGATTTCATCATCAATCACTAGACTATACCGCGTATAGGCGAACCCTCGCTTCTCTAGGAAGCGCGCAGTTGATGTCTTACCCGCGGAGATTCTGCCACTAATGCCAACCACCATTCCGACCGGTCCATCAGATTTGAGGTCCGGAATGATTAAAGCACCCTCAGAGGGGCCACGCAAAGCCTCAAACCGGCCTGACAGGAAGAATGAGCCGACGACCGCGGACGTTATTGCGTCAAGCTCGTCGTGGCTGACATCATTTTCCTCGAACGAGCCATGGATACCAAACTCAGAAAGGCCTTGCTTGAGATACTTCTCGCTGGCTCCTTTTCGAGGGATGCCCATGATATCCTGAGCAGCCCCCGGATAGCTTTCGATAACGGGAATCCCGGCCAAACGTAGTCGGTCCGCGAGAAGCATCCCACGTTGGGTCAAAGCCTGCATGCTCGGCAGCAAGCAAGGATAAACATTTATCCCACGGCGTTTGAGCTCTCGCTCCGATTTTCGCATGATGCCGAATTCAACTCTGCCCGTGTCGTCGTCTCTGACACTCGTTCTCCCAAACGGCAACGAAAGGGGCGAATCGATCGAAACAAGATGGGGACGCGCCAACATCACGCGATCTATCATCTCCTGATCGCTATGAACCAAACTCGTCTCCGCATTACTGCCCTCCAAAAGGCAAAAACCGGACGCTCGCCTTTCAGATCCCGTCAGGTCGATCCCGACGATCTTGGCACGCTCAGCTGCGGTTCCTTTGAATAACTTTTCAAAGCTGTGCAATGGGCGTTCCAAATTACGTCGCTCAGGTGCAATCGCGGCTAGAGGCGCTGACAGCGAGATTGATGCGGTTTCTGCAAACCGCGGATAGCTAAGAAGAAGATCGGGATGGATATCCAGGCGATCGAGAACGCTATCCAGGATTCCGCACATCGCAAGTACGTCGCGCCGATTATAGTCGATCAACGTTTGAAGCGCCTGCACATCTCCCCGAGAATAAGCATGCCAAAGCATCACGGCTGCAGCGCCGTCTATCTTTTCAACACCAGTGCGAGCGGAAATGCCCAGCTCTCGTTCGATGCTTTTTTGGCCGCCCACAAGGCCCACGCGTCGCGAAAGATATCTCAAGTCAATATGAAGCGGGGGAAGAGCGATTTCCCCAAAGGACTTTCTAATAAACTTTAGATCGAAAAGCGTCCCATTGAAGGTTACTAATGTTTGTGCCGACGAGAGCGCGCGGATTAATGGCTGGGGATCATCGCCCCTGAGACAAACTTTGTAAGCGCCGTTACATGCCCATCCGACGAGCGTTAACTCATCGTAGAACCAGCTGAGGCCGGTGGTCTCAACATCCAAGAATATCACACGACTTGGATCAGCAAGTGACGGGGTCAGCTGGCCGTCGAGTAATCGACTTGTGCGACCTTTGATCCCTTTCTTTCGCGGATGCGCTAAGCCGCGAGCCTCTCCTGACAGCTCTGATGAGACTTCATTGAGCGCAAGCACGGACTGTCCCATCTAATTTGTAGCTCATCTTCGCTGGCAAATCCAAGCAACGACGAATCAACAGCAACTAATCATTTTATGAAGGCCTGAGAATCGTAGCACATGGAGAGTCTGATCGACTCTGAAAGGAGCCCACATGCGACCGCAAATCACAGCTTATTTACATTCCGATACAAAGCTTTGGCTCCAGAAATACGCCGAGAAATTTGGACTACCTCGATCGGAGGTGGTCAGGTTGCTCGTAGAGCGGGAAAAGCAAGTCCGATGGCTTGAATGGGCGTTAGCCTGCCCGGATCCGGCCAAAGGATCGCCAGCGCCGCTGAAGAGCAGGGATGACCGGGAACCTCGGCGGCTCAAGAAGCCTCCGAAGCCTTAAATAGCCGATCCCGTCACGTTGATTTCGGCACGGTGATCGCGGGATTTTCGGGAGGCGTGATTGCTTATCCGCTCTGCCGATCAATGCCTACCTAGTGCCACGCGGAAGAACGGATGCGAGAGTTTCCGCTAGCTAGGCCCAAAGCCCTGCGAATGCTCGCAGGGCTAAGCCATTGAAAATCTTGGAGCGGGCGAAGGGATTCGAACCCTCGACCCCGACCTTGGCAAGGTCGTGCTCTACCACTGAGCTACACCCGCATCCGAGAGATTGGCGGCGATCGCTCGCCGGCAACGGGCAGACCTA
The DNA here is from genome assembly GCF_018736085.1 of Bradyrhizobium sediminis. Taxonomy (NCBI): domain Bacteria; kingdom Pseudomonadati; phylum Pseudomonadota; class Alphaproteobacteria; order Hyphomicrobiales; family Nitrobacteraceae; genus Bradyrhizobium; species Bradyrhizobium sediminis. The sequence continues at coordinate 253,763 of NZ_CP076134.1, read as the reverse complement.
TGCCAAATGCGGCCCCCGAATGCAACAGTCCACGCAATCCCCGGAATCGGCCGGATCACGTCCGATCGACGCCGATTCGCGACATTTCAGCCCGAAAGCCTGGGGTCCGGGTTCCGCCGATTGCAAATCGGCCGTTCAGGGGCCAATTAGGGCGCAGACCGTGCTAGAACACCCCCAATCCGAAAAAGACATCAGACGAGGATCCCGTGACAATAATAGAGCAGGGCAGCGGACCGGCGCCGCAGGCGGCGCCCGATCTGATCAAGGAGACCACCACCCAGACCTTCGTGAAGGACGTCATCGAGGAATCGAAGCGCCAGCCGGTGCTGATCGACTTCTGGGCGCCGTGGTGCGGCCCCTGCCGCCAGCTCACCCCGATCATCGAGAAAGCGGTCCGCGCCGCCAAGGGCAAGGTCAAGCTGGTGAAGATGAACATCGACGAGCATCCGGCGATCCCCGGCCAGATGGGGATTCAGTCGATCCCGGCGGTGATCGCCTTCGTCAACGGCCAGCCCGCCGACGGTTTCATGGGCGCGGTCCCGGAAAGCCAGGTCACGGCCTTCATCGACAAGCTGACCAAGGGCATGCCAGGCGCCGGCGAACCCAATATCGCGGAAATCCTCAAGGAAGCCGAGGCCGTTCTCGCCGAAGGCGATGCGGCGACCGCGGCGCAGATCTATGCCGAGGTGCTGGCGGCGGACGCCACCAATATCGCAGCACTTGCGGGGCTTGCGAAATGCTACGTCACGACCGGAGCGATCGAGCAGGCCAAGCAGACCATCGCCATGGTGCCGGAATCGAAGCGCAACGACGCGGCGGTCAAGGCGGTGCAGGCGTCGATCGATCTCGCCGAGCAGGCCAAGGCGGTCGGCCCGGTGACCGAGCTCGAACAGAAAGTCGCCGCAAACCCGCTCGATCATCAGGCGCGATTCGATCTGGCGACCGCGCTCAATGCCTCGGGCAAGCGTGCCGAGGCCACCGGCCAGCTGCTCGAAATCGTCAAGCGTGACCGCAAATGGAACGAGGACGGCGCGCGCAAGCAGCTGGTTCAGTTCTTCGAGGCGTGGGGCCCCACCGATGAAGCCACGGTCGAAGGGCGGAAGCGGCTGTCGACCGTCCTTTTTTCGTAAAGATCTCATGCTTTAGCACCGGGACCGCAAATGCCGATCAATGCCGAATATCGCGGGCCCGGCGACCTTCCCGAGATAATTCCGGTGTTTCCGCTGCCCGGCGCCCTCTTGCTGCCGCGCGGCCAGATGCCGCTCAACATCTTCGAGCCGCGCTATCTGGCGATGGTGGATGACGCGCTGCGCGACGGCCACCGGCTGATCGGAATGATCCAGCCGGACGCATCCCACACCTATAGCGAAGCGAAGCCGGTGCTGTTCCGCGTCGGCTGCGTCGGGCGCATCACCCAGCTCGCCGAATCCGGCGACGGCCGTTACATCCTCGAACTCACCGGCATCGCGCGTTTCAAGGTGATCGAGGAAATGACGGTTCTGACGCCGTACCGGCAATGCAAGGTGGATTATTTCCCCTACATCGACGATTTCACCGCCCGCAAGGGCGAGGAGGCCGTCGACCGCGAGGCCTTGCTCGCGGTGCTGACCGATTTTCTCAAGGCCAACAATCTCAAGGTCGACTGGGAAGGCGTCGAAAGCGCGCCCAACGAGGCGCTGGTCAACGCGCTGGCGATGATGTCGCCCTACGGTCCGCCGGAAAAGCAGGCGATGCTGGAAGCGCCCGATCTCAAGACCCGCGCCGAGATCCTGATCGCGGTCACCGAAATGGACCTCGCCAAGAAGCGCACCAGCGGCGATACCGGGTTGCAGTAGCGCTATAGCGTCGTCATTCCGGGACACGCGTCTTCGCGTGGACCCGGAATCCAGAAGTTATCGGGACGAGATTCCCCGATGTGCAATTGCACATCTGAGGTTCGCGCTTCGCGCGCCCCGGAATGACGGCATAGAAATTCAATACCCCGCCACGGCCAACGCGACCACCGCGCTCAACGCCACCCAGCCGAAATGGCGGCCGCGCTTGGCCCAGGCGTTGGCCAGCGCGCCAAAGCCGAACACCACGGCCATCGTCACCACGATCCAGTGCCGCGCCGGCTCCGACGCCATCCCGGGTGCGGCGATCAGCAACACACCGCCGCCGATCCACGCCACCGTGCCGGCCTGCCAGACCAGCCGGAGCAGGGTCCGCAGCCCCCGGGGCTCGATCGTCGTATTGCCGGCAGCTGCGAATATTCTGGTTTCGCCGAGCACGCCGTGGATCAGCGCCACCGCGATCGCGGCGACGCCGGAACATTGCAACAAGAGGTCGCGCATCGGATCATCCTCCATACATAACTGTATGGAAGATATGCCGGGCGCGCTGGCGCCTGTCAATACACTGGTGTATGGTGAGATGTCGCAGGATGGGGACATGACCGATCAACTTTCGGCAAAAGACTGGCTCGATCAGGGTCTGAAAACGCTGGCGAAGAGCGGCTTCACGGCACTGAAGGCCGAGCCGCTGGCGAAGGCGATGGGGGTTTCGCGCGGCAGCTTCTACTGGCACTTCGCCGATATCGCCGCCTACCACGCCGCTATCCTCAAATATTGGCGCGAGGTCTCCGCCGAGCAAATCATTGCCAGCCTCGATGCTTCGGCCGAGGACGATGACCCTTTGGCCTTGCTGCTCCGCCGGACGTTCAGCAACAAGCCGGCACTGGAGAAGGCGGTCCGCACCTGGGCCGCGATCGACCCCAAGGCCCGCGCGGCCGTGCAGGCCATCGATCGCCGCCGGCTGGATTATGTGGAAAGCCTGCTCAGGAGATCGGGGCTGGCCGACGAAGCCGCCCGCGCCCGTGCCCAAATTCTCTATTGGGCGTTTTTGGGTTTTGCGCTGTCGGATCAGCCGCTGCCGCCGGCAGGACAGTCGGCGGTGCTCGACGAACTGGTCCGGTTCGCCTCGCGATAGCGCGGCGCGGCTACCCGTTTCGGGCCAGTATGCTAAGGGATCGGAAAGACCAAGCCGGAGACCAGTTCATGACATCCTCGTCCGAACGCCTTGAATCCACCGTCGATCCCAAATTGCTGGAGATCCTGGTGTGCCCGCTGACCAAGGGCCCGCTGGAGTTCGACGCGGCGAAGCAGGAGCTGATCTCGCGTTCGGCCAAACTCGCTTACCCGATCCGCGACGGCATCCCGATCATGCTGCCGGAAGAGGCGAGGAAGATCGAGTGAGGAAACAGGCGAATGGGGAGTAGCGAATGGCGAATAGAGAAACCTCTATTCGCTACTCCCCATTCGCTATTCGCGGTTATAACGCCTCGCCCTTCAACAGGCGCGGCACTTCGCCTGACAATCCAGCGGCCTGGCGGATGAACAGGCTCTTCAGCGGCGGCGCGCGGTCGACGAGGCCAAGCCCGATATCGCGCACCGTGCGCAGCAGCGTCGATTCGTTCGAGAACAGGAAATTCAGGGAATTGGTGGCGAGCCCCATCGCCATGGTGTCGAACCGCCGCCAGCGCTGGTAGCGGTCGAGCACGTCGGCTTGTCCGAGATCCATGCCGAGCCGCGCGGCATCGACGACCACTTCAGCCAAGGCTGCTACATCCTTCAGGCCCATGTTGAGACCCTGCCCCGCGATCGGATGAATTAGATGCGCGGCGTCGCCGACCAGTGCCAGCCGCTCGCCGATGAAGGAACGCGCGACGAAATAGCCGAGCGGAAACGCTTTGGGCTTGTCGAGCGCCTTGATCTCGCCGAGATGCAGGCCGAAGCGCTGCTCGAGTTCGGCGTGAAATTCGTCCTCACTCAGCGCGACCAGGCGCGCAGCCTCCGCGCGCTTCTCGGTCCACACCAGCGACGAGCGCTTTCCCGTCAGTGGCAGGATTGCGAACGGTCCTGCGGGCAGGAAATGTTCCTCGGCGCGACCGTGATGATCCCGCTCGTGGCCGACGGTAACGACGATGCCGGACTGGTCGTAGTCCCAGCCATGGGTGGCGATCCCTGCGCGTTCGCGCAGTTTCGATCGCGCGCCGTCGGCGGCCACCAGCAAGCTCGCCTCAATGACGCTCCCGTCGGCCAGCGTCACATCGACGCTATCGGGGCGGGAATCGAAACCCGTCACCGCGGTAGCGCGGAGGTCGATGCCCTCGGCCTCGGCGCGCTTCACCAGCGCATCGATCAGATGGCGATTCTCGACCATGTGCGCGAACGGCTCGCCCGGCTCGACATGGCCGGCGAAGGTCAGGAACACCGGCCGGGTGGCGTCTTCCAGCCTGGAATCGGTGACCACCATGTCGGTTATCGGCTGAGCCCCGTCGGCCACCTCATCCCAGACCCCGATCGCGTCGAACAGCCGGCGGCAGGCGGCGACGATCGCGGTAGCGCGCGGATCGCGGCTGGGTCTTAGCCCCAGCGCCGGATCGGCGACAATGACGGGAATATCGGCGCCGAGACCCTGGCGCAGCGCCAGCGCCAGCGCCAGCCCGGCGAACGCGCCGCCGCCGATGACAATACTTCGCTGTGCCGTCATGCTGAACCTGCTTACTCGCGTCACGAAACTATACTTGCTACCTGATTATAGCTGGGCGAAACAGGGCGGAGAAACAAGGGTACCTGGCCCTCCAGTCGTCATTCCGGGGCGCGCGTGAGCGCAAACCCGGAATCTCGCAACTATCATCTCCGGATTCCGGGTTCGAGGCTTTGCCTCGCCCCGGAATGACGTGGAAACCGAAAGCGCCGCCATGTCCAAAGGCCTGATTGACCTGATTTCCGTCCTCGATCTCGAACCAATCGAGGTGAACATGTTTCGCGGCAACAGCCCGAAGACGAGCTGGCAGCGGGTGTTCGGCGGACAGGTGATCGGCCAGGCGATGGTGGCGGCGTGCCGCACCGTCGAGGGCCGCCTGCCGCATTCGCTGCACTGCTATTTCATTCTGCCGGGCGACCCGCAGATCCCGATCATCTACGAGGTCGAGCGCTTGCGCGACGGCAAGAGCTATTCGACCCGCCGGGTCACCGCGATCCAGCATGGCAACGCGATCTTCTCGATCATGGTCTCGTTCCATGTCGAGGAGGAGGGGGCGTTCGATCACCAGGACAAGATGCCGGACGTGCCGCCGCCGGAAAAACTCACCGCCGAGGAAGTGGCCAAGCAGCCGATGTTCCGCGAGATGCCGGAATTCATCCGCCGCTATTACGAATCCGACCGCCCGATCGAACTGCGCCCGGTCGAGCTCGGCCGCTATTTCGGCCAGAAAATCGACGATGGCCGCATCAATGTCTGGATCCGCACCGCATCGAAACTGTCCGACGATCCGGCGCTGCACATGTGCGCGCTGGCCTATGCCTCGGACTTCTCGCTGCTGGATGCGGCGATGGCGCGCTACGGAAGGACGCTGTTCGACAAGCGCATGATGCCTGCGAGCCTCGATCACGCGATGTGGTTTCACCGCCCGTTCCGCGCCGACGAATGGCTGCTTTACGCGCAGGATTCGCCGAGCGCGCGCGGCGGCCGCGGCCTGACCCGCGGCATGATCTTCAAGCAGGACGGCACGCTGGTGGCTTCCGTCGCGCAGGAAGGCTCGCTGCGCCAGCGCAAGTGAGCGCTCAGCCGTTCACCTGCGTGCCTCTTTCAGCCAAGATGGTCTGCGACGCCAGCCAGCGTGACATCCAAAGATACATCCATGGAATCGGGATGATGAAGAGGCTGGCGATTGCGGCCACGATCGCACGCCACAGAAACTCCAGTCCGGTGCCGACGAATACGACTTCGCGCCGCGTGCCCTGGATATTTCGGCAAACCCACCGCAGCGAGGCTGTGTAAACCCACGCCCAGCCGATGATGGTGATGATGGAGATACCCGCCAGGATAGTCCATCCGAGATAGGCCCAGAAAGAGCCGGAGAAGCTGAGCCCGAGCGGCTGCTCGTTGGAAGCAAGGTTTGCGACCAGCCATCTGACGAAAAGCCAATAGAGAACGATCTGAACCAGGAACATCAGATTGTTGAGCAACTCGCTGCCGATCAGAGCAACGCCGATAAAGAGCACCAAGGCCCCGAAATACCAGGGAACGATCGTCATCGCCGTGCCCACGAAGCTGAGATTGGGGCGTCCCGGCACGTGCACGCACGGTACGAACCAGTTGATGTACCAGACCAGAGCCCAGGGGGCCGGGATAATGAGGATGAGACCGATCAGGAGCACCAGGCTGCGCCAGACGAAGTCCCAAATTCCGAAATCGATGGAAAGCGGCCCGCCGCTATACCCGCCGGCGCCGGTCAGAGGACCGCCCGAACGCGGTATCACCGGCGGCCCTGAGGCGCCGGATACCAGGCCCGGAACGTCTCCCGCCCGCTGCCAATTGGCCATCCCCTCGGTCCAGACCAGCGTGTCCGCCGTGATTGTTCCTCTGGCGATGAACTCGCGGAGCTGGATCTCGGGGTAGGGACCCTGCTGCTGGCCCTCGGATGCGTAAAACCAGGATCGGCCCGCCATATCATCTCCCCCGGGTGGCTACTGCAGCGGCGCGCCAAATGGCCCGAACGCCGGAAAAAGCATTCTGGCGGACGATCCGGTCTCCTGTACAGGGACGCTGGCGTCCGGCCACAAATGTTTTCCCGGGCACTTGCAAGTTTTTTGTGCCAGTTGCACAGAAAGATGCCAGATTTGGGCGACCGCAAATCATCCGGCGGCCGCATCTGCCGAAATTGAGCGAATAAGGCCTGACCATGAAACTCGTCGTCGCGATTATCAAACCGTTCAAGCTGGACGAGGTCCGCCAGGCGCTGACCGCCATCGGCGTCCACGGCATGACGGTGACCGAGGTCAAGGGCTACGGCCGCCAGAAGGGCCACACTGAAATTTACCGCGGCGCCGAATATGTCGTGAACTTCCTGCCCAAGCTGCGCATCGAGATTGCGGTCTCGTCGGAGCTTGCGGACAAGGCGGTCGACGTGATCACGCAGGCCGCTCGCACCGGCCAGATCGGTGACGGCAAGATTTTCGTGACGCCGATCGATCACGCGCTGCGCATCCGCACCGGTGAAACCGACAGCGACGCACTTTGACAATCATTCACTGCGTGCAAACGGCGGTGCTCCAAGACACCGCATATTGATAACAGGCCGGGGAAACATCATGGGGGTTCTGTCACGTCACGCGGCGCGCGCTGCGGCGACTTTTTCGATCGCAACATTGTTCGCATCGCTGGTGACGCCGGCGCTTGCCGAAACATCCGGTATCAACGCCGCCGACACCGCGTGGATGATCGCAGCCACCGCGCTGGTGCTGATGATGACCATCCCGGGCCTGGCGCTGTTCTACTCCGGCATGGTGCGCAAGAAGAACGTGCTGGCGACGATGGCGCAAAGCCTTGCCGCCGTGGCGATCATCTCAGTCCTCTGGGTCGCGTTCGGCTATTCGCTGGCGTTCGTCGGCGATGGTCCCTGGCTCGGAACGCTCGATCGCTGGTTCCTCGCCGGCATGAAGATGGACGACGTCAATCCGGCGGCCAAGACGATCCCGGAAGCGCTGTTCATGCTGTACCAGATGACGTTTGCGATCATTACGGTGGCGCTGGTGGCGGGCGCGGTGGCCGACCGCATGCGGTTTTCCGCCTACCTGTTGTTTTCCGTCGGCTGGTTCATGTTCGTCTATGTGCCGCTGGCGCACTGGGTCTGGGGCGGCGGCTTCCTCGCCACCATGGGCGTACTGGATTTTGCCGGTGGCCTCGTGGTGCATCTCTCCGCCGGCGTCGGCGGATTGGTCGCGGCCAAGGTGATGGGCCGGCGTCATGGCTACGGCACGGAGAATCTCGCTCCGTTCGATCTGTCGCTTGCGGTGATCGGCACCGGAATGCTGTGGGTCGGCTGGTTCGGCTTCAATGGCGGCTCGGCGCTGTCGGCCAGTCCGCGCGCGGTGATGGCGATCACGGCGACGCATCTTGCCGCCTGCGCCGGCGCGCTGACCTGGGGCGCCATCGAATGGTCGACACGGCGCAAACCGTCGGTGCTCGGCATGATCTCCGGCGCGGTGGCGGGATTGGGCACGATCACGCCGGCCTCCGGATTCGTCGCGCCCTGGCACGGCATCGTCATCGGGATCATCGCCGGATTATTCTGTTTCTGGGCCTGCACCAGCCTCAAGCAGCGCTTCAATTACGACGATTCGCTCGATGTGTTCGGGGTCCATGGCGTCGGCGGAATGACCGGTACGTTGCTCGCAGGAGTGTTCGCGACGACGGCAATCGGCGGGACATCCGGCCTGCTCGAGGGCAATCCACAACAATTGCTGATCCAGTTCTACGGCGTGGCGGTCACGCTGCTATGGTCGGGCGCCATTACCTTCGTCCTGCTCAAGTTGGTGGGCGCCTTCGTGCCGCTGCGGGTTTCACTGCAGCAGGAAATGGAAGGCCTGGATATTTCGCAGCATGGCGAGGCGCTTCAATAGGCGTCTTTACCTAATTACCGACCATTTGCCCTCCCGGTGGGCATCATTATGTCGGGAGCCTGTCATGCCCAGTTCTTAATCAGGCATGACTAGCCTTTGGGCGCGGCGGAATAGCGCAGGTCGGACCAATTCCCGCAAAGCGCGAAAAGGTCCGCGTTCATAATCCGTTAGGGAACGCCGCCGATCTGGCACGGCATTTGATTCTATGGGGGCTGGCTGTGCCCGCGTAGTGAACTTCTCCGCGTGGTGAACCTCAGTCGAGAACGCCCGGTCGTGTCTGGACCGGGCCCAAGCGGGGATAGGACCCATGAAAATTGTTATGGCGATCATCAAGCCATTCAAGCTCGAAGAAGTCCGTGACGCCCTGACCGCCATTGGCGTTCACGGTTTAACGGTGACGGAAGTCAAGGGATATGGCCGGCAGAAAGGCCATACGGAAATCTATCGCGGTGCCGAATACGCGGTGAGCTTCCTGCCCAAGATCAAGATCGAGGTCGCTGTCGCCTCGGACCAGGTCGACAAGACCATCGACGCCATCACGTCGGCGGCAAAGACCGGACAGATCGGCGACGGCAAGATCTTCGTCATCAACCTCGACCATGCGGTTCGTATCCGCACGGGAGAGGCCGATGCCGCGGCACTCTGATTTCGCGCTCAACCTTATCCAATCAGGAGTATACCAAATGACGTTCAAACGTCTCTATAGCGCGGGATTGGCGGCCCTCGCAGTCGGCCTGTTCGCCGCGACCGCTGCCTACGCTGAGCCAACCGTCAACAAGGGCGACAATGCCTGGATGCTGACGTCGACAGTGCTGGTGCTGTTGATGACGATCCCGGGCCTCGCGCTGTTCTACGGCGGCCTCGTCCGCTCCAAGAACATGCTCTCGGTGCTGGCGCAGGTGTTCTACACCGTCTGCATCGTCACCATCCTGTGGGCGCTGTATGGCTACAGCCTCGCCTTCACCGGCGGATCCGACTTCATCGGCGGCTTCTCCAAGGCCTTCCTGAAGATCGCGCCGGAAGGCAAGACGATTCTCGACGCCCAGGCGGCGACCTTCACCGCCGACGCCAACATCTCGGAGCTGATCTATATCTGCTTCCAGATGACCTTTGCGGCGATCACGCCCGCCCTCATCGTCGGCGCGTTCGCCGAACGCATGAAGTTCGCAGCGGTCGCGCTGTTCGTCCCGCTCTGGGTCACGCTGATCTATCTGCCGATCGCGCACATGGTTTGGTACTGGGCTGGACCGGACGCGATTTCTGCGGCGCTCAAGGCCGTGGAAACCGCAGCCGACGGCGCTGCCAAGACGGCCGCGCAGGCCGCCTTCGAAACCGCGAAGACCGCCTTCGGGGATGACCAGGGCTGGATCTTCAAGAAGGGCGCAATCGACTTTGCCGGCGGCACCGTGGTGCACATCAATGCCGGTATCGCAGGTCTCGTCGGCGCGATCCTGATCGGCAAACGCACCGGTTACGGCAAGGACCTGATGGCTCCGCACTCGCTGACCATGACCATGATCGGCGCCTCGCTGCTCTGGGTCGGCTGGTTCGGCTTCAACGCCGGGTCCAACCTCGAAGCCTCCGGCGGCGCCGCGCTCGCCATGACCAACTCGTTCGTCGCGACTGCGGCGGCGGCGCTGGCCTGGATGTTCGCGGAATGGATCATCAAGGGCCATCCCTCGTTGCTCGGCGCATTGTCGGGCGCGGTGGCGGGACTGGTGGCGGTCACGCCCGCGGCCGGCTACGCTGGTCCGATGGGAGCGATCGTGCTCGGTCTGGTGGTCGGCGTGGTCTGCCTGTTCTTCTGCACCGTGATCAAGAACGCGCTCGGCTACGACGACGCGCTCGACGTGTTCGGCGTCCACTGCATCGGCGGCATCGTCGGCGCACTCGGCACCGGCATCCTGGTGAATCCGGCTCTCGGCGGCACCGGCGTCATGGACTACACGATCGGCAAGATCGCGGAGTACGATCTGGTCGCCCAGATGACCTCGCAGCTCTGGGGCGTCTGCACCACACTGGTGTGGTCGGGCATCGGTTCGGCGGTCCTCTTCAAGATCGTCGATGTGATCGTCGGCCTACGCGCCACCGTCGAGGTGGAGCGCGAAGGTCTCGACATCACCGAGCACACGGAACGCGCCTACAACATGTAAGGTCTCCCGGGCGCGCGATCTCGCGAGGTCGCGCCCAGAACTACGGTTTGGGCACATACCCGGCAATGCCCCGACCGTTGAGGGGCTCCAGCGCAAGCTGGAGCCCCTTTCTTTTTGTCGAAAGCGCTTTGGCAGCGAAGCTGGCCCGCGCTCGATGCGGGGCGATCGCCGGTTCCGTCGAGGAAATCGCGCCAAAGCCGAGAACCAAGGGTTCCGGCAAATATGCGAGCCGGGCACCCGGCGAGCGCGTGTTGACGCGGGAGGAAATGAACTGTTTGTTTCCGTCTCCGTTCAAAGGCAGATCAACTGCCGGCGCAGCGGGCAGAATTCCGTCCCGCGCAAAAACAACAATGCATCAAAGGGTGAGAAACGCTTATGGAAGCCCACGCCAGCAATGCGTCCGGCTCGGCCGGCAAATGGTCACCCGCCGCTAGCGCCAGCGACATCGTGAAAAGCATTCATGCGATGCTGCACCCGCGCAACATCGTCCTGGTCGGCGCCACCGACAAGCCGGGCAACTATGCCGAGCGGATCTGGAACAACCTGATCAAGTACAAGTTCGCGGGCGGGCTATATCCAATCAATTCGAAGCGCGAAACGATCTGGGGCGTGCCCTGCTACAAGGATTTCGCCAGCCTGCCGGACAAACCGGACCATGTACTGGTGCTGGTGCCGGCGCGTTTTGCGGTGCAGGTGATCCGCGACGCCGCCGCCGCGGGTGCGCGCTCGGCCACCATCGTCACATCGGGCTTCAGCGAATTGCAGGACGAGGAAAGCCAGCGGCTGGCGGTCGAACTGAAGCAGGCCGTCAAGGAGACCGGCCTCGCCGTCACCGGCCCGAACTGCCTCGGCAACCTCAGCGCGGGCGAGAACCTGTTCACCAACATCGACGACCGCATCGTCACGATGGAGGCCGGCCCGGTGGCGATCGCCGGCCAATCCGGCGCGATCGTGATGGCGATCCGCCAGGCGCTGGAGGACCGCGGCGTCGGGGTCGGCTACATGGTCACCACCGGCAACGAAACCGGCCTCGAGACGCCCGATCTCATGAGCTATTTCGCCGCCGATCCGTCGATCCGCGTGATCGTGGTCTATCTCGAGGGCGTGCGTAACACCAAGGTGTTTCGCGAAGCCTGCAAGGCCGCGCGCGCCGCGGGCAAACCCGTCATTGCCCTGAAGCTCGGCGCCTCCGAAGGCGGACGCGCCGCCGCGATGGCCCACACCGGCGCACTCGCCGGCTCGATCGAGACGTTCGACGCCATCTCGACCCGGGAAGGCGTGATTCGCGTCCGCGGCCTCGACGAACTGATCGAAACCACCGAATGCTTCGTTCACGCCGAACCGCCGAAGAGCAATCGGCTCGCCGCCGTGTCGCTGTCCGGCGGCAAGCGCGGTCTTCTGATCGATGCGTTCCATTCGGCAGGCTTGAACTTCGCCCCCTTGAGCCCTACCGCCACCGAAAAACTGGCGAAGATGCTCGGCCCCGGCAGCATCGTCGGCAATCCGCTCGATGCCGGCTTTGCCGCGGTGGTGGATCCCTCGGTCTATATGGCGTCGATCAAGGTCATGATCGACGACCCCGACACCGACATCGTGATCATCGACGCCGAATTGCCCAAGGCGCCGCACGAATTGCGCGAACGCAATCTGCGCATCGTCAACGAAATGGCCGGCGCCGCCGCAAAGCCCGTGGTCTACATCAGCACGATGTCGATCGGCTTTACCGAATTCACCAAGGGCCTGCGAAAATCGCTGCCGAATATCGCGGTCATGCAGGGTCTCGACCGCGCGGTCGGCGCGATCAAGGCCTTGATCGACTATGCCGGCTTGCGCAAGGTCGTGCCCGATATCGTGTCGAGTTCGAAACCTTCGGCGCGCGCGGTGCTGGAGAAGACGCTGAAGAGCGCCAATGGCGCTGCGGCGCTCGACGAGGTGGCGTCGAAGAAGCTCCTGAAAGCCTACGGCATTCCGGTCTCCAGGGAAGAGATCGCGCAGACTGCGGCGGAAGCCGTCAAGATCGCAAAAGAGATCGGTTTTCCCGTCGTGGCAAAGGTGGTGAGCGCCGACATCCTGCACAAATCCGACATTGGCGGCGTGGTGCTGAACCTCAACAGCGCGGCCGAGGTGAAGAAGGCGTTCAACGACATCACGGCGCGGGTGAAGAAACTAAAAAGCAAGCCGAAGCTCGAAGGCATCCTGATAGCGCAGCAGGTCAAGGCCGACCTCGAACTCGTGATCGGGGCCTCGCTCGACGCCGAAATGGGGCCGGTGGTGCTGTTCGGCACCGGCGGCGTCGATATCGAGCTGACGAAGGATGTCGCACTGGCCGGCGCGCCGCTGGATGCGGCCGAGGCAAGACAATTGATCAACCGGACCAAGGCCGGCGTGAAGATCGGGGGTTATCGCGGCAAACCCGCATTGCACGAGGCCTCGGCGGTGAAAGCCCTCGTCGGTCTCTCCAACCTGATGGCGGACGCCGGCAACCGCATCGCTTCGATCGACGTCAATCCGTTCCTGATCAACGGCAAACTCGGCGTCGCCGTGGACGGCCTGATCGTGCTCAACAATGCCGCGGCCAGCGCCGCCGCCAAACACTAGGGGGAATGCCATGAAGCTCGAGGGCGGATGCTATTGCGGCGCACTGCGTTATGCGGCCGAGGGCGAACCGATGATGAAGGCGCAGTGCCACTGCCGGGAATGCCAGTATATCACCGGCGGCTCGCCCAACACCTTCATCATGATGCCGATCGACGGCTTCAAATACACCAAGGGCACGCCCAGGCAATTTACCCGCAGCGACCTCGAACGCCCCGTGACGCGCGAATTCTGCGCCGAATGCGGCACCCATGTCGTGACACGGCCGCGGGGGTTGCCCGGCGTGGTTCTCAAGGTCGGCACGCTCGACGATCCCGGCCTGTTTGGTACGCCGCAGATGGCGATCTACACCATCGACAAGCAGGCCTTCCACCAGATCCCCGAGGGGGTGCCGAGCTTCGAGCGGCTGCCGAAACGATAGCGCGTATTTCGCGCGATCCGTCGGCCACTGCGCCTAGCGCGCCGGAGATCATCCATGAACCGAAAACCGCCACAGCTGCCCTTGTCCGGCATCACCGTCGTCTCGCTCGAACAGGCCATCGCGGCGCCGCTCGCCAGCCGCCATCTGGCCGACTGGGGCGCGCGGGTGATCAAGATCGAACGGCCGGGCAAGGGCGATTTCTGCCGCGACTACGATTACGTGATGAACGGGATGTCGAGCCAGTTCGCCTGGACCAACCGGTCGAAAGAGAGCCTGGCGCTCGACGTCAAGAGCAGCGAAGGCAAGCGCGTGCTCGATGCCCTGCTGCCGCAGGCGGACGTATTCCTGCAAAATCTGGCGCCGGGCGCGGCCAAACGCCTCGGCCTCGATGCCGCGGCGCTGGTGGAGCGTTTTCCCCGCCTGATCGCCTGCGACATCTCCGGATATGGCAGCGGCGGCCCCTACGGCGAGAAGAAAGCCTACGATCTCCTGGTCCAGTGCGAAGCGGGGTTTCTGTCGATCAACGGCACCGAGGAACAGCCGGCCAAATGCGGCATCGCCGTCGTCGACACCGCGACCGGCATGTACATCGTCAACGGCGTGCTGATGGCGCTGTTCAATCGCGAGCGCACCGGCAAGGGCATGGCATTCGAGGTCTCACTGTTCGATTCCATGACCGAATGGATGAGCTATCCCGCCTATTACACCGAAGGCGCCGGCAAGCCGCTGGTGCGCACCGGCACCCGTCACGCCACCATCGCGCCCTACGGCCCGTTTCGCTGCGGCGACGGCCATGTGGTGTTCTTCGGCATTCAGAACGCGCGCGAATGGACGGCGCTGTGCGCGCAGGTGCTGGAGGACGCGGCGCTCGCCGGCGACCCGCGCTTTTGCGACAATCCGCAGCGCATGCAGAATCGTGATGTGCTGGAGGCGCTGATCGAGCAGCATTTCGCGAAATTTTCGGCAGAGCAGGTGATCCAGCGGCTCGACGCCGCCGCCATTGCCAACGCCAACATGAATACGGTCGAAAGCTTCCTGCACCATCCGCAGCTTCATGCCCGCGACCGCGTCCACAGGGTGGGCTCGCCGAACGGACCGCTGATGAGCTTTCTGCCCGCGATCACCATTCCCGGCGTCGAACCCGTGATGGGCGATATTCCCGCGGTCGGCGAGCATACCGACGCCATCCTCACCGAACTCGGACTATTGGAAAATTCCCGGACATGACCGCGCCGCGACTGACCCGAACCTTTCTCGCCGTTCCGGCCCATCGCGCGCGGCTGGTGCAGAACGCCGCCGCATCGGCCGCCGACGCCGTGTTCATGGATCTCGAGGACGCGGTGCCGCCGGCCGAAAAGGCCGCAGCCCTGGAGGCGGCCGCAAACGCATTGACCGCTCACGATTGGGGCCAAAAGACCGTAACCGTGAGGCTGAATGCGATCGACAGCCCGTCGATTCAGGAGGAGATCGCGCGCCTCGGCGGGCTGGAGCGGCTCGACGCCTTCATCGTTCCGAAGGCGGAGTCGGTCGCCGACGTGGCGAAGATCGCCCGCTGGATCACGGAGGCCGCGGGAACACGCGCGGCGCCTGCCATGATGGAATTGCTGATCGAGACCGCACGCGGCCTCGTCAATGTCGAAATGCTGGCGGCGGCGGATCCGCTGGTGACCGCGTTGCATCTTGGCGTCGGCGACTTCGCAGCCTCGATCGGGGCGCGCAGCGCGGAGATCGGCGCATCGCCGTCGGGATACCGCCATGTCGGAAGTGCTGCGGACGGCCATCCCACAGTCCCGCTCGATTTGTTCGCCTATCCGATGATGCGCCTGCTGGTCGCTGCGCGGGCATTCGGACTGCGCGCGATCGACGGTCCCTGTGGCGCGTTCCGCGATCCCGTCGCTACCGCATCGACGGCGGCCAAGGCAGCCGCGATGGGGTATGACGGCAAGCAGGTCATCCATCCGAGCCAGATCGAGCCGACCCGCGATGCCTTCATCCCCTCAGAGGAGGAACTCGCCTACGCCGAGCGCGCCATCGCGGCGCTGGAGGAGGCGGAGCGGAACGGGCAGGGCGCGGTCACGGTCGACGGCAAGATGGTCGACTATGCCAATATCCGGATGATCCGGCGCCTGATGAGTTTTAGAGGGCAGGATTGAGGTGACAGCCCAGTACCTAAGCAGTTGAAAATGATTCACTTTCCGTCATGGCCGGGCTTCGTCCCGGCCATCCACGTCTTACTTGCCTAGATGCAGCTAAGACGTGGATGCCCGGCACAAGGCCGGGCATGACGACCTTTGCTTGAGAGGCAGCAACGATCTGGTGCCCCGGACGCGGCGCGGCCCCTACCGCAGGGCCTCTACAAAAACGCGAAAACAACCCCATGCAAAGTAGAATGCCTCGACTCGCAGCAATCATGCTGCCTCCGGAATATTGTGCCTCATTAACAGGGGCTATCATCGGCAAAATGCTCGCTGGCGCCGATGGTTAATCGCGTCTTAACCTCGCCGTATCTATGGTGGTTTGATCCGTTTCCGGCCGGTCCTTAAGATGCGGCCGGCTGTCCCGAGAGTGCTGGCGCTTCATCCATGGCAATGACCGCTTCATCCCGCGCGCCGCAGGGCGCCGGCAGTCAGGAAAGCGAACGCTCGCCATTTGCGCGGCTGACCGAGCTATTGGCCCCCTATCAGCCAGCTAAGCCATTGATAACCCTATCATTAGGGGAGCCGCAGCACCCGGTCCCGGCCTTTGTCGGTCCTGTCATCGCAAAACACATCGCCGATTTCGGCCGCTACCCCACCGCCAAGGGCATCGAGCCGTTCCGCCGGGCGGCGGCGGCCTGGCTTTCCACCCGGTTCAAGCTGCCGCGGGCGATCGATCCCGAGACCGAGCTTCTGGTGCTGAACGGCAGCCGCGAGGGCCTGTTTTTCGCAGCGCTCACCGCGGCGCGCTATGTCGGCGAGCGCAAGGGCAGGCCCGCGATCCTGATCCCCAATCCGTTTTATCCCGCTTACGCCGCCGGCGCGCGCGCCGCGGGGTGCGAGGCGATCTATCTGCCGACCACGCTCGCCAACGGATTCCTGCCCGATCTCGACGCGCTCGATGACGCCACGCTGGCGCGAACCGTTGCGATCTACATCGCCTCGCCGGCCAATCCGCAAGGCGCGGTGGCGACACCGGGCTACTTCGGCCGCCTCAAGCAACTTGCCGACCGCTTCGGCTTCATGATCCTGAGCGACGAGTGCTATTCGGAAATCTACACCAAAAAAGCGCCCGGCAGCATGCTGGAATGCGCCGGGCCCGATTTCACCAATGCCGTGGCGTTTCAGTCGCTGTCGAAGCGCTCCAACCTGCCGGGCATGCGGGTCGGCTTTGCCGCCGGCGACAGGAAGTTTCTCGGCATGTTCCACGAACTGCGCAATGTCGCGGCCCCGCAAGTGCCGGTGCCGCTGCAGCATGTCGCGGTCGCCGCCTATAGCGACGAAGCGCATGTCGAGGAGAATCGCAGGCTCTACCGGATCAAGTTCGATCTGGCCGACCAGATTCTCGGCAATCGCTACGGCTATGTCAGACCCGCGGGCGGCTTCTGCGTCTGGCTCGACGTGTCGGAGCGCGGCGGCGATGAAGCTACGGCGGTAAAGCTCTACAAGGACGCCGGCGTGCGCGTGGTGCCCGGCAGCTACCTGGCGCGCCAGCAGGCTGACGGCAGCAATCCCGGCGCTGGCTACATCCGCCTGGCACTGGTGGCGGACAGTGAAACAACAGCCGAGGCGTTGCACCGGCTGGTCGAAATTCTGGATTAGTCGCGAAGGCCCATGAGCATGCCGGCGATCGAACGCGTCATTCCCCTGGTCGGCCATTTGCCGGCGTCGATCCGCGAGGCGCTGATGCGGCGCCTGCGCGAGCTCGCCGGACTTGCGCTGATCGCGCTGTCGGGCGTGGCGGCGGCGGCGCTGATGACCTGGTCGGTGCAGGATCCGAGCCTCAGCCACGCGACCTCGCGCGCGATCCGCAACATCGTCGGCTATCCCGGCGCGATCGGCGCCGATCTGCTGATGCAGATCGTCGGTCTCGGCGCAATCATGCTGATCCTCCCCGTTGCGGTGTGGGGCTGGCGCATGCTGACCCACCGCACCTTCGACCGCGAAGCGCTGCGGATCGCATGCTGGATTCTCTGCACGGTGATCGCAGCGGGCTTCGCCAGCTGCTGGACGCATGGCGGGGCGTGGCCGCTACCGACCGGGCTTGGCGGCGTCGTCGGCGACGCGCTGGTGCGCGCACCCGCCGTGGTGTTCGGACCGCCCGGCTTCGTCTATCGCCTCGTGCTTGGGATCATCCTGTTCGCGGCGATGGTCGCGACCTTCCTGTTCGCATGCGGCATGGGCTCGCGGCGCGAGGAAGAGGAACTGACGCCGATCGAGGACGACGACACGCCGTTCGAAGAGGAAGACGATCGCAGTTCGGTCTCGCTGGGATGGGTGTTTCATGCCCTCATGAGCGCCAAAGCGCGGCTGTCGTGGCTAATGGTGCTGGCCTATCGTTCGCTGGTGGCGAGCGCGCCGCAGCCCCGCACCTCCTCTTTCGAGCGCCAGGAGCCGAGCCTCGGCGGTCGCGCCGCGCCGTCATTGGCCCCGCAGGCCGAGGAGGATTTCGACGACGAGGAAGAAGAGGAAGTTCCCGCCGCCCGCGCCCCACGCAAGAAGGCTGCACCACGCGCCCCGGCGCGCAAGTCGTCCGACAGGTTCGAGCTGCCCGCCGTGTCAATGCTGACGGCGCCGAAGGCCTCGGACCGGCAGCCGCTGAGCAAGTCGGAACTCGAAGCCAATTCGCGAGCATTGGAGGGCGTGCTCGGCGATTTCGGCGTCCGCGGCGAAATCGTCAAGGCCAATCCCGGCCCTGTCGTGACGCTGTACGAGCTCGAACCCGCGCCCGGCATCAAATCGTCGCGCGTGATCGGCCTTGCCGACGACATCGCGCGATCGATGAGCGCGCTGTCGGCGCGCGTCGCCGTGGTCGCCGGCCGTAACGCCATCGGCATCGAATTGCCGAACGCGCATCGCGAAAAGGTTTATCTGCGGGAATTGCTGACGGCCAAGGACGAATCGGTCGCGAAGCTGCCGCTCTGTCTCGGCAAGAACATCGGCGGCGAATCCATCATCATCGACCTGGCGCGAACGCCGCATATGCTGATCGCCGGCACCACCGGCTCCGGCAAATCGGTCGCCATCAACACCATGATCCTCAGCCTGGTCTACCGGCTGCGGCCGGATCAGTGCCGGCTGATCATGGTCGATCCCAAGATGCTCGAACTCTCGGTCTATGACGGCATCCCGCATCTGCTGACGCCTGTCGTGACCGACCCGAAGAAGGCGGTGGTCGCGCTGAAGTGGGCGGTGCGCGAGATGGAAGAGCGCTACAAGAAGATGTCGAAGCTCGGCGTCCGCAACATCGACGGCTACAATCAGCGCCTGGTCGAAGCGCGGGCCAAGGGCGAAGATCTGACGCGCACGGTGCATACCGGGTTCGACAAGGAAACCGGCAAGGCGATCTACGAGGAGGAGAAGCTCGACCTCGATCCGCTGCCCTACATCGTCATCATCGTCGACGAAATGGCCGACCTGATGATGGTGGCCGGCAAGGATATCGAAGGCGCGGTGCAACGCCTGGCGCAGATGGCGCGCGCCGCGGGCCTGCATGTGATCCTGGCGACGCAACGGCCGTCGGTCGACGTCATCACCGGCACCATCAAGGCGAACTTTCCGACCCGCATCTCGTTTCAGGTCACCTCAAAGATCGACAGCCGCACCATCCTCGGTGAAATGGGCGCCGAGCAGCTGCTCGGGCAGGGCGACATGCTCTATATGGCGGGCGGCGGGCGCATCAGCCGCGTCCACGGTCCCTTCGTCTCGGACGAGGAGGTCGAGAAGGTGGTGCGCCATCTCAAGACGCAGGGCCAGCCCGAATATCTCGAAGCCGTCACGGCGGAAGAGCCGACCGACGAGGACGGCGCGGTGTTCGATTCCACCGGAATGGGCGGCGATGGCGGCGGCGACCTGTTCGCGCAGGCGGTGGCGATCGTCAAGCGCGACCGCAAGGCCTCGACCAGTTACATCCAGCGCCGGCTGCAGATCGGATATAACCGCGCCGCGTCGCTGATGGAGCGGATGGAGCTCGAGGGCATCGTCGGACAGGCAAATCACGCCGGCAAACGTGAAATTCTGGTCGAAGAAGAAGAAAGCCGCTTCTGAGAAGTGCGATCGAGCCCCGGGACTGCCTGACTTGGCATCATATTTTCACGGAAAAACGATATCTCCTTTGGCCGAAAGCACGATAAAATGGCCGAGATTCAGGCAGGACGACGCGTTGCATAGAAATCCGAAATTTCGCATGGCCACACTACTTGCAGACCGCAGCATGCGTGGCGCGCTGGCGCTGCTGCTTGCGGCATCCATGAGCTGCGGTGCCGCGACGCCGTCTCAGGCGCAGACCGTTCCGATTCCGAAACCCGCCCCGAAAGGGCGCGACATGCAGATCAGCGCATCGGAACCGCAGCGCACGCCGATGACGACCGGGGCAACCCAGACGGTTCCTCCGAATCCGGTGATTCCCGATCCGCGCCGCAATCTTCCCGCCAACATCTTCGCGACCTTCGACGCGACCCAGAAGGCGCAGGCCGCCAAGGTGAGTTCCTATCTGTCATCGCTGCAGACTCTGGTCGGAAATTTCGTCCAGGTCGGACCCGACGGCAGCAAGACCAAGGGCGACTTCTATATCCAGAAGCCCGGCAAGGTGCGTTTCGAATATGACGCGCCGAGTCCGATCGCGATCATCGCCGACGGATCCTCGCTGGCGGTGCGCGACACCAAGCTCGCGACCCAGGACATCTATCCGCTGTCGCAGACGCCGCTGCGCTTCCTGCTGTCGGACCGCATCGATCTGCTGAAGGACACCAACGTCGTGAGCGTGACCGCCGATGACGTGTTCATCAGCGTCACCATCGAGGAGAAACAGGCGCTGATCGGCACCAGCCGCCTGATGCTGATGATCGGCGCCAGGGACGGCCAGCTCAAGCAATGGACGGTGACCGACCCGCAGGGCTACGACACCACCGTCGCGGTCTACAATCTGGATTCCTCCAAGAAGGTCGATCCCGGCCTGTTCAAGATCGATTTCACCAACTACTCGGTGCCGCCCGGCTAGCTCTCCGCTTTCATTACCGCGCAATAGGCCGCTGCGATCATGTCATCGATCTCGGCTGGCGGAGACTGCTTGGGCAGGAATAGGCGCACCGCGCCGTAAGGCATCCCGATCAGCGCCGTCTGGCATTGCAGATCTGACCGGCGGGACCGTGCCGCGAATGTTCCGACCACCTTCATGGCGAACTTGTTGATCCCTGCGGCCTCGCGCCGCAGATGCGCCGGCGTGCGTTCGTCCAAAAAATCCTCCTGCCGCCGCAAGGCGAGCAGGCTGGCGAGCGCCAGATGCTTGCGCGACCAACGCGGCACCGTCAGCGCGGCCTCAAGGCCTTGGCGGGCCGTCGCCGCAGCATCCACCGCCGGCACGAAGTCGGACTGGAAGCTGCGCACCGCTAGCAGCCAAGCTTCCCCGAGGATTTCCTCGCGTGATTCGAAGCGGTGATAGATCGAACCGACGGTGGCGCCCGAGGCGGCGGCGAGCGACTGGATGGTGACGGGCCGTCCCATCGCCGCCTCGCCGGCGGCGGCGAGGAGCAGTTCTTCACGGTCGAACCTGGCGTGCCGGCCCATGTGGATTGCCCCGTTGATATTCTAGAATAGAAATTCTATTATTTATGCTGTCAATCCGCCTCTTCTCATGGAGGAGAAAATGCTGAATGCCGGCTTTGCCGCAGCGAGCGTGCTCGCGCTGCTCACCTTCACGGTCCACACCTTTGTCGGCGGCGTCTACGTGGTCCGTCCGCTGCTGGCGGTCGAGGGGCTGAGCCGCGCGTCGCGCTGGCTGAACTATTACTGCTGGCACATGACGACGCTGACGCTGCTGGTCATGACCGCGATGTTCGCCTACTCGGCGCTCGAGCCGGCCGCGCGCGGCTTCGGCGTGCTTTTCACCGCATTGGCGGCCTCCTTTTCGCTACTCTGCATCGCCGTCGCCATCAAGGGCGGCGTGCGTCCCTGGCGCTTTCCGGCCACCAGCCTATTCGCGGCCGTCGCCGCCGCCGGCATCTGGGGCCTTTCGACCTGATCCTGTGCAAAACCGCGGGACGGCGGCGGTGCCTGTGCTAGAACGCTGCTCCCCATGCGCTTCTCCCTGACAACCTGGAATATCAATTCGGTGCGCCTACGCATCGATCTGGTCGCCAAATTCCTCAAATCGGTGCGGCCGGACGTGCTGTGCCTGCAGGAAACCAAATGCATCGACGACGCCTTTCCGCTGAAGCGGTTCAAGCGTCTCGGCTATGAGCACATCGCGCTGAACGGCCAGAAGGGCTATCACGGCGTCGCGGTGATCTCGAAACTGCCGTTCGACAACACGGATATCCGCACCTTCTGCGACAAGATCGATTCGCGTCACATCTCGGTTTCGTTCGGCGAAAAGGCGCAGCTGGCAAAGCCGCTGGTGCTGCATAATTTCTACGTTCCGGCCGGCGGCGATATTCCCGATCCAGCGCTCAATCCGAAATTCGAGCACAAGCTGCAATTCCTCGACGAGATGAAGGCCTGCGAGCCGCTGCACCCGCGCGGCGACGACCGGCATATCCTGGTCGGCGATCTCAACGTCGCGCCGCACGAGAACGACGTCTGGTCACACAAGCAACTCCTGAAGGTCGTGTCGCACACCCCGATCGAATGCGAGAAACTGCTCGCGGCACAGGCGCATGGCGAATGGTTCGATGTCGCGCGGATGCGGATTCCGATGTCGGAGAAGGTCTATACGTGGTGGAGCTACCGCGCCGCCGACTGGACACTGGCCGACCGCGGCCGCCGGCTCGACCACATCTGGGTATCGCGTGCGCTGAAAGACGGCGTCAGCGATTTCCGGATCACCAGGGACGCACGCGGCTGGGAGCGGCCGTCGGACCACGTGCCGGTGACGGCGACGCTGGAGGTGTAGCCGCTACTGTCGTCCCCGCGTTCGCGGGCAAGATCCGCTGAGGCTGGCGGATCAAGTACTCAGTTTGGCGCCGGCCATCAGGATATCGCTGGCGACCTGGCTGGTGCGAGTGGCGAATTCGTCGCGCAGGCGGCGCGCTGCGGCGGGATCGCTTTCGAGCACGCGCTGAAACAGGCTGCGCGCGACCCGGATCACCGAGGAATTTTCCAGCGCGGTCGCGGTGGATGGCCGCTGCATCGCGACGATCAGCGCCAGTTCGCCGATCAAGGCGCCGGGACCCGCGATGATTTCGGCGCCGCCGCCGTCCTCGAGCCGGAACGCGCCGCGCTGAACGATGAAGCCTGCATCGGCGTCGTCGCCTGCATTGAACAGCACGTCGCCGCGCGCAAAATTGCGCGGCTCGGAGCCGATCGCAAGCATGCGCAGCGCGGTCCCGCCAAGCAGGCGCAGGGTGGGGACGCGCTCAAGTAGCGCTACATCATCTTCGATCGACATGCAGGACCGGTGATCGGGATGCGCTGAAAAATACGAATCGTCGGGCGAATCGTATCACGGCACCAGCTTGTAGCCACCGGCTTCCGTCACCAGTATTTCGGGATTGGCCGCATCTTTCTCGATCTTCTGACGCAGCCGGTAAATGTGGGTTTCCAGGGTATGCGTGGTGACGCCCGAATTATAGCCCCACACCTCCTGCAGCAGCGTTTCGCGCGAGACCGGCATCTGGCCTGCGCGGTAGAGGAACCGCAGGATCGCGGTTTCCTTTTCGGTCAGGCGGACCTTCCGGGCATTGGCGCCGGTCAGCATCTTGGAGCCGGGCCGGAAAGAGTAGGGGCCGACGGAAAAAACCGCGTCCTCGCTGGCCTCATGCTGGCGGAGCTGGGCCCGGATTCGCGCCAGCAGCACCGCAAACCGGAACGGCTTTGCCACATAGTCGTTGGCGCCGGATTCCAGCCCCAGAATGGTGTCCGAATCGGTGTCGTGCCCGGTGAGCATGATGATGGGCGCCTTGAAGCCGCCCTTGCGCAGGCTACGCACCACCTCGCGGCCGTCGGTGTCCGGCAGCCCGACATCCATCAGCACGAGATCGGGAGAATTGGCCTTGGCGGCGCTGGCGCCCTTGGCGCCGGTATCGACGGCGGAAGCCTCGAACTCGTCGTGCAGCGACAATTGCTCCACCAGCGTGTCGCGCAGATCGGTGTCGTCATCCACGATCAGGATCTTGCGGGCATTGGCCATGGGTACAATCCTCTTGGGAGCGGCAGGGGCAAGCAGAAGCGCCGTCAGCCGAATCTTGATTCGTAAGCTAGTCAGGTCTTGGTTCGTATTGAGGTAAGGGGCTGTTACAGTTTCACAAGCCGAAACACAGTCTACTCCAGAATTGGCTGGCTTTTGGATGAATGTCTGGGATCGGCGTGAAATAGAACATTTGCATTAAGCGAGGCAACCGGGGATTTGGCGATTCGCATGGGAAAGTCCAATATTTCAATCACTTATAGAACAAGTCCACGTGATCGCCCGCTCTCGGAAATCCGGATTCGCGCCGCCGCCGGCGATCCCCGCCGGGGCTGGCTGACGGCCGGCGGCCAGACCTTGCCGGTCGCACTGGGACGCGGCGGCATCATGGCCAACAAACGGGAGGGCGACGGCGGGACCCCGCGGGGCACCTTCCGGCCGCGGCAATTGTGGTGGCGCGCCGACCGCCACCCGAGACCGCGCACATTTCTGCCGATTCGCCCGATCCGGCCCGAAGACGCCTGGTGCGAGGACCCCGGGGATCGGCATTACAACCAGCCGGTGCGGCTGGAGCCGGGTCGCGGCGGCGACCGGCTCCGGCGCGACGACCACCTCTACGATTTCATCGTCGAGATCGATCACAATACGCGGCCGCGAATCGCCGGCCGGGGCAGCGCGGTTTTCCTGCATTTGGCGCGCGAGAATTTCGGGCCGACCGCCGGATGCGTCTCCATGACCGAATCGGCGATGCTGCACTTGCTGCGGCGGCTCGGACCCAGGACGAAGATCGTGATCGAGTGAGTTGGCGGTTCTGTAGTCCAAGGATATCAAGAGCATGCTCGACAACAATAAGATAGCGGCGGCCTCACGCATCCTGCACGACCACTGGCGCGCCGGCACCAAGCTTGAGGGTCTCGAGACTTCACTTCGTCCGCGCGACCGCTCCGAGGCCTACGCGATCCAGGCCGCTATCGAAAATCATTCGACAGGGAGCCTGTTCGGCTGGAAGATCGCAGCCACCAGCGAAGCCGGCCAGAAACACATCAATGTCGATGGCCCGATGGCCGGGCGCATCTTGCGCGAGACCGTGATTGCGGATGGCGGCACGGCCTCGATGGCCGGCAATGAAATGCGCGTCGCCGAGCCGGAATTTGCTTTTCGCATGCAAATGGATCTGCCGCCGCGGGCCGCGGCCTACACCGTGCGGGACGTTCTCGATGCCGTCGACACGCTGCATCCGGCGATCGAAATTCCGGATTCTCGCTTCAGGGATTTTGTCAGCGCCGGCGCCGAGCAGATCATCGCCGACAATGCCTGCGCGCATCTGTTCGTTCTCGGTGCGCCCACGACGTCGAACTGGCGCGCACTCGATCTCGTCGAGGAGAAGCCGGCGATCGCGCTACGCGGCAAGCAATACACCGGTCTCGGCAAGAACGTGCTCGGCGATCCCAGGATCGCGCTGGCCTGGCTCGCCAATGAATTGCGCCAGCTCGGCATAACGCTGCGGAGGGGAGAGGTCGTGACGACAGGCACCTGCCATCCGCCGCTGCCGATTCAGCCGGGCGATTTGTTTGAGGCCGACTTCGGGGTGCTTGGAAGAGTGTCGGTGGGATTCAAGTAAGCATCACCAGACTGAGTGTCGTCCCCGCGAAAGCGGGACCCATAACCACCGGCTTTGGTTGTGCGGAAGGTGTCTGCCGCACTGCCCTATCGACAGATCACGCGGTATAGGTCCCGGCGTTCGCCGGGACGACGAAGTCTACCGATGCCCGAAAATCGCCGAGCCGACCCGCACATGGGTGGCGCCGAATTGGATCGCGATTGCAAAATCGGCGCTCATGCCCATCGAGAGATTCTTCAGCCCGTTGCGCGCGGCGATCTTCGCGGTCAGCGCGAAATGCGGCGCCGGCGCGTCATTGACCGGCGGAATGCACATCAGGCCGGAAATTGACAGGCCATATTTGTCCCGGCAAGCGGCAATGAAGGCGTCGGCTTCGTCTGGAGCGACGCCCGCCTTCTGCGGCTCCTCCCCGGTATTGAGCTGGACGAACAATTCGGGCCGCCGCTTCTGGGAATTCATCTCCTTGGCTAACGCTTCGCAGATGCTCGGACGGTCGACCGAATGGATCGCATCGAACAGCGCCACGGCTTCCTTGGCCTTGTTGGATTGCAGCGGTCCGATCAGATGCAGCGCGATCCCGGGGTAAGCCGCCATTAACTCTGGCCACTTCGCCTTGGCTTCCTGCACGCGGTTTTCGCCGAAAACACGCTGTCCGGCCTCGATCACGGGCGTAATGGCGCTGGCGTCGAATGTCTTGGACACCGCGATCAGCGTCACCGACTTACGATCGCGGCGCGCTTCCTTGCAGGCGCGCGCGATCTCCTGCTCAACCGTGGCGAGCCCGTTTGGTGAATGCGCTGATATCGGCGAGGGGGTTTGCGGCGACATGTCATCCGTCATTGGTAGATCTACGGGGATTAGTTCGAATTTTACCGAATTCCGGAAAGGCTTCTTGAACCCTTCCCTCTACCCTGCATACGGGGTCAGGGGACTAAGATGTCACGGGTTAGTTTCAACCGCAAAAGAGTGAAACTCAAGAAACTTCTGGGAATCCGCGCACGGCTGGCGCTGCTCGGGCTGATCCTGGTGGCGCCCTTGATGCTCGAGCGCGCCCGTTCGCTCGAGGACACAAGGTCCAAGCAGATCGCGCTCGCCTCTACGGAATTCGCCGGCCTCGCCAAGCACAGCGCCGACATGCAGCGCGAAGTGATTTCGTCGGTCGAGACCGTGCTGAAATCGGCGGCCTATATCCGCGCTTCCGATGGCGGCGTCGGCCGCAGTTGCGACATCATGCGCGCCAGCCTGCCGGCCAATCTGCCATGGATCCGCAGCCTGATGATCGTCGGCGGCGATGGGCGCATCCAGTGCTCGACCAACAACATGTATGTCGGCCTCGATCTCAGCGACCGGCCCTACCTCACGAAGGCGCGCGAGACCCGCAACTTCGTTTTCAGCGACTTTCTGCTTGCCCGGCCGAACAACACACCGATCGTGATGGCGGCCTATCCGGTATCCGCCATCAATCGCGATGCCGACGCGGTCGTCCTCGCCGGCGTCAATCTCGACTGGATGTCGAACATCATGGGCAATCTCGGCAACCGGCCCGGTATTTCGGCCGTGCTGATCGACAGCGCGGGAACCGTGCTGGCGGCGCCGTCGGATCAGGCCAGCATGATCGGCCATCCGCTCGATACCGTGCCGCTGTTGTCGGCCATCGCCGAAAAAGCCATCGGCTCGGACAAGACGGAAGGATCGCTCTCATTCGTCGCCGCGGACGGCTTGAGACGCATGGTGACCTTTGCGCGCGTTTCCGGCACGCAATCGCGCCTGATCGTCAGCATCGACGAGGCCAGGGTGTCCGCCGCGATTAACCGCGAGATTCGCACCGCTTACCTGCAACTGGGGTTCGTCTGCGTGTTCGTGCTGCTCGGCGCTCTGGTCGCCGCCGAGAAGCTGATCATCCAGCCGATCGAGATGATGGCGGCGACGGCGACGCGGTTCGGCCAGGGCGAATGGTCGGTGCGCGCCGCGCGCGGCAGCCTGCCGGCGGAGTTCGTACCGCTCGCCCGCGCCTTCAACGCGATGGCGGCGCAGCTCGGCAAGCGCGAGCGCGAGCTCGTCGCCACCAACGACCGGCTGACCGTGATGGCCTCGATCGACATGCTGTCCGGCCTCGCCAACCGCCGCGGCTTCCAGAGTCGGCTCGATTTCGAATGGATGAAGGCCCTGCAAAACGACAGCGAGCTGTCGCTGCTGATGATCGACGTCGATCACTTCAAGCTGTTCAACGACACCTATGGCCATCCCGAAGGCGACGCCTGCCTGACCCGGCTCGGAGAGACGCTGGCCGGCATTGCCGCCGAGACCATGGGCTTTGCCGGACGTTACGGCGGTGAGGAATTTTGCCTGCTGCTGCCGAACACCGACGCCAGGCGCGCGCTCGAAATCGGCGAGATGGTGCGATCAGCGGTCCTGAACCTGGCATTGCCCCACTGCACCTCGAGCTACCAGACCGTCACCGTCAGCGTCGGCGTCGCCTGCACCCGGCCGAACGAAAAGCAGCAGCCCGGCGACCTGGTCGAGGCCGCGGATGCCGCCCTCTACGCCGCCAAACACCGCGGCCGCAACGCCGTGGTCGAGCACGGGTTCGTCCGGCTCTCGGACGGCGGGATGGCGCTGGCGAGCTGAGGGCAGGCCGTGTAGCTAATGACCGGTATCCGCCTTTTTAAAGCATCGATGGAATCGGGCGTTTGGCCCGATACTCATTTGCGTCCGGCATGTGCATCAACGAACCAAGAACGGAGATAATGCGTTTGTTCCTCACCATTGCAAGTAAAGGTTGATTTTCGATACGGTTTGTCCCTAATTTTAATTTTGAAAAAGTTTGTTGGGGCTTTAAGTGGTGGAACTTGATCAAAAATACGGGATCGTTGTCGGACCGGCACGGAACGACAGACGGCAGATGGGATATGATGATTGGGAGTTAGACATCAGGCCTGCCTCCTTTAATGTTCTCGATGGGACATCTGCTCCGCCACTCCGATCCTTCATGTCCCAGGTTCTGGCTGACTGGTCCTGCGGTGGTGTCCTCGTAAACAAGGTGGTGATATTGTATCTGGTTGATGAAGCCGGGCTTGTGCGCTTTTCCATCGAAGAAGCTGTAGACGAGGACGTCGTTGGATTGGCCTCTGGGCGACGTTTTAAGCGCTTGGAGATTCCGTACTTGAGCGGCTTGTTGAGAACAGACAAGAAACTCGGACACCCGTCCCTGGTGAATTGCGGAGGAGCCCGAATAGCGGGCCAGATTCTATTTCAGCCCGCGAATGGAACAGGCGTTCCGGCGCATTGGACAATCGATGCATGGTCTGGCCGGTACGGCAGAACCGTCGAGACGGCGCGGAGGGAGTCGCGGCATATCGACAACGTTATCGCCGTGTTTCAGCTTCACGGGATCGAATTAAAGAATGCATTTGGGCCATTGTGATAGGGCAGTCGTATGGGTCGGACCGTTTCGGACATCTCCCTGGATCACTTGCTCGTTGACGATCAGAAGTTGATATCCAACATCTCGGAGGGATCGGCAGAGGAGGCTTTTCTTCTCGCCAAGACACGCGAATTCCTTGCCTACTGGAGCGCGCGTTCATGGCTCAATACCGAGGCGATTGAAATTGTTGGCGCGAAACTCTCTCTCTCCGCCGCGCCAGCAGTGTGGGAGAAACTGCGCAACACGGTGGCGAACGAGTTTCCCCAGCTATCGATGTATTTCCTGAAGTTTTCCAATTCCCGCGAAATGTCTGCATCGCCGGAGGCGAGTTCGCGGTTCGAAAGCAAAACTCAACTACCCTCGATCAAGGATCTCAATTCATTAGCGGCCCAGATCGAGGAAGGGAGAGTATCCGAAATTGCTTCCGGCATTCTTTCGGCAAACGATGCGTATAGCCGTTCGTTGTCAAGCGAACGATCGATCATTCTCTATCTTTCGTTTCTCGCAAAAATACTGGGCCGGCTATCCGCAAAATCGGTCGCAGAAAAGACGACGCGCGCAAAGCTAATCCATCATCTTTCGCGAGAATTTCTCAAATGGGAGCCGTGGAACGAAAAGCCATGGACTTTTCTCATGCATGGCTATCTTTTCGAGGGTGCATATCGCGAGGCCGAATCTGTCATTTGGGAGGCGTTACGGCGATTCAATTCACCGAATGCGTGGGTCAATCTGATCAATTACCTTTCCAAATTATCTGACCGCGCTGATGATTATTATTACTACTCGGGCCGTGCTGAGTCGATTGTGCCGGGGAACAGTTATATTACGGCGAACCGGATACGTGCCATTCTTCGGAAAGGCGACATGGAGGAACTACCGATTGCTTGCGACCTCGCGGGCAAGATGTTCGTCATCGATCCCAACTTTCACGAAGCAAACATTCGACTATTTCTGAACTCGACCTTGCTGCTGTTTCAGCAGGGGAGAAAAATTGATCGTTTCATCAAATCGTATGCACCAAGCGTGCTTAGAGCACCTAACGCGATCTCCTCGTTAGTATGGATGGCACAGAATTTCCGTTGCGCCGCGCAGTTTGGCACGATGCTTCTTTCCGTTGGCCTCACCGAGGAGCCAACAAGGGTCGACTACCTGGACCACACAGGACTGCTAAAAGTGATTCTGGGAGGCGCAGCGCTGGACGAGGCGATTGAACAAGCAACCTGGATGATCGAGAAGGGCTTCGAAAGTGCCACTACTCGGAATTGGCTCGCGATGGCTCTTATCAAGCGGAATGGCGGGCGCGACCGGGATGTCGCGAAAGAACATCTCATCGCCAACATCAACAAGTTTCCAATGGACCAGGTGGAACTGAGCCGGGCGCTGCTTGCAAAGCTCAACCAAGGACGATTTGATGAAATACTCGCGAAAGTATCACCCAAGAATAGAGAGGTTGACGTTTCCCGTATCAGAGGCGTGGGAGAGGATCATTTCGGGACTGTAGTCCAACAGTTTTCCGAGTCGGTGGAGTCTCAATATCCCCTGCCGAAAGATATATGGCGCTTGGGCACTTTAAAGCGCATATCCATCCTACTTTTCGACGAAGGGCCAACGGGGCGGCATACCAAGGCAATTTCGGAGCTCGAAACGATGAGGCGCGAAGTTGGCACCTCCTCCAATGGCAATGGCACCCGCGATTACATCGACTTGCTGATAGCCCGTGCAGACAAGGATGGCGCTCATGAAAAGCAGCTTCCCGCGTTTGCTGCGAAATTTGAATACGCTCTCAATCGCGGAGATCGGGAGTTACTACAGCAAATTAGTCGCGATTGCCCACGATTGTCGGCACTGTCGCTGATCGCACGTGCGATGTTTGGAGATGTCGATGCTGCTGCTGAGGTCGGTCGGTATCTGAGGAGGAGCGCGGGCCTGGCGGTGCATGAAAAGCCGTTTCACGATGAGTTACTCCGACGCACATTTGGAGGGGACCATCTATCGATCGATGACGGAAAAATCGTCGAGCTTTTCCAGGCAAACCGGCGGATAATTGAGCCGATTGTGAGGATGGCCAATGAAGCGCTCGTTTATCTCCCTGCGGCTGCGTGACCATTGCACTTCAGGATACGCATTTGGCTGAACCGCGAAGAGGCTTTCGTCTGCGGATGGTCTAGCCCCCCGTTGACCCCCCTGCCGCTTTTGTGGCCTAGTCCGCCGTCCCCAGGGACGGCCCCGAACCCACGAAAAGCCCTGCGATTTCATGACCTCCGAACGCTATAACGCACGCGAATCCGAGCCGCGCTGGCAGCGCCAGTGGGACGAAAAGGCGATCTTCGCCTCCAAAAACGACGATCCCAGGCCGAAATATTACGTGCTCGAGATGTTCCCCTACCCGTCCGGGCGCATCCATATCGGGCATGTCCGCAACTATACGCTGGGCGACGTGCTGGCGCGCTTCATGCGGGCCAAGGGCTTCAACGTGCTGCACCCGATGGGCTGGGACGCGTTCGGGCTGCCGGCCGAGAACGCGGCGATCGAGCGCAAGGTGGCGCCGAAGGCGTGGACCTACGACAATATCGCGGCGATGAAGAAGCAGCTGCAGTCGATCGGGCTGTCGCTGGACTGGTCACGCGAATTCGCGACCTGCGATCCCTCCTACTACAAGCATCAGCAGAAGATGTTTCTGGACTTCCTGCGCGCAGGCCTGGCGGAGCGGGAAAAGCGCAAGATCAACTGGGATCCGGTCGACATGACCGTGCTCGCCAACGAGCAGGTGATCGACGGCCGCGGCTGGCGCTCCGGCGCGGTGGTCGAACAGCGCGAAATGAACCAGTGGGTCTTCAAGATCACGAAGTACTCGCAGGAACTCTTGGACGCGCTCGACACGCTGGACCGCTGGCCCGACAAGGTGCGGCTGATGCAGCGCAACTGGATCGGCCGCTCCGAGGGCATGCTGGTGCGCTTCGCGCTGGATCCTGCGACGACGCCGAAAGGCGAGTCCGAGCTGAAGATCTTCACGACGCGGCATGACACGCTGTTTGGCGCCAAATTCATGGCGATCGCGCCGGATCATCCACTGGCGCAGGCCGCGGCCGCGAAAAATCCCAAGCTCGCCGAGTTCATCGCCGAAGCAAAGCGCCACGGCACCGCGCAGGAGATCATCGACACCCAGGAGAAGCTCGGCTTCGATACCGGGATCCGCGCGATTCACCCGTTCGATCCCAGCTGGAAGCTGCCGGTCTATGTCGCCAACTTCGTGCTGATGGAATACGGCACCGGCGCGATCTTCGGCTGTCCGGCGCACGACCAGCGCGACCTCGACTTTGTCAATAAATACGGGCTCGGCAATACGCCGGTGGTCTGTCCCGAAGGCCAGGCCCCCAAGACCTTCGTCATCACCGACACCGCCTATGACGGCGACGGCCGCATGATCAATTCGCGCTTCCTCGATAGCATGACCATCGATCAGGCCAAGGAAGAAGTCGCGAAGAGGCTCGAAGGCGAGGTTCGGGATAACTCGGCCGTCGGCGAGCGGCAGGTCAATTTCCGCCTGCGCGACTGGGGTATTTCGCGGCAGCGCTATTGGGGCTGCCCGATCCCGGTGATCCATTGCCCGAAATGCGATGTGGTGCCGGTTCCGGACAAGGATCTGCCGGTGGTGCTGCCGGAGGACGTCAGCTTCGACAAGCCCGGCAACGCACTCGACCATCATCCGACCTGGAAGCACGTTGCTTGCCCCAAATGCGGCGGCCGCGCTAGCCGCGAAACCGACACCATGGACACCTTCGTGGATTCGTCGTGGTACTTCGCGCGCTTCACCGATCCCTGGAACGAGAAGACGCCGACCACGCCAGCGGTCGCCGACCGGATGATGCCGGTCGACCAATATATCGGCGGCGTCGAACATGCGATCCTGCATCTGCTCTACAGCCGCTTCTTCACCCGCGCGATGAAGGCCACCGGGCACATCGGCATGGACGAGCCGTTCGCCGGCATGTTCACCCAGGGCATGGTGGTGCACGAGACCTATCAGAAGGCCGACGGCTCTTACGTCACGCCCGCGGAAGTCAAGATCGAGGCCGGCGGCAACGGCAAGCGCGCCATTCTGCTGACGACAGGAGAAGACATCACCGTCGGCGCCATCGAGAAGATGTCGAAGTCGAAGAAGAACACCGTCGATCCCGACGACATCATCGCGACCTACGGCGCCGACGTCGCGCGTTGGTTCATGTTGTCGGACTCCCCGCCCGACCGCGACGTAATCTGGAGCGACGAGCGCGTCCAGGGCGCCTCGCGCTTCGTGCAGCGGCTGTGGCGGCTGGTGAACGAATCAGCCGAAATCGCCAAATCCGCCCCGGCGGCGCGGCCGGCGGCGTTCGGCCCGGACGCGCTTGTCCTGCGCAAGGCCGCTCATGGCGCGCTGGACAAGGTTTCGACCGGCATCGAGCGACTGCATTTCAACGTCTGCCTCGCCCATATCCGCGAATTCACCAATGCGCTGGCGGAAGTGCTGGGGCGCGAGGGCCAGCCGGCCCCCGTCTTTACTCCAGACCTGGCCTGGTCGGTCCGGGAGGCCGCAATCATTCTTGTTCAATTGTTTGCGCCGATGATGCCGCATCTGGCCGAGGAGTGCTGGACGGTTCTGGGCCAGAAAGGGCTGATTTCGGAGGTCAATTGGCCCCAAATCGAACGCGATTTGCTGGTTGAAGACACCGTGACGCTGGTGGTCCAGGTCAACGGCAAGAAGCGGGGTGATGTCACCGTGCCACGGGGTGCTCAAAATCCGGAAATTGAGGCTGCCGTTTTGGCTCTCGATGCGGTAAAAGTGGCCCTCGGCGGCAAGGCCGTCCGCAAGGTCATTATTGTTCCAATGAGGATCGTGAATGTCGTTGGCTAGTACCCGCATCGCCGCTCGGCTCCTGGCCGTGGCCGCCTTGGCGGCGCTGACGGCCGGCTGCTTCCAGCCGATGTATGCCGGGCGTACCGACGGCACGCCCGGACTGCGCGAAAAGCTGATGGGGGTGGAAGTTCCGCCCGTCGACAAGCCCAACGCCTCGCGGGAAGCCCGGATCCAGGTGGAGGTCCGCAACGCGCTGGCGTTCAAGCTCTATGGTAGCGCCACCGGCATGCCGCCTACCCACCGGCTGGTGCTGCGGTTCACGACCAACCGCTCGTCGCTGATCCTCGATCCCAATACCGCGCTGCCATCCAGCGAAAACTACGGCATCGACGCCCAGTACAATCTGATCGAGCTCGCCACCAATAAGTCGGTCATGACCGGGAGCACGTTCTCGCGCGTCTCCTACGACATCCCGGGCCAGCTGCAGCGCTTCGCCCGCGCCCGCGCGTTCCGCGACGCCGAGGATCGCGCCGCGCAGGAGATCGCGGAAAACATCCAGACCCGGCTGGCGTCGTACTTCGTCGCCGGCACCTGACGCCCAATTGGTCGCGCTTCGCGGAAAAGAGATCGACGCTTTTCTCGCCCGGCCCGATCCGGGCCGTCCAATCATCCTGCTGTACGGCCCCGATGCGGGTCTGGTGCGCGAGCGCGCCGATGCGCTGCTGGCATCGGCGGTCGACGATCCCAGCGATCCGTTTTCGCTTGTCAGGCTGGATGGCGATGAACTTTCCGCCGAGCCGTCCCGGCTGGTCGATGAAGCGATGACGGTGCCGCTGTTCGGCGGCCGCCGTGCCATTCGCGTGCGCGCCGGCTCGCGCAACTTTGCTAGCGGCGTCGATACGCTCGCGGACTCTGCGCTGAAGGATTGCCGCATCGTGATCGAGGCCGGCGAATTGCGGCCGGAATCGCCGCTGCGCAAGGCCTGCGAGCGCGCCAAGACCGCGGTCGCGATCGGCTGCTATGCCGACGACGCCAACCAGCTCGCCCGGCTGATCGACAGCGAGCTGCGGGTTTCCAATCTGAGCATCGCAGCCGACGCCCGCGCGGTCCTGATGTCGTTGCTCGGCGGCGACCGTCAGGCCTCGCGCAACGAACTGAGGAAGCTCGCGCTGTACGCGCATGGCGGGCGCGAGGTCACGCTCGACGATGTGATGGCCGTGGTTGCCGACGCCTCCGAACTCAAGGTCGACCCGATCGTCGACGGCGCGTTCGCCGGAAAGCCGGAGCTGGTCGAAACCGAATTCGCCAAGGCGATGATCGCCGGCACCTATCCGGGCG
Source organism: Bradyrhizobium sediminis (assembly GCF_018736085.1). NCBI lineage: Bacteria > Pseudomonadati > Pseudomonadota > Alphaproteobacteria > Hyphomicrobiales > Nitrobacteraceae > Bradyrhizobium > Bradyrhizobium sediminis. Next base: position 218,613 of record NZ_CP076134.1, on the reverse strand, counting down.
TCATCATTTCGGCCGCGCAGCGCCAGGCGGCGTGGCTGCACAAATCGGCGCTCGCGGTCGCCGAGGGAACGCCGGTATCGGCCGTGCTCGATGGCGGCTTTCCGCGGCTGCATTTTTCGCGCAAGGGCAACGTCGAGGCCGCCCTGCGCAATTTCAGCGCAGCGCGGCTGCTCACGGTCATCGAACAGCTCGCGACCGCGGCGCTGGAAATGCGCAAGCAGGCAAACCTGGCCGACGTGATCGCGCAGCGCGCGCTGCTGGCGATCGCCGTCAATGCGAAGCGGCGGGGATAAGTCTTACTTAATCGGTCATTCCGGGGCCCGAGTGAAACGAGCAAACCCGGAATCCAGAAGTTAGTTGCGCGAGATTCCCCGATGTGCAATCGCACATTTGAGGTTCGCGCTTGCGCGCGCCCCGGAATGACGACTCTAACTTCCCTTGTCGAGCCGCCGCAGGATTTCGTCGAGCTGTTCGAGATCGCCATAGCGGATGTGCACCGTGCCGCCAGGATCGCGGTGTTCGACGGTGACGGCCAGTCCGAGCGCGTCGCTGACGCGTTTCTCCAGCGCCACCGTATCGGGATCCTTGACCTTGCCGCTGCGGGCCTTCTGTGGCTTGCGAACAGGCACGCCCTCGACATGCGCCAGCGCCTCGGCCTGACGCACGTTGAGGCCCTCCTCGACGATGCGCTTGGCAGCGGCAACGGGATCGGGCACCCCGATCAAGGCGCGCGCGTGCCCGGCCGACAACTGGCCGAGCGCGATGTAGGCCTGAACTTCGGCCGGCAATTTCGTCAGCCGCATCATGTTGGCGACGTGGCTGCGGCTCTTGCCGACGATCTTCGCAATCTCGTCCTGGCTGCGTTTGAATTCATTGGCCAGCGCGTGATAGCCCTGCGCCTCCTCCATCGCATTGAGATCTTCGCGCTGCACGTTCTCGATGATCGCGATCTCGAGTGCATCGCTGTCGCTGACATCGACCGGCACTATCGGCACTTCGTGCAGGCCTGCGATCTGCGACGCGCGCCAGCGGCGTTCGCCGGCGATGATCTCGTAACGATCCTGCACGCCCTTGACCGGACGCACCACGATCGGCTGGATCACACCGTGCTGCTTGATCGAGTCGGAAAGTTCGGAAAGTTCGGCATCGGAAAAAGTGCGGCGCGGATTGCGCGGATTGGCTTTGAGGAATTCAATCGGCACCTTGCGCTGCGCGCGAGGCCGTTCGATATGCGCGGCCTCGCCGCCGACATCGCCGATCAGACTTGCAAGACCGCGGCCCAGTCGCGAACGCGCTTCATCGGCCATCGCCAGCTCCCTTGGATTCACTTAGCACTCCTAATTCACTTCGTCCCGTCACCGCCGTCATTCCGGGGCGCGCGTGAAGCGCGCGAACCCGGAATCTCGACGTTTTTTCACTTCATCGACTCGGGATTCCGGATCAATCCGCTCACGCGGATTGTCCGGAATGACGTGGGTCAACTCAATGCGTGCGCAGCTCGCGCTCACGCTGGATCACTTCAGTCGCGAGCTTGAGATAGGCGTCGCTGCCGACGCATTTGAGGTCGTACACCAGTACCGGCTTGCCGTAGGACGGCGCCTCGGAGATGCGCACGTTGCGCGGGATCATGGTGTTGTAGACCTTGCTGCCCATGAACTGCCTGACGTCGGCGACGACCTGGTTCGACAGATTGTTGCGCGAGTCGAACATCGTGAGCACGATGCCGTGGATCGACAGATTGGGATTGAGCGTTGAGCGCACCTGCTCCACCGTCTGCAGCAATTGCGACAGGCCTTCGAGCGCGAAGAACTCGCACTGCAGCGGCACCAGGATCGCATCAGAGGCCGCCATCGCGTTGACGGTGAGAAGATTGAGCGACGGCGGACAATCGATCAGCACATAGGTGTAATCGGAATCCGGCGCGACGTTGGAATTCAGCGCTGCGATCGCATCGCGCAGGCGGAAGGCGCGGTCTCGGGTCGAACCAAGTTCGAGTTCGAGGCCGGAGAGATCCATGGTCGAAGCCGCGATATGCAGCCGCGGCACCGCGGTCGGCACCACCGCGTCGCGCAGTGGCGCCTCGCCGATCAGCACGTCGTAGGTCGAACAGCTGCGGTTGCGGCGGTCGATGCCAAGCCCGGTGGAGGCGTTGCCCTGCGGATCGAGATCGACGATCAGCACCCGCTCCCCAATCGCCGCGAGCGCGGTGCCGAGATTGATCGCGGTGGTGGTCTTGCCGACGCCGCCCTTCTGGTTGGCCAGCGCCAGGATGCGCGGATGGCCGGGCGGACGGGGGGCCTCATCCTCTTGATAAATCTGATCAATTACGGTCATGCGCTTGTGCCATGTGCTGTTGCGGGCTGACGGCGCCGCTCGATATTGTCGAGCTCGACGATCCAGCCGTGTCCGCCGGTGCGGCTGGAATGAAGTTGCGGCTTGATATTCCAATATTTAGTGGCTTCGGTCAATTCAGCCTCTACATCTTGGCCCTTGAGAAACAGCGCTTTCGCGCCCTTCTTCACCAGCGGTTCCGCGAAACCGATGAGCTGGTGTAGCGGAGCCACCGCGCGGGCTGTGACGCAATCGACCGGTCCGGTAATTCTATCCACACTATCCCCAATATCCGACAGATGAACCTGGCCGGGCGCGTTGGTAACTCGGAGTGCCTCGCGCAGGAACGCCGCCTTCTTGGCGTTGCGCTCTACCAGATGGACCATCGCTCCCGGCGTACCGGCCAAGGCGCAGGCCAGCACCACGCCGGGAAACCCTCCGCCGCTGCCGAGGTCGGCCCAGGTCTTGGCTGAGGGAGCGATCGTCAGGAGCTGCAGCGAATCGGCGATATGCCGGGTCCACAGACTAGGCAGCGTCGACGGCGCCACCAGGTTGGTTTTCGCCTGCCACTCCAGCAGGAGATCGACATAGCGATCGAGGCGCGCCTCTGTTTCACGTGAAACGGGCGTCAGCGCGAGCGCTGCCGCCTTATCTAGAGCGAGGGCGGCGGGAGAAACAACCTGTCTTGCTGGATTGGCCAATTTTGATGGGCCTTGTTTCACGTGAAACAGATTAATTAAGCCGACGCGACAGCCGGCTTCTTTCGAGCTTCCCGCCGCAAATAGGCCGCCAGGATACCCAAGGCCGCCGGGGTCATTCCGTCGATCCGGCCCGCCTGCCCCACCGTTCGCGGTCGTGCGGTTTCGAGCTTCGACCGGGCCTCATTCGAGAGTCCAGGCACGTTAGCGTAATCGACGCCGGTCAGGATCAGCCCCTCGTCGCGGCGGAAGGCATCGACATCGGCGTTCTGACGCTTGAGATAGACATCGTATTTGGCATCGATCTCGACGTGGACGGCGATTCCTGGGTCAATGGCCGACAATTCCGGCCAGATGCCGTGAATTTCGGTCCAGCCAAGCTCCGGATAGGCCAGCAACTCGAAGGCCGAGCGGCGCTGGCCATCCCTGTTGAGCGCCAGGCCATGCTTGGCGGCTTCATTGGGCGTGATCGTCAGCGATTTTGTCAGCGCCTTCGCGGCGTTGAGCGCTGCCATCTTGGCGCCGTGGTGGCTCGAACGGGTCTCCCCGACGCAGCCGAGCGCGATACCCTTATCGGTCAGGCGTTGGTCGGCATTGTCGGCCCGCAGCGTCAGCCGGTACTCGGCGCGTGAGGTGAACATCCGATAGGGCTCGGTGATACCGCGCGTGACGAGATCGTCGATCATGACGCCGAGATAGCCGTCGGCGCGGTCGAAAACGATCGGATCGGCTCCGCCGGCCGCCAAGCCTGCGTTGAGACCTGCAACCAGTCCCTGGGCCGCAGCCTCCTCATAGCCCGTGGTGCCATTGATCTGCCCGGCCAGGAATAGCCCGGGCAGCCGTTTTGTCTGCAAGGTCGGATCGAGTTCGCGGGGATCGACATGGTCATATTCGATCGCATAGCCCGGCCGGACCATCCGTACCCGCTCAAGCCCGGGAATCGTCGCCAGGATCGCGAGCTGGACCTCTTCCGGCAGCGAGGTCGAAATGCCGTTCGGATAGACCGTGGAGTCGTCAAGGCCTTCCGGCTCCAGAAAGATCTGATGGCCGTCGCGATCGCCGAAGCGGACGATTTTGTCCTCGATCGACGGACAATAACGCGGGCCCGAACTCTTGATCTGGCCGGAATACATCGGCGAGCGATGCACGTTGGCCCGGATCACCTCATGGGTCGCAGCGATGGTGCGGGTGATCCCACACTGGATCTGCGGCGTGGTGATACAGTCGGTCAGCACCGAGAACGGTTCCGGCGGATCGTCGCCCGGCTGCATTTCCACCGCGGACCAGTCGATGGTGGTCCCGTCGAGCCGCGGCGGCGTGCCGGTCTTCAGACGGCCGAGCGTAAAGCCGGCCCGCTCGAACGACTTCGAAAGCCCCATGGCCGGGGCCTCGTCGATGCGTCCCGCCGGCCAGTTCTTCTCGCCGAGATGGATCAGCCCGCGAAGGAAGGTGCCGGTGGTGATGACAACGGCAACGGCGGATAGCGCGCGGCCATCGATCAGGCGAATGCCGGTGACCCGGCCATTGGAAAGAATCAGCTCGTCGGCCTCGCCCTCGATCACGCCGAGATTGGCGGTCTCGCGGATCGCGGCCTGCATCGCCGCTGCGTAGAGCTTGCGATCGGCCTGGGCCCGAGGTCCCCGTACCGCCGGACCCTTGCGGCGATTGAGCATGCGAAACTGGATACCGCCGGCGTCGGCGGCCCGGCCCATCAGGCCGTCGAGCGCATCGACCTCCCGGACCAGGTGGCCCTTGCCGAGGCCGCCGATGGCGGGATTGCAGGACATCGCGCCGATGGTCGCGAACCGGTGCGTCACCAATGCCGTTCTGGCGCCGAGGCGCGCAGCCGCGCTCGCGGCCTCGCAGCCGGCATGGCCGCCACCGACCACGATGACGTCGAACGATTCTTGCGCGGTGATCATGGCCGGACTTTTATCGCGAAGCGGCAAAACCCGGAAGCGGTAAGTTCGCTGCCGAGCGTCGTGTTTCACGTGAAACAATGGCCGCCTCCATGCGGCGAGGGCTTGTTTCACGTGAAACAACGGAACATCTTAAAATGAACAAAGAAATATTACTTTCCTATACAAAATTCCCGGAAGATCACATCGAGAATATCCTCGACGTCGACCCGGCCCAACAGCCTCCCCAAGGAATGAGCCGCGCTTCGCAGTTCCTCCGCGGCCAGTTCCTCACCCCTTTCGATGACACCCATGCTGCGCTGTAATGAAGCCGCCGTCTCCTCCAGCAATCTTCGCTGCCGAGCCCGGCCGATCAACGCGCCGGTGTCCGAGCCGAAATAGACTTGCGCGAATTGCACCAGCGCAGCGATCAGCTCCGCCAGCCCATCGCCCTGGCTGGCCGAGATCCTGAACTCGGCGGAGGCGCCCTCCCGCGCAGGATCACCGGCTGCATGCGTCGCGTCGGACTGGCCTCCGTCGAGATCGATCTTGTTACGCACCAGCCAAACCGGCGCCTCGCCCTTGTGCAGAATTTTCTCGTGCTCCGCATCGGCCAGCCACAACACCAGGTCGGCCTCCGCCGCCCGCGCCCGCGCCCGCCGCACACCCTCCTGCTCCACCGGATCCTCGGTCTCGCGAATCCCCGCGGTGTCGATGACCGTCACCGGATAGCCGTCGAGATCGAGCTGGACTTCGATGATGTCCCGCGTGGTGCCGGCATGCGGCGACACGATCGCGACCTCGCGCCGCGCCAGCGCATTCATCAGCGTCGACTTGCCGACGTTCGGAGGACCCGCGATCGCGACCACCAGGCCGTCGCGCAGCCGCTCACTTCGTCCCTGTGCCGCAAGGACTTCCTCGATTTCCGCAAGCAGGCCTTTGATCTTCAGCAGCGCCGGCGCCATCAGCTCGGCCGGCACGTCGCCTTCGTCGGCAAAATCGATCCCCGCCTCGATCAGCGCCGAGGCCTCGATGATCTGCGCCCGCCAGTCACGCGCCCTGTCGCCGAGCAGACCTTTCAGCTGGCGTAGCGCCTGGCGGCGCTGCCGGTCGGTGTCGGCATGGATGAGATCGTCGAGACCTTCGGCCTCGGTGAGGTCGAGCTTTCCATTCTCGAAGGCGCGGCGGGTAAACTCGCCCGGCTCCGCCGCCCGTATGTCCGGCAAGGCCGAGAGCGCCGTGAACAGTGCCGCCAGCACCGCGCGGCCGCCATGGACGTGGAATTCCACGACATCCTCCCCGGTCGCGCTGGCCGGCCCGGGAAACCACAGCACCACTGCGTCGTCGATCGGCTGCTGACCAGCGTCCCGCAACAGGGCCCGCGTCGCCATGCGCGGCACTGGAAGCTTGCCAGCCAACGCCGTCAACGCCGGCCCAGCCTCAGGCCCGGAAACCCGCACCATGGCAATCGCACTCGGTGGCCGGCCCGATGAAAGCGCAAAAATGGTCTGCTCGCGCGGATGCATCGCCTATTTGTGCCGGAGCCATTGAAAAGGCAACGCAATCTCGACTGGTTGGCTGATACAGCCAACCAGAAGCAAGATGCGCCAGATGGGCCGCCAAGTTCGGCCGTCCAAGCGCTTTCGGGAAATGATATTAACTTTATATATCAACCGCTTACGGGCTCCCGCACGAAGCAGCCAGCCCTTGTCATGCTGCAGAATTGCTGCAGCAAAGGCGCAACATGACGCCCAAAACGAAAAGGGCGCCCTCGCCTGCGCAAGGACGCCCCCTTTAAACCAGTCAAGCCGGTCAGGTATTCATCGACTCGAAGAATTCTGCGTTGTTCTTGGTGTTGCGCAGCTTGTCGAGCAGGAAGTCGATGGCGTCCATGGTGCCCATCGGATTCAGGATCCGGCGCAGCACATACATTTTCTTCAGGAGCTGTGGATCGGTGATCAGCTCTTCCTTGCGGGTGCCGGAGCGCGAGATGTCGATCGCCGGGAAGGTCCGCTTGTCCGAAACCTTGCGGTCGAGGATCAGTTCCGAGTTACCGGTGCCCTTGAACTCTTCGAAAATGACTTCGTCCATGCGGCTGCCGGTATCGACCAGCGCGGTGGCGATGATGGTGAGCGAACCGCCTTCCTCGATGTTGCGCGCGGCACCGAAGAACCGCTTCGGCCGCTGCAGCGCATTGGCGTCGACGCCGCCGGTCAGCACCTTGCCGGATGACGGCACTACGGTGTTGTAGGCCCGGCCCAGGCGCGTGATCGAATCGAGCAGGATCACCACGTCGCGACCATGTTCGACCAGCCGCTTGGCCTTCTCGATCACCATCTCGGCCACCTGGACGTGACGCACGGCGGGCTCGTCGAAGGTTGACGAGACGACTTCGCCTTTCACCGAGCGCTGCATGTCCGTGACTTCTTCCGGACGCTCGTCGATCAAGAGCACGATCAGGTAGCATTCCGGATGATTGGCCGTGATCGAATGCGCGATGTTCTGCATCAGCACGGTCTTGCCGGTGCGCGGCGGCGCCACGATCAGGGCGCGCTGGCCCTTGCCGATCGGCGCCACGATGTCGATAACCCTTGCAGAAAGGTCCTTTCTGGTCGGGTCTTCGAGCTCGAGCCGAAAACGCTGATCGGGAAACAGCGGCGTCAGATTGTCAAAATTGACCTTGTGCTTGGATTTTTCCGGGTCCTCGAAATTCAGCGTGTTGACCTTCAGCAGCGCAAAATAGCGTTCGCCTTCCTTCGGGCTGCGGATGTGGCCTTCGATGGTGTCGCCAGTCCGAAGTCCGAAGCGGCGGATCTGCGAGGGCGAGACGTAGATATCATCCGGTCCCGGCAGGTAATTGGCATCCGGCGAGCGCAGAAATCCGAAGCCGTCGGAGAGAACCTCGACGACACCTTCCCCGATGATGTCGGTTTCCTGGATCGCGAGTTGTTTGAGAATGGCGAACATCAGCTCCTGCTTGCGCATGGTGCTGGCGTTTTCGACCCCTTTTTCCTCCGCGAACGAGACGAGCTCGGCTGCCGTTTGGGATTTGAGATCTTGAAGTTTTATTTCCCGCATTGGGGTGGTCCTGTGGAGTAGCTAGGGAAGGGTTGTGAGGTGGCTATGAGGAAAAGCGGACGCAGAAGAAGGAAGGTTCCACAGGTCTAAGCAAGGAAAGCGCCGGAGAGGCTTCAAACCTGATGCGGCGGCCGGTTCGATGGGAAAACCGGAACGCGACCACATCCGCCTGCGTGGGGTGGGATTTAGCTAATATAGAAAATCGGCGAGCCTTCCGCAAGCAGCTCCGGGCTTGGGGTGTTAGCGACGAATGCACTCAAAACGGCTTCACGATCACGAAAACCACGATTCCAATCATCAGGACCGTCGGTACCTCATTGATAATGCGGTAAAATTTCCGGCTCCTGGTATTCCGATCGGCGGCGAAATCCTTCACCCAGCGAGCAAAAAACCCGTGGACACCGGACAGCACGATCACCAGCAGAAACTTCACGTGGAACCAGCCGGCCGAAAGCCAATGCCCGCTCCAGGCGAGATACAATCCGGCGAGCCAGGCGATGATCATGGCCGGGTTGATGATCGCCTTCAGCAACCGCCGTTCCATGATCTTGAAGGTTTCGGATTGCTTCGACCCGGCCTCGGTATCGCAATGGTAAACGAACAGCCGCGGCAGATAGAGCATGCCGGCCATCCAGGAGATGACCGCGATCACATGCAGCGCCTTGATCCATTCGTACATCGAAGAGCTCTACCTTGCGTGGGATGAGACATATCCGCAAGCAGGCCTTTTCTAAACTAATAATTTTAGAATCTTAGGTTTGAGTCTAAGTAGCGGTGGATTAGGCCCGCGCAAATTTGTCCCGCTCTTGTCCTTGGATGTTCACATCCATCAACATTTCCGGCGGTAGTTCAGGCCATCGGAATAATGCCACTTACCTCAACGGCTTGCGCAGTGTTATGGCGAGCTTATCAAGAGACAAGTCCACATAATCTCATTATCATTGAGGCAAGCGAGTGGACTTTTCCATTTCATGAGGCCTGTGAAGAAAATACCGGGTTATCCCTGAGCCATCGGCGAGGGCTCGATTCTCTCGGGTAAGCTCCACAGCGATTCACAGGATACACAGGGGTCTTGGTGCCTACGACCGGCAACTATTTTCATCTTCATCTGGTTTCCGATTCGACCGGCGAGACGCTGATTACCGTGGCGCGCGCGGTGGCCGCGCAATATGCCAATGTAACGCCGGTCGAACACGTCTATCCCTTGGTGCGCAGCCAGAAGCAGCTCGACCGCGTGCTCGATGAAATCGAGGAAGCTCCGGGGATCGTGCTCTTTACCTTGCTGGAAAAGGATCTGGTCGGCCGGCTGGAAGCCAAGTGCAAGGAGATGAACATTCCGAGCCTGTCGATCATAGGGCCGGTCATGCAGCTGTTTCAGGCCTATCTCGGCGCCGCGACGACGGGGCGCGTCGGCGCGCAGCACACCCTGAATGCGGAATACTTCAAGCGCATCGATGCGCTGAACTATACGATGATGCATGATGACGGCCAGCACGTCGAAGGCCTGGAAGAGGCCGACGTGGTTCTGGTCGGTGTGTCCCGTACCTCGAAAACCCCGACCTCGATCTATCTCGCCAACCGCGGCATCCGCACCGCGAATGTTCCGCTGGTACCGGGCATCCCCGTCCCACATCAACTGGAGACGCTGAAGAAGCCGCTGGTGGTCAGTCTCCATGCCACGCCCGAGCGGCTGATCCAGGTACGGCAAAACCGGCTCTTGAGCATGGGTGACCGCGACAACGACAACTATATCGATCGTCAGGCCGTTGCCGACGAGGTCGCTTTTGCGCGCCGATTGAGCGCGAAATTCAACTGGGCACAGCTCGACGTAACGCGGCGATCGATCGAGGAAAGCGCCGCCGCTGTCATGAAGCTGTTCACCGACCGGCAGCGGCAGCGGTTGTCCGAATGACGCTGTGGCGCGGCAGAGATCCGTTGATCCTGGCCTCGCAAAGCCGAGCGCGACAAATGCTGCTGGCCAATGCCGGCCTTCGTTGCGAAGCCGTTCCGGCCGAGATCGATGAGCGCGGCGCACAGCAGGCTTCCGGCCTGTTGGCGCCCGGTGAAATAGCAGCCTTGCTGGCGCGCGAGAAAGCGCTTTGGGTCTCGGCCCGTCATTCCCGCGGATATGTCATCGGTGCCGATCAGACGCTGGCGCTGGAACAGCGGCTATTCAGCAAGCCGGCCGGTCGCGCCCAGGCCGCCGAGCAATTGCGCGACCTTGCCGGTCGCAGCCATGAACTGCACTCCGCCGTTGCCGTGGCGCGCGACGGCAAGATATTGTTCGAAGGCGTTGCCGTGGCGCGAATGACCATGAGGCAGCTGAGCGGCGCTGAAATCCGAGCCTATCTGGATGAGGCGGGCGAGGCCGTGACATCGAGCGTCGGCGCCTATCAGCTCGAAGGTCTGGGTGTGCATCTGTTCGAACGCATCGAAGGCGATCATTTCACCATTCTCGGACTGCCGCTGCTGCCGTTGCTTGCGTTTCTGCGCGGCGAGCGGCTGCTCGGCGTCTAACAAGAAACGCTCGGACGACAGGCGATAAGTCGAATGATAATTCTGGGGCTGACCGGTTCGATCGGAATGGGCAAATCGACCACCGCGAAACTGTTCGCGGAAGCCGGCGTCCCGGTCTACGACGCCGACGCCACGGTTCACAAATTATACGAGGGCGAGGCGGCACCGGCGATCGAGGCGGCTTTTCCGGGCACGACTTCGGACGGCAAGGTGGACCGCCAGAAACTGTCGGCGCGTGTGGTGCATGACCCGGCCGCGATGAAGCAACTCGAGCAGATCGTTCACCCGATGCTGGGCGCCTCGCGGCAGAAATTCTTCGAGGAAGCCGAGCAGGCCGGCGCACCGGTCGTCGTGGTCGACGTGCCCTTGCTGTTCGAAACCGGCGGCGAGAAGCGCGTCGATGCGGTGGTGGTGGTTACGACCTCGCCGGAAAACCAGCGCGAGCGAATCATGGCGCGCGGCACCATGACCAGCGAAGCGCTCGATTCGATCCTGGCGCGGCAACTGCCCGACGCCGAAAAACGCAAACGCGCGGATTTCGTGGTGGATACGTCGCACGGTCTCGACCCGGTGCGGGCGCAAATCCGCGACATCCTGCGAGAGGTTGTTAGAATGCCGAAACGGCGGAGCTGATTCGCCGCTTTTGCGGACCGGACACATGCGCGAAATCGTTCTCGATACCGAAACCACCGGCCTCGACCCGCTGCGCGGCGACCGGCTGGTCGAGATCGGCTGTGTCGAGATCGTCAACCGGATGCCGACCGGGCAGACCTTTCACCGGCATATCAATCCCGAGCGCGACATGCCGGCCGAGGCCTTCGCCGTGCACGGTCTGTCCAGCGAGTTCCTCTCCGACAAGCCGCTGTTCGTCCATGTGGTCGAGGAGTTCCTGGAATTCATCGGCGATGCGCCGCTGGTGATTCACAACGCATCCTTCGATATCGGCTTCATCAATGCCGAGCTCGACCGCATCCGGCGGCCGGCAATCGCACGCGATCGGCTGGTCGACACGCTGCTGTTGGCGCGGCGCAAGCATCCGGGCGTGTCGAACCGTCTCGACGATCTCTGCTCGCGCTATGCGATCGACAATTCCCGCCGTACCAAACACGGCGCCTTGCTCGACGCCGAACTGTTGGCCGAGGTCTATATCGACCTGATCGGAGCCCGGCAGTCGCAACTGATTCTGGCAACCGAGGTCCGCGAAGCCCGCGCCGGCGGGCACGGCGAAATGCCGCGGCGGATCCGCGAGGTGGCGCTGGCGCCACGGGTCAGCGATGAAGATCGCGCGGCCCATCGGGCCTTTGTCGCCACGCTGGGCGACAAGCCGATCTGGAATGATTTTTTGGGCGGTTGACCCGCGTCAGCTCGGCTTTGCCTGCGAGGCCTGGGCCGCAGCCTGCCGCTCCAGGTTCTGGCGATACAGACCGACAAAATCGACCGGATCCAGCATCAGCGGCGGGAAACCGCCGTCACGCACCGAGGTCGCGATGATCTCGCGCGCGAACGGGAACAACAGCCGCGGGCATTCGATCATGACCAGCGGGTGCAGGTTTTCCTTGGGCACGTTGACGATACGGAATACGCCGGCATAGGCGAGATCGAAGCTGAACATCACCTTGCCGGCGTTTTCAGCCTTGCCCTCGACCGAAAGCGTCACTTCGAACTCATTTTCGGCGATATTATTGGCGCTGACGTTGATCTGGATGTTGATCGCGGGCTGCTGCTGCTGCGGCGCCAGCGAGGCCGGCGCGTTCGGATTTTCGAACGACAGGTCCTTGGTGTACTGCGCCAGCACGTTCAACTGAGGAGGGGCCGCCTCGGGGGGCGCGCCGTTGCCGTTGGTCATGAAAATCTCTCCTGGAGCCGAGCCGGGCCGGTTATGCGTCTGAATTCGCTCGTGAGGCGCGAAAACGCCTTTGTCGGGGCGAGTGGCTATCATAGCCCCGCCTCGGTCCACAAGGACGACAATCGCCTGTGCCCGGTTAAGGTAACCCCGGGGAGCAGCGCGCTCCCCGGGATCCGGTACCGGAGGGCGGGCCGGGCTGCCGGGGTAAGCCCTAAATTGTTGAATATGCGCGATTTCCGGGCATGATCGGGGTTTCCCCTTGGGTCCAAAACGCGCTACATTCGTCCGTGGCAAAGGGCGCCATTGGCCGGGCCAGATTTCGTGCCTACATGCTGCAGACCCAACCGATGATGTAGTCTCTGCCGTTCCCGGAGGGAACGCTCTACCGCCGGACCCGTTGCCGGCGTGAGAACAAGAAAGCGAATGCGACGTGGATATTTACACCATCATCTTTCTGGCGCTGGCGGTCTTCATCTTCCTGCGTCTGCGTAACGTTCTCGGGCAGCGCACCGGAAGCGAACGGCCGCCCTTCGATCGCGCGGCGCGCAACGTCCTGCAGGGCACGCAGGACAATAACGTGGTGCCGATGCCGGGTGCTGTGATCGATCAGGCGCCGCTGGCGCCGACCGCTGAAGTGACGCCGCCGTCCGACCGCTGGAAGGGTCTGGCCGAGACGGGCACGCCGCTGGCGCAGGGGCTCGATGCCATTGCCGCTCAGGACTCCTCGTTCGATCCGCGGCATTTCCTCAGCGGCGCGAAGAGTGCCTACGAGATGATCGTGCTGGCTTTCGCCAATGGCGACCGCCGCGCGCTGAAGGACCTCTTGTCGTCCGAGGTCTATGAGAGTTTCGAGTCCGTGATCAAGGATCGCGAAAAGCACGAGCAGAAGACGGAAACGCGGTTTGTCTCGATCGACAAGGCCGAACTCGTCGGTGCCGAAGCCCGCGACCGCGCGGCGCAGCTGACCGTCCGTTTCGTGTCGCAGATGGTCTCGGTGACCCGCGACAAGGCCGGAACGATCGTCGACGGCAATCCGGACAAGGTCGCAGATATTACTGATGTTTGGACCTTCGCCCGCGACGTCACCTCACGCGATCCGAACTGGAAGCTGGTTGGCACCGGCAGCGCTAGCTGACGCGGGCGGCGTCAAGCGGTACGCCGCCGCGTTTTGTGCGATCGCGGTCGCATTGTCGATGGCGCCTTTGAGCGCGTTCGCCGCGCATCGTGCTCACAAGTCGCACAGCGCGCGTCCGCATCTTCCGAATATCCGTGCCGTCCCGTATCCCCGTCTCGCCTGGCCGCTTGAAATCAGCGGCAGCCAATATGCGCCGGTCGCGTGGGCCGACATCGCCGGCTGGAGCGAGGACGATCATCTCGCCGGCTACAAGGCGTTCCGCACCAGCTGCCGGCCGATAGCGGCGCAACGAAATCCTCCTTCCGACCCAAAGGCCCTCGGCACGTCATTGCGCGACCCCTGCAGGATCGCCAAAGGTCTCGACCTCAACGAGGGCGCCAGGGCCAAAGCCTTTTTCGAGGAACATTTTCTCCCCTTGCGGATCTCGCGGGTCGGCGAGGGCGAGGGCTTCGTTACCGGATACTACGAGCCGGTGATTGACGGCTCCAGGACCCAGACCGACGTCTACACCGTGCCGGTCTATCGCCGCCCCTCCAATCTGTTCGTGCGCGGCACCAGCCAAAGCTCGGCCGGACTGCCCAACAAGGGACAGGTATATCGCAAGATCGGCCGCCGTAAACTGGTGCCCTATTACGATCGCGCCGAGATCGAGGACGGCGCGATTGCCGGCCGCGGGCTCGAAATCTGCTGGCTCAAGAACCAGACCGATTTGCTGTTCACGCAGATCCAGGGCTCTGCACGGGTGAAGCTCGAAGACGGGTCCACCATCCGCATCAACTACGACGCACACAACGGCTATCCCTATACGCCAGTCGGCCGCATCCTGATCGAACGCAACATCATCCCGAAGGATCAGATGTCGATGCAGAAGATCAGAGAGTGGATGGAGCAGAACCCCGACGGCTCCAACGAATTGCGCCGGCAGAACCGCTCTTACGTGTTCTTTCGCGAAGTGAACCTCTCCGACAAGGACGAGGCGGTGGGTGCGCAGGGCGTCCCGCTGACCCCGGGCCGGTCGATCGCCGTCGACAAGGCGCTGCATGTCTATGGCACGCCGTTCTTCATCGAGGGCGAGCTGCCGATCGAATCCGAGCTATCGAAGACGCCGTTCCGCCGGCTGATGATCGCGCAGGACACGGGCTCGGCGATCGTCGGTCCGGCGCGCGCCGATCTCTATTTCGGCGCCGGCGCCGGGGCCGGAAAAGTATCCGGCCGGCTGCGGCACAATGCGCGCTTCGCCATCCTGATTCCGAAGAGCCTCGATCCGGTGGCTCGGGGGCGCAAAATGCCGGTGCCGGACGAGCGGCCGTCGGAGAAGATCGCAAAGCTGTTTCCGCAGGTCGATCCCTTGAAGGATCAGCCCAAGGACCAGAAGAACGGCACCAAGCCGACCGACGCTTCCGCGGCTGCCGGCTCGAAGGCTGCCGTCGCCAGGGAACCCGCGAAGAACGGCGCTCCTGCGGCGGTCGCGCCGTCTGCGACGACCCAGACGGCGGTGGCGAAACCGGTGCCGTTGCCGGAAGCGCGGCCCAACATCGCGCCGAGCCGTGAACTGCGCCGCCATCGTCATTACCGCCATTACCGCCGCGTTCGATGAAGCGTCCGAACCCGATCCCGGAATTGTCCGCGCCGCCGCGGCGCAAGCGCGGCCTGAGCGAGGAAGAACGCGCGCTGTGGGAGAGCGTCGCCAAGCAAATAAAGCCGCTGCGCAAGAAGCCGCGTGCCGCCAAGGCGCATGGCGTGGCACCGGATCCGGAAACGCCGGTCGCCGCAACATCCGCAAACCCGCCGAAGCATCTTCCGCCCGCCAGGATTCCGCGCGCGCCGAAACCGGCGTTGCCGCCGGCCGCGCCGCCGCTGGCGCCGCTCGGGCGTCGCGAGCGCTCGCAACTGTCGCGCGGGCGCAAGGAGATCGATGCCCGGCTCGATTTGCACGGCATGACGCAGATGCGCGCCCACCGCGCGTTGTTCGGATTCCTGCAACGCGCCCACAGTGACGGCCTGACCTTCGTGCTCGTCATTACCGGCAAAGGGAAGATGGGCTCCGAGTCCGAACGCGGGGTGCTGCGCCGCCAAGTGCCGCAATGGCTGGGCCTGCCGGAATTCCGTTCGCTGGTGGTCGGCTTCGAGGAAGCGCATATCGGCCATGGCGGCGAGGGTGCGCTCTATGTTCGGGTCCGACGCTCACGTATTTGAGCTGCCTAGAGCGTTTTCAAGCGAAGTGGATACCGGTTCGCGTGAAGAAAACGCGTCAAAACAAAAAGATAGAGCCCCGTTCCGATTCAATCGGAACGGAAATGGCTCTAGAACGGCCGCACGATTCCGACCCGCGGGATCAGCGTCACGATCCAGCCGAACAGGATGGTCTTCGGATCATCGCGCGGTATCAGCGGCACTTCCCGTGAAGCAGGCAGGGTCTTCACCGCATGCAGGATCAGGAACATGCAGACCGCCCAGTTCGAAATCCATCTGGAATAATCGAACACGATCGCGAACATCACGAGATAGGCCAGGCTTACCGCGACGATCGCGGCGGTGACGATGCGGCGGTGCCATTGATCCAAAAGCGCGCGGATCAAATCGGCGAAATATCTCCAGAGCGGGGCATGCAGCCAGATCAGCAGCGCAAATACGGGAACGCCCAGCAGATTAGAGGGCATGCGTTCCCAGGTGTCGCGGATTTCCTGAGCAAGCGGCTGATACCAGATGTAACTGAAACTCAGGAGCCTGGTCCGGGTGGGGTCGGCCATCCTGCTCTGCAGGTGGGCGACGAACTCCGCCTCAGGTACCGCCAGCGATCCCCGGAATTGCGCGACAAAGAACAGCAAGCTGACGGCAAGCATCGCGGCAATTCCGATGCCCGCGTTTTGCCGGCTCACCCCTTGCACCAGATAATAGCGTAGCACCACGATCGCTGCGATGGTCGGCACATACATCAGGAGATGGATGTGGTGGATCAGAATGAGGATGACGGAGAAGAGAGCCGCCAGCAGCACATAGGCGATCGAGCGCGCCGGGATCAGCAGAAGGCAAATCGCAAGCGCGCAGCCATAGATGTCGAAATGCCCGAGCGTATGCATGAAATTCTTCAGGAAGAACGGCGATCCCGCCATGAACACGAACAGCGGCATCTGCGCGTCGCCAACGCCGAAGGTTCGCCGGAACAGTCTTGCGAACAGCGCGAGCGTGATCAGCCACACCGCGCCGGAGAGCGCGAACACCAGCCACACCGGCACTTTTTCGACGAACAGCGACACCACGGCGCCGATCAGCGCCCGCTTGGTGAAGCCGAAATGATAATCGACCAACAGATGAATGTAGGGGACGTAAGGCTCGCGCGGCAGCTTGTAGAGAAAGACCCCTGTCAGCACAGCGGCATTGACGGCCAGCATCAGCCGCCAGGGGTTCTCCCGCATCCGCAAGATTAGATTCATCGTCGTCCCGGCCAAGCGAAGCGCGAGCCGGGACCCATAACCACCGGCTTGCGTGCTTGGGAAAGCTTGGGCCGCTGTCAGATTCAGCAACGGCCATTGGTGGGTATGGGTCCCTGCTTTCGCAGGGACGACGATCTTACCTGCAAAACCTACAGAATAAACCGGCTCAAATCCGCGTTCTTGGCGAGGTCGCCGACATGCTTCTGGACGTAATCGGCATCGATCTGGATGGTCTCGCCATTGCGGTCGGGGGCGGCGAAGGAGATCTCGTCGAGCACCCGCTCCATCACGGTCTGCAATCGTCGCGCGCCGATATTCTCGACCGTCGAATTGACCGCAACCGCTACGTCGGCGAGCGCGTCGATGGCCTCCGGGGTGATATCCAGCGTGACGCCTTCGGTCTGCATCAGCGCGACGTACTGCTTGATCAGGGACGCCTCCGGTTCGGTCAGAATGCGGCGCATGTCGTCGCGGGTCAGGGCTTCCAGTTCGACGCGGATCGGCAGGCGGCCCTGCAGTTCCGGCAGCAGGTCCGACGGTTTGGCGATGTGAAACGCGCCTGAGGCGATGAACAGGACATGATCGGTTTTGACCGCGCCGTGCTTGGTCGAGACCGTGGTGCCTTCGATCAGCGGCAGCAGGTCGCGCTGCACGCCTTCGCGCGAGACATCACCGCCGCCGCTGCGGCCTTCGCGCACGCAGATCTTGTCGATCTCGTCGAGAAACACGATGCCGTTGTTCTCGACCGCATGGATCGATTCCTGCACCAGCTGGTCGTTATCCAGCAGCTTGTCGGATTCCTCGTTGACCAGGAGTTCGTGGGAATCCGCGACCGTCAGCCGGCGGGTTTTTGTCCGCCCGCCCATCTTGCCGAAGATATCGCCGATCGAGATCGCGCCCAGCTGCGCGCCGGGCATGCCGGGAATCTCGAACATCGGCATGCCGCCGGAGGATTGCGTCTCGATTTCGATTTCCTTGTCGTTGAGCTCGCCGGCGCGCAATTTCCGGCGAAACGAATCGCGCGTCGCGGCACTGGAGCTGGGCCCGACCAGGGCATCGAGCACACGATCTTCAGCCGCGAGTTGCGCGCGGGCCTGCACGTCCTTGCGCTTGCGCTCCCGGGTCTGCGCGATAGCGACCTCGACCAGGTCGCGGATGATCTGCTCGACGTCGCGGCCGACATAGCCGACCTCGGTGAATTTGGTGGCCTCGACCTTGATGAATGGCGCGCCGGCCAGCTTTGCCAGCCGCCGCGCGATCTCGGTCTTGCCGACGCCGGTCGGCCCGATCATCAGGATATTTTTCGGCAGCACTTCCTCGCGCAAGAGGCCGGTGAGCTGCAGCCGCCGCCAGCGGTTGCGCAGCGCGATGGAGACCGCGCGCTTGGCGTCGGCTTGGCCGACAATGAAGCGGTCGAGTTCGGAAACGATTTCACGGGGGGAAAAGTCGGTCATTGGCCCTAACTAGGTTCAAAATGTGACTGGCACAAGCGGCGTCAGATGATCGGCGGTCCGGACTGCCATTGCCGGATCGCGTCGAAGGGATGGATCAGCATGATGATGTTCAGGGCAAGATTATCGCGAATGTGAAGCACCAATATGAGTTCAAACAAGATGGCGAGCGCGACGGTCGCGGCGACCGGGAGCTTTTTCGCCAGCAGGAAGCCTCCGACCATCGCCAGCGTATCGGAAACCGAATTGACGATGCTGTCGCCGAAACAATCGAACGACGCCGTGCCGGTGGGGCAGCGGTTGATGATCCAGTCGGAATTCTCGACCCGTTCCCAGGCGCCTTCGATCATCATCGTGACGAACAGGAAGCCGTGCAGGACATGCGAGAATGTGTACCAGTCGGCGACGTGCTGCGAATTCTCCGAATTCAGCACCACGCCGTGCCAGAGTTTGACATTGCCGCAGGCGCAAATCGGCAGCCGGCCCATCGCAAACAGAATCGATGCCTGCAGCGCGAGCAAGCTGCCCGCGACCACCATCCAGTGCCACGTCGAAAGACCTGTTAGCTGCGGGGGCGACGTTGCGTTCGACCGTCATGCGTCGCGCACCATCAGAAGGGCGGGGCCATCGGGTGTATCTACCATGCGGTCTCTCTCAAACCCCGCCTTTTCGTAGGCGCGGACGGCGCGAAGATTGGCGGGATCGGGATCGGTCACGACGCGCGGCGCACCGTTTCTGAGCCGGCCATCGACGAAGGCACGAATGAGGGCTGAACCATGGCCGCGCCCGATCATGTCGGGCTCGCCGATGAACTGGTCGATACCACGGGTACCCGGAGGCTGCGGCCCGAAACCTGAATTCCATGCGGTCAGGTCGTAACACTGGAGGTAGCCGAACGGCCTGCCCGCTGCGGCAACGATATACTGATCCATGGCGGGCTCATCGAGGTCGCCGCTGACGAGCCCATACTGTTGTTCCGGATCGCCCCACCACTCCAGAACGTGCGGCAACGCAAGCCAGTTCCGGATCAGGGGAAGGTCGGCTGCATTCATCCGGCGGAAGACGTAATCCGGCGCCATCGATCGGCCGCCCTCACAGGGTCTCGAGGGTCACGTTGCGGTTGGTATAGACGCAGATATCGGCGGCGATATCGAGCGCCCGGCGCACGATGGCCTCGGCATCCTTGTCGGAATCGACCAGGGCGCGGGCAGCAGCAAGCGCATAGTTGCCGCCGGATCCGATCGCCATGACGCCGGCTTCCGGCTCCAGCACGTCGCCGGTGCCGGTTAGAACCAGTGACACATCCTTGTCGGCGACGATCATCATCGCCTCCAGCCGGCGCAGATAGCGGTCGGTGCGCCAGTCCTTGGCGAGTTCGACCGCGGCACGGGTCAATTGCCCCGGATACTGTTCGAGCTTGCCTTCCAGCCGCTCGAACAGCGTAAAGGCGTCGGCCGTGGCGCCGGCAAAGCCGCCGATCACGTCGCCCTTGCCGAGTTTGCGGACCTTCTTGGCGTTGGATTTGATGACGGTCTGGCCGATCGAAACCTGCCCGTCGCCGCCGATTACCACCTTGCCGCCCTTGCGGACCGTCAAAATCGTGGTGCCGTGCCAGACCGGCGACTGGGATTGGGATGCTTGCATGAGTACCTCGCGTTCGCCCAGATTTAGGGGCTGGCGCGCAGGGTTACAATCGGCGTGTTTCATGCCGGATTCCGGTCACCATAGGGCGAAGTTCGGCCTCTTGCGGGGCATCCCGCAGTAGCGAAGGCCGGACCAGCCTGTTAAAAGGGCGCGTTTTCGGGCAAGGGCGGCCAAGGGCCGTCAAGGGAAAGCAGTTTTCATGCGCACAGCGACCATCAAGCGCAAGACCAAAGAGACCGATATCGAGGTGACGGTGAACCTCGACGGGACCGGCGTGGCCAACGTCGCGACCGGGATCGGCTTCTTCGACCATATGCTCGATTTGCTCGCCCGGCATTCGCGCATCGACCTGACCGTGAAGGCGGTCGGCGACCTTCACATCGACGACCATCACACCACCGAGGACGTCGGCATCGCGCTGGGACAGGCGGTGAAGCAGGCGCTTGGCAACATGGCCGGCATCACCCGCTATGCCGGGGTCCACATGCCGATGGACGAGACGCTGTCGCGGGTCGTGATCGACATTTCCGGCAGGCCGGTGCTGGTGTTCAAGGTCGAGTTTCCGCGCGACAAGGTCGGTCAATTCGACACCGAACTGGTGCGCGAATGGTTCAACGCCTTTACCATCAACGCCGGCGTGACTTTGCACGTCGAGACCCTATATGGCGAGAATAGCCATCATATC
This sequence comes from Bradyrhizobium sediminis, assembly GCF_018736085.1. Classification (NCBI taxonomy): domain Bacteria; kingdom Pseudomonadati; phylum Pseudomonadota; class Alphaproteobacteria; order Hyphomicrobiales; family Nitrobacteraceae; genus Bradyrhizobium; species Bradyrhizobium sediminis. The sequence goes on along the minus strand of NZ_CP076134.1, from coordinate 197,896 downwards.
GCCGAATCCTGCTTCAAGGGTCTGGCGAGGGCATTGCGTGCCGCGGTGGCGATCGATCCGCGCGCCGCGGGCGAAGTGCCGTCCACCAAGGGTCAGCTCGGCGGCTGATTTTGCGTTTTCGGCGGAGAGGTTCGATGCCGGTTTATACCGTTCATGCACCAGTGACGAACCATGCGGGCATCGGCGCGACCGACAGGTTCGCCTTCGTTCGCGACGGCTTTCATTTCTGGGCAGTGGTTCTGGGCGCGGTCTGGCTGGCCTGGCACCGGCTGTGGCTGGCGCTGATCGGCTGGATCGTCGTGATGGTCGCGGTCGATTTCGGATTGGCGGCGCTCGGCGCCGGCCGGACCGCGATCTTTCTCGTCGACGTCCTGCTGGCGCTGCTGATGGGATTGGAAGCGGCAAGTCTGCGGCGCTGGACCCTGTCGCGGCGCAACTGGCGTCAGCTCGACATCGTCGTGGCCGACAACCTGGAGCAGGCCGAACGGCGCTTCTTCGATCGCTGGAGCGCCAAACGGCGCGCGCTCGGCGACGACTTTGTGGCGGTTGATCGCGGTGGGCCGCCGCCGACGCGGAACATCGCTGGCCAGCCGTTCTCGCCGCCGCCGCTGCCGCAAAACGGCATCATCGGGTTATTCCCGGAACCGGGAGGGTCACGGTGAGCGTTGCCATCATCGACTACGGCTCCGGCAACCTGCACTCCGCCGCGAAAGCGTTTGAGCGTGCCGCGCGTGGCATGGATGTGCCGGCAAGGATCGTGGTGACCCGCGATCCCGAGACGGTGTATCGCGCCGATCGCATCGTGCTGCCCGGGGTCGGCGCCTTCGCCGATTGCCGCAGGGGGCTGGATGCACTCGACGGCATGATCGAGGCGATGACGGAAGCGGTGCGCAACAAGGCGCGGCCGTTCTTCGGCATTTGCGTCGGCATGCAGTTGATGGCGACCCGCGGCAAGGAGCACGTCACCACCGACGGATTTAATTGGATCGCGGGCGACGTCGAGAAGATTTCGCCGCGCGAGGAGAATTTGAAGATCCCCCATATGGGCTGGAACACGCTCGACATGGTCAGGGAGCATCCGGTACTGGAACGGCTGCCGCTGGGGCCGAAGGGCCGCCACGCCTATTTCGTGCACTCCTATCACCTCAATGCCACCAATGAGGCCGAGGTGCTGGCGCGCGCCGACTACGGCGGGCCGGTGACGGCGATGGTCGGCAAGGACACCGCGATCGGCACCCAGTTTCACCCCGAGAAGAGCCAGCGCTTCGGACTGGCTCTGATCTCGAACTTTCTGAAGTGGAAGCCGTGATCCTTTTTCCCGCTATCGATCTGAAAAACGGCCAATGCGTGCGCCTGGAGCAGGGCGACATGGCGCGCGCGACCGTGTTCAACCTCGACCCCGCGGCGCAGGCGAAGAGCTTCGCCGCGCAGGGTTTCGAATATCTGCACGTGGTCGATCTCGACGGCGCCTTTGCCGGCAGGCCGATGAACGCGGCTGCGGTCGAGGCGATGCTGAAGGCGGTCACCATGCCGGTTCAGCTCGGCGGCGGTATCCGCGATCTGAAAACGGTCGAAGCCTGGCTCGCCAAGGGCGTGGCGCGGGTGATCATCGGCACCGCGGCGGTGCGCGATCCCGAATTGGTGAAGGGCGCGGCGAAGAAGTTCCCCGGCCGCGTCGCAGTGGGTCTCGACGCCCGCGACGGCAAGGTCGCGGTCGAAGGCTGGGCCGAGACCTCGCAGGTCACCGCGCTCGAGATCGCGCAGCGCTTCGAGGATGCCGGCGTCGCCGCGATCATCTTTACCGATATTGCCCGCGACGGCCTGTTGAAGGGCCTCAATCTGGACGCAACCATCGAGCTTGCCGAACACATCTCGATCCCCGTCATTGCCTCCGGCGGGTTTGCATCGATCGACGACGTCAAGGCACTGCTACAGCCCCGCGCCAGGAAACTGGCTGGAGCGATCGCGGGGCGCGCGCTCTACGACGGCCGTCTCGATCCCGCAGCCGCACTGGCGCTGATCCGCAGCGCGCGCGCTGCGGCCTAGGAGAAATCAATGTTCAAGGTGCGCGTGATTCCCTGTCTCGACGTCAAGGACGGGCGCGTGGTCAAAGGCGTCAACTTCGTCGATCTGCGCGACGCCGGCGATCCCGTCGAAGCGGCGATCGCCTATGACGCCGCCGGTGCCGATGAGCTTTGCTTTCTCGACATTACGGCGACGCATGAAAATCGCGGCATCATGCTCGACGTGGTCCGGCGCACCGCGGAAGCCTGCTTCATGCCGCTTACGGTGGGCGGCGGCGTGCGCACCGTCGACGACATCAAGACGCTGCTGCGATCCGGCGCCGACAAGGTGTCGATCAACAGCGCCGCGGTCAGCCGTCGCGAATTCGTCAAGGAAGCCGCCGAAAAATTCGGCGAGCAATGCATCGTGGTGGCGATCGACGCCAAGCGTGTCAAACGCGGCGGCGGCGGTGAGCGCTGGGAAATCTTCACCCATGGCGGGCGCAATTCGACCGGGATCGATGCCATCGAATACGCCCAGGAAGTGGTCTCGCTCGGCGCCGGCGAAATCCTGCTGACCTCGATGGACCGCGACGGCACCAGGCAGGGTTTTGATCTTCCGCTGACCCAGGCCGTGGCCGACAGCATTCGGGTGCCGGTGATTGCCTCCGGCGGTGTAGGCAATCTCGATCACCTGGTCGACGGCATCCGACAGGGTCACGCCACCGCGGTGCTGGCGGCGTCGATATTTCACTTCGGGGAATTTACCATACGCCAGGCCAAGGACCACATGGTTCGCGCCGGGCTGCCGATGCGGCTCGATCCCTGACGACTCTTTGCGACAGAAGTGTTACATCCCACGGGGTGATGGGCGCCCCGATCCTGGCGGGCGCAGTTGTTGAGTGCTGGTTGATGTCGCGTTTCACGATCCACGACCTTGTCGCCACCATCGATGCCCGCGCCGCGTCGGGCGGAGAGGCGTCCTATACCCGCAAGCTCCTGGACAAGGGTTCCGAGCATTGCGCCAAGAAACTTGGCGAGGAGGCGGTGGAAACCGTGATCGCCGCGGTCGAGAATGATCGCGACCATCTCATCGCCGAAAGCGCGGACCTCTTGTTCCATCTGCTGGTGCTTCTGAAGTCGCGCGGCGTGAAGCTCGATGAGGTCGAAGCCGCGCTGTCACAGCGCACAGGCATGTCCGGACTGGAAGAGAAGGCCGCGCGCAAGCGCGACTCATAGGGGCTGGAGGCGGCGTCGTGGATATTCGGGCACCGGAACAGCAGTACAATCCCTACCGGATATTCTCCCGGGAACAATGGGCCCGGCTGCGCGACGACACGCCGATGACGCTGGAGCCGGGCGAATTCGAGCGGCTGCGTTCGATGCATGACCGCCTCGATATGAAGGAGGTCGAGGAAATCTTTCTGCCGCTGTCCCGGCTGTTGTCGATCTATGTCGACGCCACGCACCGGCTCTATCAGGCGCAACGCCAGTTCCTCGGCATCCGGGATCGCAAGGTGCCCTATATCATCGGCGTCGCCGGTTCGGTGGCGGTGGGCAAATCGACCACCGCGCGCGTGCTGCAGGCGCTGCTGGCGCGATGGTCGCCGCGGCCGAAGGTCGATCTGGTCACCACAGACGGTTTTCTGTTTCCCAATGCCGTGCTCGAGCGGCAGGGCCTGATGCAGAAGAAGGGTTTTCCCGAGAGCTACGATCTGCCGACGCTGCTTTCGTTCCTCAGCGATATCAAGGCCGGACGGCGGCTGGTGCGGGCGCCGGTCTATTCGCATTTGACCTATGACATCATTCCGAACGAATGGATCGAGGTCGACCGGCCGGACATCCTGATTGTCGAGGGCGTCAATGTCCTGCAGACCGGCCGGCTGCCGCGCGACGGCAAGGCCGTTCCGGTGGTCTCGGACTTCTTCGACTTCTCCGTTTATATCGATGCCGACGAAGCCGTGCTGCGCGAATGGTACATCCGGCGGTTCCTGGCGCTTCGCGACACCGCGTTCCACGATCCGCGATCGTATTTCCATCGCTATGCGCCGCTGTCCGACGAGGAAGCCACCGCAACCGCGCTGGCGATCTGGGAGCGGACCAACCTCGCCAATCTCGAGGAAAACATCCTGCCGACCCGGCCGCGGGCGACGCTGATCCTCAAGAAGGGCGCCGACCACGTGGTCGAGACCGTGGCGCTACGGCGGCTTTAGGCCGCGTGCCGCGTCGCGTCGACCCCAAAATGCTCGATGTAGCGGGCGCTGATCGCCGACACCGGCATCACGATCAGCACGTCGGTGGTGCCGAACTGATGGTCGATCACGGCGCCGTCGCCGATAAAGGCCCCTAGCCGCAGATATCCCTTGATCAAGGGCGGCAGCTCGTGAAGTGCGGCCTTCGGATTGATGGCTTCCTTCGCCATCCGGTTCATCTCGACCCGGCGGGAGGGATGCGCGCTAGCGCGCCAGGCTTCCGGCGCCCGGGCGTAGTGATGCAAAAACGACAGCGGCAGCGCCAGCCGGTCGGGATCGGTGCCCTCGAAAGAGGCGCAACCGATCATCACATCCAGCCGGTGCCGGCGGACATAGGTCCAGATGCCGTGCCACAGCAACTCGACGGTGCGCTTGTTGCGGTAGCGCGGCAGCACGCAGGATCGCCCCAATTCGAGAAAGCGCAAACCAGCGTGGCGGTCGATCAGGCTGGCAATGTCGAATTCGCTCTCGGTGTAGAACCCGCCATTCCTCTCCGCTACCTCCTGCCGCAGCAGGCGATAGGTGCCGACCACCGGCTGCTTGCCGCTCATCGACGGTTTGGCGGCGTGATCGATCACCATCAGATGATCGCAGATCCTGTCGAACGCATCTTTGTCGCGGCGGGCCAGCAGGGTGGCGGCGTCGGCGATCGCGCTGCCGTCCTTGTAGAACACGCGATAGCGCAACTTCTGCGCGCGCTTCACTTCGCGTTTGCCCTCGGCCAGCCGCACCTCGAGCGCGCCGAGCCGTCCGAGCGTGGCCGGCGGCGGCTTGAACCAGGTCATCGCCGCCTGCGCGGCGGTCCCGACGTGCTCCGGCCGCAGCATCTGGATCAGGCGCTGCGTCGATCGCGCCAACTCGCCGTTCTGCATGGCTTCCCTCGTGGCCGCGTTCACCCGAATCGAATCGGCGCGGTCTTCGAGGGTGAGAGATCACGGGCCCTCAACAGTCATGTGACACCGCGATTGCCGCGGCGTGACAGCGTCCCCCTTCACGCCGCGAGATGCCGCGAGGCGGCCAGCCCCGCCAGCGCATCGGCGAGCTTTTCGCGGTCGAGCGGCTTGATCAGAAAACCGTCCATGCCGGCTTCGAAACAGGCGTAGCGGTCCTCGACCAACGTATTCGCGGTCAGCGCCAGGATCGGCGTCGGGCGGCCGGGCTGGCCGGCTTCGCGCTCACGGATCCGCTTGGTGGTCTCGATGCCGTCGAGCTGCGGCATCTGGATGTCCATCAGCACCAGATCATAGGGCGCGCCGGCGGACCTGGCGGCGAGCCAGGATTCCAGCGCCTCCTCGCCATTGGTGGTGATGACGGCGTGATGGCCGAGCCGCGTCAGCAGCGAGCGCATCAGGAGCGCGTTGATCTCGTTGTCCTCGGCCACCAGGATGGAGAGGCCATGCGCCGGCGCGAGCGCAAACGTCTCGCTTGTTTCAGGCGCATCGATCAGCGCATCGCCTGCAAGATCGGGCGCGGATACTTCCGGCGTCGTGGTCAGGCGGGCCGCGAGCGAGGCCGCGCGCAGCGGCTTGATCAGATAGCCGGTGAAGGAGGAGGATGTTGAAGCCAGCAGTTCCTGCCGGGTCGCCGGCGTGAACAGCACGATGCGCTGCGTCGCATGGCTGCGCGCGGCCTCGCCGAGTGCGGCGACTTCCCTGGCGCCCAGCGCATGATCGAGCAGCACGGCGTGCCAGGTCCGCTCCGGCAGCAGGGCCTGCGCCACCGCAATATCCGAGACCATGCAGGTCTGGCCGCCCCAGCGCTGCAGCCGCCGCGCGATCAGCGAAGCCTCGATGCTCTGCGGCGTCACCAGCATGATCGCAAGACCGGTCAGGTCGGGCGCGACGAAGGCCTTTTGCGCACCGCTGTCGCTGTCGGACGCGGCGAGCGGGATCGATACTTCGAAGGTGGAACCGGCGCCGAGCCGGCTCTCCAGCGTGATGCGTCCGCCCATGCGCTTGACGATGCGCTCGGAGATGCTCAGGCCGAGGCCGGTGCCGCCATAGCTGCGCCCGATGCGGTCGTCGGCCTGTTCGAACTCGCGGAAGATCCGCTCCCGCGCTTCCGGCGCGATGCCGATGCCAGTGTCGCGCACCAGAAAGGAGATTTCATTGGGCCGGATGCCGGGCTCGACGATCAGCGCCACGCCGCCGGTCGAGGTGAACTTGATGGCGTTGCCGGCGAGATTGAGCAGCACCTGGCGCAGCCGCGCGGCGTCGCCGACCACCTCCGCCGGCAGCCGCTCGTCGACATAGGCCGCGATCTCGAGCTTGCGCGCCTGCGCGCGGGGCGCCAGCAGTTCGGTGATGTCCTCGATCATAGCGGAAAGCGCGAACGGGCGGTGTTCGAGATCGATCTTGCCGGCCTCGATCTTGGAATAGTCCAGCAGTTCCTCGATCAGCGACAGCAGCGCGTCGCCCGAGCTCTTCACCGCCCTGGCATAGGTCATCTGCTCCGGTGTCAGCGGCGTATCGAGCAGCAAGCCGCTCATGCCGATGATGCCGTTCAGCGGCGTGCGGATTTCGTGGGAGGCCATCGCCAGGAAACGGGACTTGGCGCGGTTGGCGGCGTCGGCGTGATCGCGGGCCTCGCCGAGCGCGCGTTCGGTCTCGGTGCGGTCGGTGACGTCGCGGCCGACGCTCTGCATTTCCGCCGGATGTCCGGCATCGATGCGAACCAGGCCTTCGCGCCAGGCGATCCAGCGCGGCCCGAGCGCGGTTGCGATCCTCTGGTCGTAGATTCGCGTGCCGTTGGTCTCGATCGCGGTGTCGCCCTGCTCCAGCACGGTGGGCTTGAAGCGGCTGCCGATCAGTTTTTCGCGCGGCAGTTCCGCCAATTCGCAATAGGCGTCGTTGACGAAGGTGATGCGGCCGTCGCCGTCGCGCAGCACGATCAGGTCGCCCTGCGCTTCGAACAGGCTGCGGGCGCGCTGCTCGGCCTCTTTCAGTTCCCAATTGCGGTCGGCCAGCGCTTCGTTGTGCAGCGCCATTTTCTTGTGCTTCTGGCGCATCCAGCGCAACCGGAAGCTCAGGGTCGCGAGCGCGACGCAGGCGAGCGCGAACAGGAAACTGGCGCCGATCGCATAGGCGTGCGGGTCGTAGCCGGAACCTTCGGACCGGCTGCCGGCGATGAAGCCATAGGCCCCGCCGAACGCGGCGGAGAAGATCATGGAGGAGCGGACGGTGAAGGTGAGCCAGGGATGGCGCCGGGCGAAGCGGCGTATGCGTATCTTGATCCGGAAAATCCGCCGCTTCATGCCGATGACCTTGTGCCTGTCTTGCCGCGCCTGTCGCGGCGCCGACGATGCCGCGGCGACCTTGCAAAGTGCTTGAGGCCGGAGGGCTTGACGCCATCAGGTAAAAACGTGGTTGACGAAAGGTTAAGGCATAGGGGTGGATGCCGGTTCGCGTAAAGAAAACGCGTCAAACAAAGGCTCAGAACGCCGCGGCGAGCCGCTGCGGCGCGCCGCGGGCACCGACGATGAGGGCGGCGGCATCGCGCGCCGAAAAGCGCGTCGAGCGCACAAAAATGCGGTAATCGGCCGGGCCGTTCTGCGAGAGATAGATCACCGGCTCCGACGCCGAAGGACTTGCGGAGATTGCCACGAAACGGGTCGCCGGATTGACCGTGCAGGCGCTGGCCTCGGAGCTGTCGACGTCGTCGAGCACGGCAAAATCCGCCGCCTCGGCATTGTCTGTCAGCTGGACCCGCACGGTTGCGTGCGCCGGATCGCGGGTGAAGGAGACGTGAGACTGCGCCTGCCAGGGCAGCGAGGTGATCTGGACCGAACCTTCGCCGATCGCGACGCAAGGCCGCGCGCCGGGCAGGAAATCGCCGCGCGCGAACACGGCGGCAACCAACAGTGGAACAACCGAGGCCAGGACCTTGAAACGCAACATGACACGCACTCGCCCGCCGATAAGCCGGTGCAACGCCGCGGCTTATGGTTGGCAGAGTGTAAACGGGACTGGTTACCGGCTGGTTGACGGAGGAGGCGGTGTACTCAAACGGATTCGTCGCCCCGGCCTTTGTGCCGGGGCCCATAACCACTGATGTCAGTGGCAAAAAAGATTGGGGCTCCAGCCTGGCATAACATCGACTTCGGTGGCTGATGGGGTGGACGGCCCCCTACGGCATCAGTTGTGCCAGAATGAGGTTGTTGCAAATCTCAGACAAAGGAGCCGTCCGTGGAACAGATTATCCGAATTGGCATGGATACGTCGAAGCATATTTTCCAGCTGCATGGGGTTGATGCGACCGAACGGCCGGTGTTGCGCAGGCGGCTCGGCCGGGCGCAAATGGTGGCATTTTTTACCAAGCAGCCGCCGACCGTGATCGGGATCGAGGCCTGCGGTGCGGCGCATTATTGGGCGCGCGAGCTTGGCAAGCTCGGCCACGAGGTGAAGCTGATCGCGCCGCAACACGTGAAGCCTTACGTCAGGCGGAACAAGAACGACGGGCGAGATGCCGAGGGGCTGTGTGAAGCGATGGGCCGACCGACGATGCGGTTTGTGCCAGTGAAGACGGCCGAGCAGCAGGCAGCTTTGATGCTGGCAGGTCTCCGCGAGCAGATGGTCGCCCGTCGCACCCAGCTCAGCAATATGATCCGGGGCTATGCGGCAGAGTTCGGCCTTGCGGTGGCCAAGGGCCTCGACAAGATCGAACCGCTTTTAGCTGGCATCGCGCAAGATGACAGCGTGCCGGCGCTGGCGCGCGAGTCGTTTGCGGTCCAGGGCCGCGAGTACGCGCAGTTGCAGGGAGAGTTGAAGGCAATCGAAGCCAGGCTGAGGGCCTGGCACCGCGGCAATGCCGATAGCCGGCGCTTGGCGAAGATTCCAGGAGTCGGGCCGATCGGCGCCACGGCGCTGGTGATGAAGACGCCTGATCCGCGTGCCTTCTCCTCGGGCCGGCATTTTGCGGCCTGGCTCGGACTGACCCCGAAAGACCACTCCACTGCCGGCAAAACCCGGCTCGGCAAGATCACCCGTGCCGGCGATGAGAGGTTGCGCAGCGTGCTGGTGGCAGGAGCGACCGCCGTGATTCAGCAGGCGAAGTACGGCCGTGGCCATCCATCGCCCTGGCTGATCGCTTTGCTCAAGCGCAAGCCGCCAAAACTCGCGGCGGTGGCGCTCGCCAACAAGATTGCCCGCATCGCCTGGAAACTGATGGTTACGGGGGATAATTACGACGGCGCGCGGATGTCTGAGGCATCGGCGTCAGCCGCCTAAGAGATCAGCCGGTAAGTTCGTCTTATCGGCTGAGCCGGAGCTGCAAGAGGAGCAGATGGTAGGATCGATCGATCCGAGGTGCGAGACAATCCGTGGGACCCATTGGCCCAAGACAGGTCGTGTGGTTGTTTGGAACTCGCGTCGCGGAAGCCATCTTGGCCAGCGGTCCAAGCGACCGCACCAACAGGCCGGACATATGGATGCAAGCGATCCGATCAGACCTCAAAAAACTCTTGTGGCACGGGGGCCGTCCACATATGGGTCCCGGCTCAAGGCCGGGACGACGAAGATCGTTCCCGCGGCGCGATGCGTTCGGGCTGTGCAAAGAGTTTCGCCCAAGTGAGGGCGTGGGAAATGCCGGGCGCCCGCGCACCCGCGTGTGCAAAGAAAAGAACACGCGTTAGCAACCACGAGTACGCCGAAACACCCGGCATTCCCGCACGCAATGGTTTTAACGGCTTACTTCGCGCTCTTGTCGGGTAGTCGGAAGCGCCGATTTGCCTTCTCTCGTCACGCCGCGTTGCGTACGTCCTCGGCCAGCGCGCGATAGGACAAGGCTTCGGCCAGATGCAGCCGGCCGATTTTGTCTGACCCGTCGAGGTCGGCCAGCGTGCGGGCGACGCGCAGCACGCGGTGATAGCCGCGCGCCGACAGCCGCATGGTCTCCGAGGCATCGCGCAGCAGTTTCATTCCCTGCGCATCCGGCTGCGCGATCTCTTCCAGCACCGAGGCCGGCGCTTCCGCATTGGTGCGGACCTGCGGCAATCCGGCGGCGGCGTAACGCGCGAGCTGGATGTCGCGCGCCGCGGCGACGCGCGCGGCGACTTCCGCGGAGCCTTCCGCCGGCGGCGGCAGGATCAGGTCGGCGGCGGTGACCGCGGGGACTTCGATTCGCAGGTCGATGCGATCCATCAGCGGGCCGGAAATGCGCGCCTGATAATCGGAGGTGCAGCGGTCGATGCGGCCGCGCTTGCAGGAATAGCCGGGCTCATAGGCATGGCCGCAGCGGCACGGGTTCATGGCGGCGACCAGCATGAAGCGCGCCGGGTAGGTGACGCGATGATTGGCGCGGGACACCGAGACTTCGCCGTTCTCCAGCGGCTGGCGCAGCGAGTCCAGCACGCGGGCGTCGAACTCCGGCAATTCGTCGAGGAACAGCACGCCCTGATGCGCCAGCGAGATCTCGCCGGGTTTGGCGCGCATGCCGCCGCCGGTCAGCGCCGCCATGCTGGCGGAATGATGCGGGCTGCGGAACGGCCGCCGCGCGGTCAGCGCGCCGTCGCGGATTTCGCCGGCGACGGAAGCGATCATGGAGACTTCGAGCAGCTCGGACGGCGACAGCGGCGGCAGGATCGAGGGCAGCCGTGCGGCGAGCATCGATTTGCCAGCGCCGGGCGCGCCGATCATCAGCAAATGATGTCCGCCGGCCGCCGCGATCTCGAGCGCGCGCTTGGCGCTCTCCTGGCCCTTGATGTCGCGCAGGTCGAGCAGGTTCGCCTCCGGCGCGTGCACCTTCGGCTGCGGCCGCGACAACACCTGCGTGCCCCTGAAATGGTTGGCGATCTGGATCAGCGAATTCGCCGCCACGATCTGGATGTCCGGGCTCGCCCAGGCCGCTTCGGCGCCGCAGGCCGCCGGGCAGATCAGGCCTTCGTCGCGCCCATTGGCGCCGATCGCCGCGGGCAACACGCCCGCCACCGGCGCGATCGATCCGTCGAGGCCGAGTTCGCCAAGCACGGTGAAGCCTGAAAGCGCGTCCGGCGGAATCGCGCCGATGGCGGCCATCAGCCCGAGCGCGATCGGCAGGTCGTAATGGCTGCCTTCCTTCGGCAGGTCGGCGGGCGCGAGATTGACGGTGATGCGGCGCGCCGGCAGCGCCAGCCCCGAAGCGATCAGCGCCGAGCGCACCCGCTCGCGCGCCTCGGAGACCGCCTTGTCGGGCAGGCCGACGATGGCGAATGCAGGCAGCCCCGGCGCGACCTGCACCTGCACGTCGACGCTGCGGGCCTCGATGCCCTCAAAGGCTACGGTAGAAACCCGCTGGACCATGCCGCCCCACTTTTCCGCAATCGAGGGTAGCGGAAAGGTGGCGGTTCGGCAAGAACATTAAGGGAACATCAAGGGCGCCGCCCGCCAGATGCAGCCATTGCACAAGACGGTCATGCGACGGATGCGACCCGGAAGACCGTCTTCGCCTAATACCCCGGCACCCGCCGGATCTCGCAGTCATACCGGCGGTCCGGACCGGCATCCGCAAAATACTGCTTGAAGAACTGCCCCATCGACGGCGCCGCCATCAGGCGGTCGAAGGTCGCCGCCGGCAATTCGCAATACTGGTGGTAGGTGCCCCTGACGCTGACAATCATGGTGGCCTGCGCCTTGTCGTAACAGGCGCGCTGGATCAGGGTGCTGCGCGGGGTGTCGCGGCATTCGAAGGTTGCGAGATCGACGGCGCCGCGATCCCTGACCTCGACCGCCTCGGAGCCGGGCTCCGTGGTCAACAACAGCGCGATGAGGGTGGTGGCTGCCTTGATCATGCCGCGCGCCTGATCTTCCTTCGCTTTGCCATGCGGGGGTAGATCATTGGCTCACCCGCACGGCCGCATCCAGATATCATTATCTCCTAAATCGGGGGAGTCGGCTTGCTATCATTCCTGAAGCGTTTGGCTAACGCCTGCTTTCCCAGCCGCGGCGACGGCAGCGCCGCCCATGCGCAACTCATTGCCGAAATACAGGACCAGTTTCGAGAGGCTCTCGCGGAGGAGACCGCGCTCGCCCGCGCCCACCAGTCGGATTCCTATTACACCTCCGCGCGCGGCCACAATGTCGGCCATGACGAAATGGTGGCGGTGGTCTACGCCGAAAAGATCGTTCTGGCGCCGAGCGCGGCCGAGTCAGGCGATCCCGTGAGTTACGCCAATCGCCTGCTCGGGGATCTCGAGGCGATCAAGGCGGATTATCGAATCGTGGAGGACGATCCGGATGGTTACGGCATCGGCACCCTGCACAGCATTTCAAGGAAGCTCGAGGCGTTCGCGCGGGGGCGGTAGGACGTTTCGGCGCGGTGGCTGAAAAGGAAGGCAACAAGACAAAGTCTATCGAGACCGTCATTGCTTCGTCGCTTCGCTCCTTGCAATGACGGCAAAGAGAGTCGACGACGGCTGCCTTCCGTCAAAGCGAAGCGAATCGGCCAAGCGTACCCAGACAGGAGCTACTTTGCGGCAGCCAGCAGCCGTTCAATTATTTTGCCTTCAATAGCGGCGCGCGTGATGATCCCATCAAACCGGCTCAGCCGGTCGGTTATCATTGCGATCGCGAAGTTGTCAGCAATCATTTTCTTGTAGACCGACTCGATATCTTCGGAGCCGGGCACCGTGTTGTGGCTGGCCTCGTCTGATCTGGCACGTATTACCGGGTTCTGGAGAATGACGCCGAGTTCGGAACCGGCTACTTGCCGGAAAGCAGCTTCACTGTCGATATGGGCATCGCCGTATCCCACTAACACGATCCGAAGTAACTCCAGGAATTGATCGCGGGGAAAAAAGCCAACCGGCCTTCGGTCGTTGTCAACGACGACGAGTGCTGAAAATCTGCCGCATACAATGGAGTTTCGTATCGCTGTGGCGATGTGCAGAACAGCTTGCTTGTCCAGTTGATCCGGCTTCTCCTTGTTTCTTGCCGAGCTGTCGGTCAACACATAATAAGGTCGGCAAAAGCCCCAAATTGCTTCATTAAGGAAATCGCCCGTGGTGGCTTGCTCACTGGTCGTCGCGAGTTTCAACGCTATTGCCGCGTCGATCGTGGTTTTGGCGCTGAAGTCTCTGAGGTCTCTGAATTTTGCTTTCAAACCCAAGCCTTCAAATTCAGAAATCGCCCCGGATAGAAACAGAAACGCAATCAGCGGCGCCAGGATGACGGTCGTCTTGGAGGCTTCTCCAAGACCGAGTCTGGCGTATTTGGAAAGCCATACCAGTGCGAATCCCGTCAGGATCAGCGCTGCCACCGTGACAAACTCGATCATCGCGACCTCGCAACCTTAGATCGAAAGCCAAGTGAAGGCTTACCAACAATCGGTACGCGTGGCTACGGGACACATCTGCAAAATGGTTCCTTGGCTCCTCGAATTCCTCGAATCTAGCCGCCCCGCTTGTTCTCGATCACGTCCCAGATCTTCGCCGCGACATCGGGCCCGTTGAGCCGGGCGATGGCGCGGATGCCGGTGGGGGAGGTGACGTTGATCTCGGTGAGGAAGCCGTCGATGACGTCGATGCCGACGAACAGCAGGCCGCGCTCGCGCAAGCGTGGGCCGAGGGTGGCGCAGATCTCGCGCTCGCGCTCCGAAAGCTCGGTGGCCTTTGCGGCGCCGCCGCGCACCATGTTGGAGCGCAGGTCGTCCGGCGCCGGCACCCGGTTGACGGCGCCGGCGAATTCGCCGTCGACCAGGATGATGCGCTTGTCGCCGTGTTTCACCTCGGGGAGGAAGCGCTGGATCACCCAGGGCTCCTTGAAGGTGACGGAGAACATGTCGAACAATGAGCCGAAATTCATGTCCTGCGGCATGACACGAAATACCGCGGCACCGCCATGGCCGTGCAGCGGCTTCATCACGACCGCGCCGTGCTGGTCGCGGAACGCGTTGATCTCCTCGAGGTCGCGCGAGATCAGCGTCGGCGGCATCAGCTGCGGGAAATCCATCACGAAGACTTTTTCCGGCGCGTTGCGCACGCTGGCGGGATTGTTCACCACCAGCGTCTTCGGGTGAATCCGTTCGAGAAAATGCGTCGAGGTGATGTAGGCGAGATCGAATGGCGGGTCCTGCCGCAGCAGGATGACGTCGAAGGCGGCGAGCGGCTCGCGCCGGGGCTCGCCGAGGGTAAAATGATTGCCGGCCTCGTCGCGCACGGTGAGCGCCTGCACCGGCGCCACCAGTTCCTCGCCACGCAGCGACAGCTTGTCGGGCGTGTAATAGGCGAGGGCGTGGCCGCGCTTCTGCGCCTCCAACAACAGCGCAAAAGTCGAATCGCCGCGGATGTTGATGCGCGCGATGGGGTCCATCTGGACGGCGACGTTCAATTTCATGTTGATGTCCGCAAGTTGTGGGGAGGCAGGTTGTCGGGAAGGAGAGGTCAGGTGCTGGCGTCGAATGCCGCCAACAGATGGCGCGGCAGGCGCCTCGGCGCAATCAGCATGGCGTCGAAACGCAGTTCGAATTCCGCATGCTCGGGATGCGCCATCAGCCAGGCTGAAGCGGCGGCGATGATGCGTTGCTGCTGGCGCGGCGTCACCGCATAGGCGGCCTCATCGAGGCTGGCGCGGGCCTTGACCTCGACGAACGCCACCAGACTGCGCTTGCGCGCCACGATATCGATCTCGCCATGGGGCGTGCGAAAGCGCTTTGCCAGGATGCGATAGCCCTTGGCCATCAGGAACGCGGCGGCACGGCTTTCGGCGGACAGCCCGGTCTGAAACGCCGCGACCCGCTCGGGCGAGGCGATTTTCAAAGGCTTGCCGGGGGGCGTGGCGCCGTCAGGCTTCGCCATCGTCGCCCCCGCCGCCAAGCGAACCGGTTCCCTTGTTGGATTCCTTGGCGAGTTCGAGCGCGCGGGCATAGATTTCGCGGCGCGGCCGGCCGGACAGTTCGACCGCATGCGCCACCGCATCCTTGACGCTGCCGGTCGCAAGTGAAGTGCGCAGGAGATCGTCGAGCCGGTCCTCGGTCATGACCAGCGCGCTCGCCTGGGGCGGGCCGATCACCAGCACGAATTCGCCGCGCGTCTCCAGCGTGTCGGCGGCTGCCGCGAGTTCGGCGATCGGCGCGCGGCGGATGTCCTCGTGCAGTTTCGTCATCTCGCGGCAGATCGCGGCATCGCGGCCGGCCATGATGTCGGCGAGATCGGCCAGCGTCTCCTGCACCCGGTTGCCGGATTCGAACATCACCAGCGTGGCGTCGATCCGCGACAGCTCCGCAAGCCGCGTGCGGCGCGCGTTCTGTTTCGACGGCAGGAAGCCTTCGAAGAAGAACCGGTCGGTCGGCAGCGCCGACACGCACAGCGCCGCCAGTACCGAGGACGGCCCCGGCAGCGCGATCACCTTGTAACCTGCGGCGCAGACCTCGCGCACCAGCTTGAAGCCGGGGTCTGATATCAGCGGCGTGCCGGCATCCGAGACCAGCGCGATCGAGGTTCCCTGCGCCAGCTTCTGCAGGATCTTCGGCCGCGCCAGCGCGGCGTTGTGCTCGTGATAGGGTTTCAGCAGCGCCGTGATGCCGTAGCGCTCGGTCAGCCGGCGGGTCATGCGGGTGTCTTCGCAGGCGATGATGTCGACGCCGGCCAGAGTCTCCAGCGCGCGCAGGGTAATGTCGCCGAGGTTGCCGATCGGGGTCGCCACCAGATACAGCCCGGGAGCCGGCTTCGGCGCGTTCAGGACATGGCCGCCTATCGAAAAAGTGCGCGGCAAAGGTTCCGGCAGGCCGTCAGGCGTATTTATGGAGGCGGGTTTTGGGCGCATAATGTCAATCTAGAGCATGATCCGGAAAAGGGGGGAACCGGTTTTCCCTGGGACAGACGCGCGCAGCGTTTGCCGGGAGATCATGCGCAAGCAAATAGATGAGATACCGATCCGGTTGAATTCAATCGGATCAGTATCCGAGGATACAGCGCTTACGCCACAATCCCGCATGCTGCGGCAGCCGGAGGGCATGCCGCGCAGGACATGAGGGGGCAGGGAACTGCAACCGGCGGCCGGGCCGTATGGCCATAAACCTTTTGTTTTGGTTAACTATTCGTCGACAATATGCCTAAATCCACCCCCCTGATCGCCGGGAGGTGACGCGCCGGCCGGGATCGGCCGGTCAAGAGAAGAGATAGGATGACAGGGCCGCTTAAACCCGGATCATGGCCTTCCAAGTTCTGGCCTTCCAAGTCTCCGCCCTCGGGAGCCACCCGGCGGACGGCGCTCGGCCTGATTCTGGGCACACCCCTGCTCGGCGCCTGCGCCGGCATGCAGCAGGGTCTCGGCTCGTTTTCCAATCCGTTCAGTTCGGATGCCGGCCCCGCCGGACCGCCGCAGCAGCCCGCCGTCGCCGGCACCGGGCAGGTCAAGGTCGGCCTGGTGCTGCCGCTGTCGGCGTCGGGCAATGCCGGCATCGCGGCGCAGTCGATGAAGAACGCCGCCGAGATGGCGCTGGCGGAATTCCAGAATCCAAACATCCAGCTTTTGATCAAGGACGACGCCGGCAGTCCGCAAGGCGCGAGTCAAGGCGCGCAGCAGGCGCTCGACGAAGGCGCCGAGATCATTCTCGGTCCGCTGTTTGCAACCTCGGTGCCGTCGACGGCGCAGCTGACGCGCACCCGCGGCGTCTCGGTGATCGCGTTCTCGACCGATTCCAGCGTGGCCGGGCGCGGGGTCTATCTGCTGAGCTTCCTCCCCGAATCCGACGTCAACCGCATCATCGAATACGCGGCCAGCACCGGAAAGCGATCCTTCGCGGCGCTGCTGCCCGACAACGCCTATGGCAATGTGGTGGAGGCCGCGTTCAAGCAGGCGGTCGGCCGCCGGAACGGGCGCATCGTCGCGTTCGAGAAATACGGCGCCGACCGCGCCACGCCGGCACGCACGGTGGCACAGGCGCTCGGTGGGGCCGACGCGCTGTTCATCGCCGACGACGGCGATTCCGTGGTGGCGACCGCCGACGCGCTGACCGCTGCGGGTGCGAATTTGCGCAACATCCAGCTGCTCGGCACCGGCCTGTGGGACAATCCGCGGGTGTTCGCGAGCCCGGCCCTGCAGGGCGGCCTCTATGCCGCGCCCGATCCGTCCGGCTTCCGCAGTTTCTCGGGCCGCTACCGCGCCAAATACGGCGCCGAGCCCGTGCGCACCGCGACGCTGGCCTATGACGCGGTGGCGCTGGTCGCGGCATTGGCGCGAACGCAGGGCGGGGCGCGGTTCTCGCCGGAGGTTTTGACCAATCCCTCCGGCTTTGCCGGCATCGACGGGCTGTTTCGGTTCCGCGCCGACGGCACCAATGAGCGCGGCCTCGCGGTCATGAAGGTGGGATCCGGCGGCAGCACGCCGGTCGCCGGTTCGCCGAAGAGTTTTGGCGCGTAATCGCTACGCAAGTTTTTGTCGTCCCTGCGAACGCACTAGGGCATGCACACATCTCAAAAACCGAATCTAAAACAGGGACTTAGATGACCCCCTGTTTTGGACCGATCTCGGGCTGGGTTGCGCGGGGATCATTGAAAAGACTCGCACTTTTCTCGGATGCGGCTAGCCGACCAAAAGATGTGTGCATGCAATAGTGCGAACGCAGGGACCCATAATCACCGGCGTCGATTGTTGCAGAAGGTCTCTGCCTCCGTGCCATAACGCGGGTGCACGGCGTATGGGTCCCCGCGTTCGCGGGGACGACATCCAGAGAAATCTAGGCCGCGAGATCCGCCACCACGGCATCGAGCACCGGGAATCCGGCCTGCGTCACCCGCAGCCGGCCGCCGGCGTCGACGGTGATGGCGCCTTCCTCGCGCAGGATCGCGATGCGGCCGGGATCGAGCGTGCGGCCGGACAATGCCGCGTAGCGCTCGGGATCGATGCCTTCGGCCAGCCGCAGGCCCATCAGCAAAAATTCGTCGGCGCGCTCCTCGCTGTTGAGGAGATCGTCGACGACAACGCCATGGCCTGACGCCTCGACCCGCATCAGCCAGGCCTCGGGGCGCTTCTCGGTGGCGATGGCGTGTCTCGTGCCCTCGATATCGAGGCGGCCATGCGCGCCCGGGCCGATGCCGGCATATTCCTCGCCGCGCCAGTAGACGAGGTTGTGTTTGCACTCCGCGCCCGGCCGGGCGTGATTGGAAATCTCGTAGGCCGGCAAGCCGTGCGCCGCGCAGACATCCTGCGTGACGTCGTAGAGCGCGCGCGCCACCGCCTCGTCCGGCGTCTTCAGTTTGCCCGCGGCGTGCAGGCCGAAGAACGGCGTGCCCTCTTCGATGGTGAGTTGATAGAGCGACAGATGCTCGGCGGCTTCCGCAATCGCGAGCTTCAGTTCATCGGTCCACATCTGCGGCGTCTGGTCGGGGCGGGCGTAGATCAGGTCGAACGAGTAACGATCGAACGCGCGGCGTGCGATGGCGACGGCGTCGAGCGCCTCGCGCGCGGTATGCAGCCGGCCCAGCGCCTTCAGCGAGGCGTCGTCCAGCGCCTGCACGCCGAGCGAAACCCGGTTGACGCCGGCTGAGCGATAGCCGCGAAACCGCGTCGCCTCGACGCTGGTGGGATTGGCCTCCAGCGTGACTTCCACATCGGCTGCGACGTGCCAGTGTTTTGCGATCGAATCCAGGATCGCGCCGACGGTCTTGGGCTGCATCAGCGACGGCGTGCCGCCGCCGAGGAAGATCGACGACACCACGCGGCCCGGCGCCCGTTCCGCAGTGGTTTCGATCTCGCGCGCAAAGGCGCGGGCAAAGCGTTCCTCGTCGATCGGTGTATGCCGGACATGGCTGTTGAAATCGCAATACGGGCATTTCGACAGGCAGAACGGCCAGTGCACATAGACGCCGAAGGCGTCTTTTTTTACCTCTCCCGCTTGCGGGGGAGGGCTGGGGAGGGGGCTCCTAGTCAAGGCAGATCTCCGCCAGTTTGACGAAGGCGCGGGCCCGGTGCGACAGGCCGAGCCCGAGCGGCGGCAGGCCGTGCTTCTCGATGCTGGTCATCTCGCCGAAGGTGCGGCTGTGCCCGTCGGGCAGGAACGCCGGATCGTAGCCGAAGCCGGCGCTGCCGCGCGGCGGCCACACCAGGGTGCCGTCGGCGCGCGCCTCGACCTCTTCGACGTGATCGTCGGGCCAGGCGACGCACAGCGCGGAAACGAAATGCGCCTTGCGCTTGTCCGGCGTCGTGGCGCCGCGCTCCTGCAGCAGGCGCTCGATCCGCGTCATGGCGGCGTTGAAGTCCTTGCCTTCGCCGGCCCAGCGCGCCGACAGGATTCCGGGCGCGCCGTCCAGCGCGTCGACCACCAGGCCGGAATCGTCGGCGAAGGCCGGCAGTTGTGCGGCCTTGGCCGCCGCCATCGCCTTGATCCTCGCGTTGGTGCGAAAGCTGTCGCCGGTCTCGTCGGGCTCGTCGAGGCCGAGCTCGCCGGCGGATATCGCCTCGACGCCGTGCGGCGCCAGCAATTCGCGCATCTCGGCGAGCTTGCCGGGATTGTGGGTCGCGATCACGAGCTTGCCGGTGATTCGACGATGCATAATCTCAGTCTACGCCAAGGCGCGCGCGATCTCGAATCACGCCACGGCCATTTTCTGCAGGTCCACCAGCCGCGCCACGCCCTTGCGCGCCAGCGCCATCAGCGCCAGGAACTCGTCCTGCGAGAACGGGGTCTTTTCCGCGGTGCCCTGCACCTCGATGATGCGGCCGTCGCCGGTCATGACGAAATTGGCGTCGGTTTCGGCTTCCGAATCCTCGGCGTAATCGAGGTCGAGCACCGGGGTGCCGCCAAAGATGCCGCAGGAGATCGCCGCGACGTTGTCGCGCAGCACGTTGCCCTTGATCATGTTGCGGTTCTTCATCCAGCCGATGCAGTCGGCCAGCGCCACCCATGCGCCGGTGATCGAGGCGGTGCGGGTGCCGCCATCGGCCTGGATCACGTCGCAGTCGACGGTGATCTGGCGCTCGCCGAGCGCCTCGAGGTCGACGGTGGCGCGCAAGCTGCGGCCGATCAGGCGCTGGATCTCGACGGTGCGGCCGTTCTGCTTGCCGGCGGAAGCCTCGCGGCGGGTGCGTTCCAGCGTCGCCCGCGGCAGCATGCCGTATTCGGCGGTGACCCAGCCCCGGCCCTGGCCCTTCAGCCACGGCGGCAGCCGCTCTTCCAGGGTGGCCGTCACCAGCACATGGGTGTCGCCAAATTTGACCATGCAGGAACCCTCGGCGTATTTGACCACGCCCCGTTCCAGCGACACGGCGCGCAGTTCATCGGGCGCACGGCGGCTTGGCCGCATGAGAAATCCTCCGAAAATTCAATAAAGACTGGTTCGCGGTGCTTGTAGGAGGGGGAAGCGGCAGCGGCAAGGGTCTTGGATGGCCTTTAGCCGTCCGTTTGGGGCGAATGCCTGCTTGTCACCAGCCCCCGGGATAGACAAATTAGGGGCTGAAAGCGCGACCAGCAAAAGTGGAAGCCGGTTTTGCGTCCGGGCGCGCTTTAAACATTAAGTGGCGCATGATCTTATCGCCAAACCGCTGACACTTTGGCGGATCATGCGCTGGGAGTACTTTTGTGGCCCACCACGATCCGATCGGCCTGATCGCGCCGCATGCCGGGCTCGCCCAGCTCAACGAGCGCTCGCGGGACATCTTTCGTCAAATTGTCGAGAGTTATCTGGCGACCGGCGAACCCGTCGGCTCGCGCAATATCTCGCGCCTGATCTCGGTGCCGCTGTCGCCGGCCTCGGTGCGCAACGTGATGTCGGACCTCGAGCAGCTCGGCCTGATCTACGCGCCGCATACCTCGGCCGGCCGGCTGCCGACTGAACTCGGCCTGCGGTTTTTCGTCGACGCCCTGATGCAGGTCGGCGAC
This sequence comes from Bradyrhizobium sediminis, assembly GCF_018736085.1. Lineage (NCBI taxonomy): Bacteria > Pseudomonadati > Pseudomonadota > Alphaproteobacteria > Hyphomicrobiales > Nitrobacteraceae > Bradyrhizobium > Bradyrhizobium sediminis. The sequence continues at coordinate 176,853 of NZ_CP076134.1, read as the reverse complement.
CTCACCGGGCCGGAGCGCGAGTCGATCCAGAACCAGCTTTCTTCCGTCGGCAAGGCGCAATCGGTCGAGGCTGCTCTCGGCGAGGCCCTGACCCGGCTGTCCGGCCTGACCCGGGCCGCCGCGGTGGTGCTGACGGCCAAATCCAATTCGCGGCTCAAGCACATCGAATTCGTGCGGCTGGAGCCGGAGCGTGCGCTGGTGGTCCTGGTCGGCGAGGACGGCCAGGTCGAGAACCGCGTGCTGACGCTGCCGCCGGGCGTGCCCTCGTCGGCGCTGATCGAAGCCACCAATTTCCTCAATGCGCGGATCAGGGGGCGCACGCTCGCCGAAGCGCGCCTCGAACTCGAAACCGCATTGACGCAAAGCCGCACCGAACTCGATCAATTGACGCAGAAGGTGATCGCTGCCGGGATCGCGAGCTGGTCGGGCGGCGAAAGCGATGACCGGCAATTGATCGTGCGCGGCCACGCCAATCTGCTGGAGGATCTCCACGCGCTGGAGGACCTGGAGCGCGTGAAATCGCTGTTCGACGATCTCGAGACCAAGCGCGGCGTGATCGATCTGCTGGGACGCGCCGAGCGCGCCGAGGGCGTGCGGATTTTCATCGGATCGGAAAACAAGCTGTTTTCGCTGTCCGGTTCCTCCACCATCATCGCGCCCTACAGCGACGCCGCCGGTCATATCGTCGGCGTTCTCGGCGTGATCGGGCCGACGCGGCTGAACTATGCCAGGGTGATCCCGACGGTGGATTATGCGGCGCGGATCGTCAGCCGGATGCTGGGCGGCTGATCCGGCCCGAAATACGGCTCTTCTTGTTTTGACGCGTTTTCTTCACGCGAACCGGTGCCCACCCCCGGATCAAGTCCGGGGGCATGCTTCGCTCGAAAACGCTATGTCGTGCTTGATTTTCCCGGCCTAAAGCACGATATCCCGGCCAGCAAACCCTAAGATTCGATCCGACGCGATTTTTCGAAAAGGCGATCCATGACCGATCCCAACCGGCCGAACGATGACGCGGCGCAATCAGCCGAACCCGTGATTTCGAAGCCATACATCATGCCCGACGATACCGAAGTGGGATCGGCGGAGGCGCTCGCCAAGGAAGCCGCCGAAGCGCGCGACAAGATGCTGCGCACGCTGGCGGAGATGGAAAACCTGCGCAAGCGCACGGCGCGCGAGGTGGCCGATGCGCGGACCTATGGCATCACCGGTTTCGCGCGCGACGTGCTCGATATCGCCGACAATCTGCAGCGCGCGCTCGACGCGGTGCCGGCCGAGGCCAAGGCCAACGCCGATCCCGGCCTGAAGGCCTTGATCGAGGGCGTCGAGCTGACCGAGCGCTCGCTGCTCAACACGCTGGAGAAAAACGGCGTCAAGAAATTCGATCCGGCCGGCGAGAAATTCGATCCGAATTTCCAGCAGGCGATGTACGAGGTCCCCGACCCGTCGGTGCCGGCGGGAACCGTAGTCCAGGTCGTGCAGGCCGGCTTCATGATCGGCGAGCGCGTGCTGCGGCCGGCGCTGGTCGCGGTCTCCAAGGGCGGCGCGAAAGCCGCGCCCGCGGCTTCGGAACAGGCATAGGAGTCCCCGGAGGCTCGCTGCACTCGAAGACCGTCATTGCGAGCGCAGCGAAGCAATCCATAGCTCGGAAACGACCGCTATGGATTGCTCCGTCGCTTCGCTTCTCGCAATGACGAAGCAGCCTACGCCGCAATATCCGCCGACTGGATGCGCTTGACGCCGGCCTTGGCCATGTCGGCCCAGGCCTTGGCCAGCGAGCCCTGGGTGTCGATGCCGCGGCAGGCGTCTTCGATCACGTAGGTTTCGAACCCGGCCTTGCGCGCATCGAGCGCGGGCGCCTCATTCAGCGCGGCTGAATGCCGTCGCGCACGGCGCGGAAGCGGGGAAACGCCTTGGTCCATTCCTCGCGCGGCGCGCTGCCGATGATGCGCAACGAGCTCTGGCCGCCGAAGCGCAGCCACTGCACCACGGTGACGGGGGTATTGTCCTTGCCGCTCACCGCATCGATGCGGGTTTCATAGCCGGGCATGCCGTCGATGCGCAGCGGCTCCGACATCGTGATCCTTGCGTCGCGCACCCCGGGAATCGTGGTGGCCGCCTGCTGGGCGAAACGGCCGCGATCCTCCGGCTGGTTCGGCGTGGCGCCGACGATGCCGATGATCATGAAGGGCGCCGCCTCGAAGCCCTTTTGCTCATCGCCGTCGGCGAGAACGATGGCCCCGCCGACCGCCAGGGTGCGGACATTCTTGAAGCCGCTCAACTCGCCGGTCTTGAACGGCATCTGCGCAAGCTGCTCCTCGACGGGAACTTGCTTGCGGGTCACAGCCGAGGCGAACATCTGCCTGATGGCGTCGTCGGTATAGATCTTGGTGGCGTTTTCCGGGACCTGCACGGCGATATAGCCGGAGAAGGTGCCGCCCGGCAGGATCATCGAATAGCGCCGCACCGTGGTCGTGCCATCCTTGCCGGTTTCGATGGTGTAGTAGGCAAGGCCGGCGGCCGTTTCGATGCTCTCCGGCTTGACCCCGCCGGCGCCGGCGGGATTGGCCTTGAAGGCATTCATGACCTCGTTGTAGGCGTCGGCCGGAAGCTCAGCCACCAGCACCTTGACGGCCTGATCCTCGGTCTCGAATCCGACGAAGGTCTTGGCGCGGGAGAGACCGACCAGCGGCGTGATGCCGACCCTGATGCCCGGCGGAAAAACCGGGTCCGCGGCAAGGGCGGGGCTTATTGCGGGGATAAGCAGGGCAACCGCGAACATCAGTCGGATCAGCATCATGAAAAGTCTACTGGGTTTGCATTGAGGCCGTTCAATGGTCGGCCGCCGCGGCTCCTTGGCGGGGCCGCTTTTGGGTGCCGCTTTTAGCGGGTTTGACGTCGCGGCAACAGGGAGGGTCCTGTTTCGTTCCCGCCTGTGGGCCCGATGCTTTTCGAAATCGGCGGTTTTTCCCGGGATATTACCGGTCCTTAAAGATTTTTCGGGCATTTCCTCAGCCCATGACCGGACAATCTGTCGCGACCGCGCCGCGGCCAAATCCCGCCTGCGCGGGCAGGCTTGCGCTGGTGTTGCCGCCCGGGCTTGGTCGCGACGACCGCGCTTTGTTTCGCGATTTCGCGGTGCTGGGCGGCGCGCTGTTCGCAATCACGTCGACTGCCTATGTCTGGACCATCGACTGGCGCGGGGCGATCCCGCGCGACGGCACCACGCTGGCGGTTGGCCGCGACTTTCTGAATTTCTGGATGTATGGCCGCGCCGCCGTGTCAGCCGATCCCGGGCGGTTCTACGATCTCGCTGTCTATCACCAGGCGATCCGCGATCTCCTCGGCATGGAGCTTTCCGGCCAGAACTGGTCGTATCCGCCGAGCGTGATGTGGCTGGCCGCACCGTTCGGGCAATTGAACTACCTTGCCGCGCTGGCGTGCTGGACGCTGATGGGTGTTGCGACGTTCGTCGCGGTCGGATGCCGGCATGTCGCCGACTGGCGGATTCTGGTTCCGGTCCTGCTGTCGCCTGCGGCCCTGTTCTGCCTGATCTCGGGCCAGAGCGCGTTCCTGACCACGGCGATGATGATGGCGATTTTCGCGCTGCTCGACCGCAGGCCGGTTATCGCGGGCGTGCTGATCGGGCTGCTCACCATCAAGCCGCAGCTTGGGATTCTGTTTCCGTTCATGCTGATCGCCTCCGGCCGTTGGCGGGTTTTCCTGGCCGCGGCCGTCACCACGCTGGCGTTGATCGGCGTCACTGCCGCGATGTTCGGGCCGCAGGTTTGGATCGATTTTGTTTCAAGGGGTCTGCCGGTGCAGGGTCTGGTGCTGTCGGATCCGGATCGGATCGCGACGCCGTTCTATCCCACCATCTTCATGAACCTGCGCGGGCTCGATCTGTCCGCTGCTGCCGCGATGTCGGTCCAGCTGGCGTTTTCGGCGTTCGCGATCGGCGCGGTGATCTGGGCGTTCAGGTTCCGCAAGGACGCCGATCCGCCGCTGATGCTGGCGCTGTTTCTGGCCTGTTCCGCCGCCGCCTCGCCCTATTTGCTGGCCTATGACCTGTTGCCGCTGACGTTTGCCGCGGTGGCGCTGCTGGCCGGCTCGAACCTCGATTCTCCCGGCCGGCGGCTGGTGCAACTCGTCTACTGGACCCCGGCCTTGCAACTGGCGCTCGGGACCTGGCACCTGCCGGGTCCGGCGCTGATCGCGCCTTTCTTTGCGGCCTTTCTGCTGGTACGGCTGCGCGCTTCCCCTCGGCCCGCCCCGGCCTGAAAGGGACACTATCTTTCAAGGGCAGGGGTTTTCGTGGGCCTAAGGTTGCGCCCGGTCCTTGCGGGGCCTGCCCCCCCTCCTATATGAGGCTCACCGTCGCAATATCGCGAGCAATTGATCGTTTGGGGGTTCGGATTGGTGCGCCGTCAGGGCCCAGCCAACCTGCCGCAAAAAGAAGGATATGAGGACCATGGGAAAGGTCATTGGGATCGATCTCGGCACCACGAATTCGTGCGTCGCCGTTATGGATGGCAAGACTGCGAAAGTCATCGAGAACGCCGAGGGCATGCGGACCACCCCGTCGATCGTCGCCTTCAGCGATGACGGCGAGCGCCTCGTCGGCCAGCCTGCCAAGCGCCAGGCGGTGACCAATCCCGAGCGGACCTTCTTCGCGGTCAAGCGCCTCGTCGGCCGCCGCTATGACGATCCGATGGTCGAAAAGGACAAGAAGCTCGTCCCCTACAAGATCGTCAAGGCGTCCAACGGCGATGCCTGGGTCGAAGCCGACGGCAAGACCTATTCGCCCTCGCAGGTCTCGGCTTTCATTCTGCAGAAGATGAAAGAGACCGCGGAAGCCCATCTCGGTCAGAAGGTCGAGCAGGCCGTCATCACCGTTCCCGCCTATTTCAACGACGCGCAACGTCAGGCCACCAAGGACGCCGGCAAGATCGCCGGCCTCGAAGTGCTGCGCATCATCAACGAGCCGACCGCGGCGGCGCTCGCCTACGGTCTCGACAAATCGAAGTCCGGCACCATCGCGGTGTACGACCTCGGCGGCGGCACCTTCGACGTCTCGGTCCTCGAGATCGGCGACGGCGTGTTCGAGGTGAAGTCGACCAACGGCGACACGTTCCTGGGCGGTGAAGACTTCGACATGCGGCTGGTCAGCTACCTGGCCGATGAATTCCAGAAGGAGCAGGGCATCAACCTGCGCAACGACAAGCTCGCCTTGCAGCGCCTGAAAGAGGCCGCCGAAAAAGCCAAGATCGAACTGTCGTCGACCACGCAGACCGAAATCAATCTGCCGTTCATCACGGCCGACCAGACCGGACCGAAGCATCTGACGATGAAGCTGACGCGCGCCAAGTTCGAGGCACTGGTCGACGATCTCGTCCAGAAGACCATCGAACCCTGCCGCAAGGCGCTGAAGGACGCGGGCCTCACCGCCGGCGAAATCGGCGAAGTGGTTTTGGTCGGCGGCATGACCCGCATGCCGAAGGTCCAGGAAGTGGTGAAGCAGTTGTTCGGCAAGGAGCCGCACAAGGGCGTCAACCCGGACGAAGTCGTCGCCATTGGCGCGGCGATCCAGGCCGGCGTGCTGCAGGGCGACGTCAAGGACGTGCTGCTGCTCGACGTGACCCCGCTGTCGCTCGGCATCGAGACGCTGGGCGGCGTGTTCACCCGCATCATCGATCGCAACACCACGATCCCGACCAAGAAGAGCCAGGTGTTCTCGACCGCCGAGGACAATCAGAACGCCGTCACCATCCGCGTGTTCCAGGGCGAGCGCGAAATGGCGGCCGACAACAAGGTTTTGGGCCAGTTCGACCTGATGGGCATTCCGCCGTCGCCGCGCGGCATGCCGCAGATCGAGGTCACCTTCGATATCGACGCCAACGGCATCGTCAACGTCTCGGCCAAGGACAAGGCGACCGGCAAGGAGCAGCAGATCCGGATCCAGGCATCCGGCGGTCTGTCCGAAGCCGACATCCAGAAGATGGTCAAGGACGCCGAGGCCAATGCCGCCGAGGACAAGAAACGCCGCGAGGCGGTCGACGCCAAGAACCACGCCGACGCGCTGGTGCATTCCACCGAGAAGGCGCTGGCCGAGCACGGTTCGAAGGTCGAGGAGAGCGAGCGCCGCGCCATCGAGGACGCCGTCAGCGATCTGAAGGAAGCGCTGAAGGGCGAGGATGCCGAGGCGATCAAGGCCAAGACCAACACGCTGGCGCAGGCTTCGATGAAGCTCGGCGAGGCGATGTACAAGCAACAGGCCGAAGCCGATGCGGCCAAGGATGCCGCGAAGGACGACGTGGTCGACGCGGAATTCACCGAGGTCGACGACGACAAGAACAACAAGAAGTCTGCTTAAACGGTTGTCACCATGGCCCTCATTCCAAAGAGCACGCGGGTTGCGTCTCCAGGGATGGGGGTCATTTTTCGTTAAGCCGGAGGCTGCATCCTTCGTGACGCATGCTTTCGGAATGAGAACGAACTTCTGGCGGATCTGACGGATGTCCAGCACCAAGCGCTGCTACTACGAAACCCTGGAAGTTGAGCGGAACGCGGACGAGTCCAAGCTCAAGGCGGCGTTCCGCAAGCTGGCGATGAAATGGCATCCGGACAAGAATCCGGGCGATGCCTCGAGCGAGATCAAGTTCAAGGAAATCAACGAAGCCTACGAAGTCCTCAAAGACGGCGACAAGCGCGCCGCCTATGACCGCTTTGGCCATGCGGCGTTCGAGCAGGGCCATGGCGGCGGCGGCCCCGGTTTCGGCGCCGGCTTCGCTTCGTCCTTCTCCGACATTTTCGAAGACCTGTTCGGCATGGCCGGCCAGCGCGGGCGCGGCGGCCGTGAGCGCGGCCAGGACCTGCGTTACAACATGGAAATCACGCTCGAGGAGGCTTTCCTCGGCAAGACCGCGCAGATCGAGATTCCGGTTTCGGTGACCTGCGAATCCTGCTCGGGCACCGGCGCCAAGGCCGGCACCAAGCCGAAGGCCTGCTCGACCTGCGGCGGGGCGGGCCGGGTGCGGCAGGCGCAGGGCTTCTTCACCCTGGAACGGACCTGCCCGGGCTGTCAGGGCCGCGGCCAGATGATCGAGGACCCCTGTCCGTCCTGCACCGGTTCGGGCCGGGTGACGCGCGACCGGACCCTGTCGGTCAATATTCCGCAGGGCGTCGAGGACGGCACCCGCATCCGGCTCGCCGGCGAGGGCGAGGCCGGCGTCCGCGGCGGGCCGCCGGGCGACCTCTACATTTTCCTCTCGCTGGCCACCCACGAGTTCTTTCAGCGCGACGGCGCCGATCTGCACTGCCGCGTCCCGGTCTCGATGGTGACGGCGGCGCTGGGCGGCGAATTCGAGGTGCCGACCATCGACAAGGGCAAGACCAAGGTGAAAGTACCCTCCGGGACCCAGTCCGGCCGGCGCTTTCGCATCGCATCAAAGGGCATGCCGGTGCTCCGTTCGCGCCAGACCGGGGACATGTATGTCCAGGTCGTGGTCGAAACGCCGCAGAATCTCACCAAGAAGCAGCAGGAGCTGCTGGCCGAGTTCGAAAAATTATCTTCCGGCGCGACGCAGCCGGAAGCGGCCGGTTTCTTCACTAAGGTCAAGGACTTCTTCGGAAATCGCGCCAGCCCGTAGCGACTCTTCGGCTTGACCGTTTCGGTTGCGACCTATACCTCTTTATGACTATTTTCTGACAGTCCCGCGCAGACGCGCGGGTCCCGCCTGGTAGCGACAATGCCTTTGCAATCGTCCGTGCGTGCGTTGAAGAAGCCTCGTCTCGACGATGAGGTTCGCTTTCTTCGGTCATGGATCGAAAAGCCGCTGCATATGGGCGCGGTGATGCCCTCGGGAAAAATCCTGGCCCGCACCATGGCGCAGTATGTCGACGTCGATTCGTCGGCGCCGGTGGTCGAACTCGGGCCCGGCACCGGAGCGATCACCAACGCGCTGATCGAGCACGGCGTCGATCAGAAACGCCTCGTGCTGGTCGAATATAATCCGGGCTTCTGCGCGCTGCTGCGCGACCGCTATCCGCAAGCAACCATCGTGCAGGGCGATGCCTACACGCTCCGCGACTCGCTGTGGGACGTTCTCAAGGTCCCGGCCGCTGCGGTGGTGTCCGGTCTTCCGCTGGTGACCAAGCCGATGCTGACGCGGCTGAAGCTGATTCGCGACGCCTTTGCGGCGCTGGCGCCGGGCGCGCCGTTCGTGCAGTTCACCTATTCGGTGGTGCCGCCGATTCCGAAATCGCTGCCGGGCGTGTCCACAGAGGCGTCCGAGCGCATCTGGATGAACCTTCCGCCGGCCCGTGTCTGGGTGTATCGCAAGGGCTGATCCTTCTCTGGCGCGTTTGGAGCGCCGGTTCGCCCTTTTTGCGATTGGCCGATGTCCGCGCTGAAAATCCTCGTGATCCCCGGCTCGCTTCGCACCGGCTCGCTCAACGCGAAGCTTGCGGCGGCGGCGGCCCATGAACTGGCGCAAGCGGGCGCCGAAGTCACGCGCATATCGCTGTCGGATTTTCCGCTGCCGATCTACGACGGCGACCTGCAGACCAGATCCGGCGTGCCGAAGAACGCGGTCAATCTCAAGCGCATGATGTCGGCGCATCACGGCGTTCTCATCGTGTCGCCGGAATACAATTCGTCGGTGCCGCCGCTGGTCAAGAATGCCATCGACTGGGTGAGCCGGGTGCAGGACAGCCACGAAACCCGCGGCGAGGTGTTTCGCGGCCGCGCCTTTGCGATTGCGGCTGCTTCCGAAAACCGGCTCGGCGGCGTGCGATGCCTGGCGGCGCTGCGGCTGATCCTGACCGCCTGCCATGCCCTGGTCATTCCCAACCAGCTCGCGCTGCCGTTCGCCTCTGCTGCCTATGATGATATGGACAGGCTGAAGCATCCGGCCGATATCGAGGCGATGGGCGCGCTGGCGCGGCAGCTGATCGACATTTCCCAGCGCATGATGTGAGGTGACATGCAGCCTTCCGAAATCATCCCCCGCGACCGCCTGATCGTGGCGCTCGACCTGGCGAGCGTCACGGCGGCGGAGGCGATGGTTGCCCGGCTCGGCGACAGCGTGACCTTCTACAAGATCGGCTATCAGCTCGCTTATGCCGGCGGACTGCCGCTGGTCCGCCAGCTCGCGGACCAGGGCAAGAAAGTCTTCATCGATCTCAAGCTGCACGACATCGGCAACACCGTGGCGCGCGGCGTCGAGAGCATCGCCAAACTGGGCGCGACGTTCCTCACCGTGCACGCCTATCCGCAGACCATGAAGGCGGCGGTCGAGGCGCGCGGCGGTTCGGGGCTGAAGATTCTGGCCGTCACCGTGCTGACCTCCTATGACGACGGCGATCTGCACGCCGCCGGCTACCGGCTCAGTGTCTCCGACCTGGTCGAGGCCCGCGCCCAGCAGGCCCAGGTGCTCGGCGTCGACGGCCTCGTCTGTTCGCCCGAGGAGGCGGCCGCCCTGCGCAAGATCGTCGGCCACCGGATGAACTTGGTCACCCCCGGCATCCGGCCCGCCGGCAGCGCGGCCGGCGACCAGAAGCGCATCATGACGCCGGCCCGCGCCGTCGCGGCGGGAGCGGATTATCTCGTGGTCGGACGGCCGGTCGTCGAAGCCGGTGACCCCAGGGCCGCGGCAGAGTCCATCCAGGCCGAGATCAAGCAGGCGCTGGGCTGAAAGGTCTTGGCCGGTGTCCCGGCATCGGAAGTGCGCTCCCTCTCCCTTTGGGTGAGGTGATCGAACTTGCTTCTTCTAACAACAAAGAGGGAAAAACGCAGATGGCAAAGGGCTACTGGATCGGGCGCGTCGACGTTCATAATGAGGAAGGCTACAAGGCCTACGCGGCGGCCAATCCGGCGATCTTCAATAAATTCGGCGGGCGCTATGTCGTGCGCGGCGGCAGGTTCACCGGTGTGGAAGGTGAGAGCCGCTCGCGCAACGTCGTGATTGAATTTGCCGATTACGAGACGGCGCTGGCCTGCTATCGGTCACCGGAATATCAGCAAAACATCAAGGTGCGGCAGCCGCATTCGATCGCCGATCTCATCGTGATCGAAGGTTATGACGGCCCGCAGCCCTGATCTCTCGGGCCTGATTGGTTGCCGGAACGGCCTGCGCCCGCTATAGGGCGTAGAGAGGTGGAGCCATGGCCGACATGCGTCTGATCGTTGCGGGGGCCGGCGGCCGCATGGGCCGCACGCTGACGCGCGTCATCTCGGAGACTCCGGGCGCGGTGCTCACCGGGGCGCTGGAGGCGCCCGGCTCGGCGCTATTGGACAAGGATGCCGGCGTGCTCGCCGGCCTGCCCGAGAACGGCGTGAAGCTCTCGGCCGACCTGTGGTCGCTGTCGGCCAACGCCGACGGCATCCTGGATTTCACCGTGCCCGGCGCCACCATCGCCAATGTTGCGATCGCCGCCCAGCGCGGCCTGGTCCACGTCATCGGCACGACAGGTCTTTCGGCATCGGATGACGCCGTCATCAAGAGCGTCACCTCGCGCGCGACCGTGGTCAAGTCGGGCAATATGAGCCTCGGGGTCAATCTGCTGGCGGCGCTGGTCAAGCGCGTGGCGCAGTCGCTGGATGACAGCTTCGACATCGAAATCCTGGAAATGCATCACCGGGCCAAGATCGACGCGCCGTCGGGCACCGCCTTGATGCTGGGCGAGGCGGCGGCCGCCGGCCGCAACATCACGCTCCAGGCCCACTCGGCCCGGGGCCGCGACGGCATCACCGGCGCGCGGCGCCCGGGCGATATCGGCTTTGCCTCGTTGCGCGGCGGCACCGTCACCGGCGATCATAGCGTGATTTTCGCAGGCAAGATGGAACGCATCGAGCTGACGCACCGGGCCGAGGACCGGACCATGTTCGCGCAAGGCGCCATCAAGGCCGCGCTGTGGGCGCGCGAAAAGAAGCCCGGCCTGTATTCGATGGCCGACGTGCTCGGGCTTGGTGACTTCTAGCAGTCTGCTGAAGAACCCCCTCGCCACGGAGGGTGCTTGATGATTCACTTTATCATCTCGAATCGGCGGAGGCGATCATGCGCGGCAGGTTTACGGATCAGGGCGGCCTGTTTTCGTACATTGCGCCGGACAGGCGTGTGCCAGCGAACCACCCGCTGCGGAAGGTCCGGGAACTTGTCCGGGATGTTTTGAGTGATTTGAACCGCAGCCTTGGGAGGTTGTACGCCAGCGAGGGACGTCCTTCGATCCCTCCAGAGCAATTGCTGAGCGCCTTGCTGCTGCAGGTGTTCTACGGCATCCGCTCGGAACGCCAGTTGATGGAGCAACTGGACTACAATCTTTTGTATCGCTGGTTCGTGGGGCTGTCGCCGGACGATCCGGTCTGGGACCCGACCACTTTCACCAAGAACCGGGAGCGGCTGCAGAACGGCGATGTGTTCACGAAGTTCATGACCAGGCTTCTGAACCATCCGCAGGTCAAGCCGCTGCTGTCGGACGAGCACTTCTCGGTGGATGGAACGCTGATCGAAGCCTGGGCGTCACAGAAGAGCTTTCGCCCCAAGGACGGCAGCGGTGACGATGATGACGGCGCCAACTTCCACGGCCAGAAGCGCAAGAACGACACCCATGCGAGTACCAGCGACCCGGACAGCAGGCTTTATCGCAAGGCGGCCGGACGGGAGGCCAAGCTTTGCTATATGGGCCACGCCACCATGGAGAACCGGCATGGGCTGGCGGTGGCCGGCAGGGTCACGCATGCCAATGGCACCGCCGAACGCCGGGCTTCGGAGACTATGCTGAAGGCGAGACGCAAAGCCGCAGGCCGCCGCATCACGGTCGGTGAGGACAAGGCGTACGATACGGCCGATCACGTCGCCAATCTTCGCGCCATCGGCGTGACGCCGCATGTGACACAGAACCAGGCCGTCACCAAAACCGGCAAGAACCGCAACAGCGCCATCGACGAACGAACCACGCGGCATTCGGGGTACGGCATGTCGCAATCGCGCCGGGCGATGGTCGAGTGCATTTTCGGATGGGGCAAGCAGCATGGCACCATGCGCAAGACCAAACATCGTGGCATCGGCCGCGTCGCCGCCGACTTCCTGCTCAATCTGATCGCCTATAACCTGATCCGCATTCCCAAACTGCTTGCCGCTTAGCCACCCGGCGTCAGGGTACACCCAACACCAGACTAGAAAATTACATCCAACTCCACCGCGCCGCCCCAACAACGACCGGCGACAATACGAAAACTCTCCATTTCAAGGTTTTTCAGCAGACTGCTAGAGCATCGTTTCTCTTCTATGGGCGCAGCAATGATGCGCCGGTCATCTCCGCCGGTTTCGGCAATTGCATCAGGTCGAGCAATGTCGGGGCGATATCTGCCAGTCGGCCATCCGCCAATGACACGTCGCCGCCGCCCTGGAGCAACAGCGGCACCGGGCCCGTTGTGTGGGAAGTATGCGGGCCGCCAGTCCTGGAGTCGCGCATCATTTCGCAGTTGCCGTGGTCGGCCGTAACCAGCAGCGCGCCACCAGCTCTTTGAATCGCATCTGCGATCTTTCCGAGCCCGGCATCGACTGCTTCGACCGCTTTGATCGCGGCCGCCAGGTTTCCCGAGTGGCCCACCATGTCTGGATTGGCATAATTCAGGACGATCAGGTCGTATTTGCCCGAGTCGATCGCCTCCACCGCTTTCGCCGTCAACTCAGGCGCCGACATTTCCGGTTGCAGGTCATAGGTTGCGACCTTGGGCGACGGCACCATAATGCGGTCTTCGCCGGGAAAAGGTTCCTCCCGCCCACCGTTGAGAAAATAGGTGACGTGGGGATATTTCTCCGTTTCGGCCATGCGCAATTGTGTGCGGTTCGCGGCAGAAGTGACCTCCCCCAAAATGTTCGGAAACGTCTGCGCCGGAAAGATCGTCTGCATCAGTTTGTCCAGATCTTCGCTGTATTGCGTCATTCCGACTGCGGCGGCGAAGCGGACGTTGCGCCTGCGCGGGAAAGCAGCAAATGACGGATCGAGCATTGCGCCAAGAATCTCGCGCACGCGATCGGCGCGAAAGTTGAAGCACAGCACGCCGTCGCCGTCCCTGATGCCGGCGTAATTGCCGATCACCGAGGGTTCAACGAACTCGTCAGTGAGGTCGTGTGCATACGCTGCAGTGATCGCTGAATGCGCGTCGGTGAATCGCGGGGCTTCGGCTTCAACGATGGCGTTATAGGCCCTGGCTACGCGATCCCAGCGTTTGTCGCGATCCATCGCGTAGTATCGCCCAATCACTGTGGCGACGGGAACCGACGACGGCAGCGCGGCCTCCAGCCGCTTCAAATCATCGGCCGCCGATTTCGGCGGCGTATCGCGTCCATCCGTGAGAGCGTGTACGACTGCAGGCACGCCATTGTCGGTGAGGATGACGGCCAGTGCCGCGACGTGGTCCTGATGCGAATGCACTCCGCCCGGGGAGGTCAGGCCGATAAGATGGCAAGTGCCGCCGCTCTGTTTTAGCGTTTGGATCAGGGTGCGGAGCGCCTCGGTGGATTTGATATTGCCGGAGGCAATCGCGTCGTTGATCCGCGGCAAGTCCTGCATCACGATGCGGCCTGCGCCGATGTTGAAATGTCCGACCTCGGAATTGCCCATCTGACCATCGGGCAGGCCCACATCCCGTCCCGACGTATTCAAGAATGCGTGCGGACCAGCGGCCCACAGACGATTGAAATTCGGTGTGTCAGCCTGACGAACAGCATTGTCGGCCGGATCTTCGCGCCAGCCCCAGCCGTCCAATACAGCCAGCATCACCGGACGACGTTTTTGCATAAATCCACCTTTCGCTGTTTAGACAAGGTGGTTGTGAGCGATCGGTTTGCGATCGTCAATCGCCACTCTCGGGTATTCCGGGAATGGCAACGGCCCCGGCTTGCTGGAATTGCCAGCCAAAGGCGTTGACTTGGGCTGCCTGCTTGCTTCCCGGGCAGGCAACGCCTGCTCGCGGGTGATGCACCGCTGCCGAGTGGCGTCCTGCTCGCGCGGCGAGCGCCTTCGCCCACCCTAACGGCGACGACCGTTAATGCACGCCGACCTGTCCGGCTTCCCAGCCCAGCATCGCCTGCTTGCGGGTGATGCCCCAGTGATAGCCGGTCAGCGCGCCGCTCTTGCCGAGCGCGCGATGGCAGGGCACCACGAACGACACCGGGTTTCGCCCGACCGCCGCACCAACGGCGCGTGACGCCTTCGGGCTGTTGATCTTATTGGCGATGTCCGAATAGCAGACCGCGCGGCCCATCGGGATTTTCAACAGCGTCTCCCAGACCCGGACCTCGAAGTCGGTGCCGATCAGGACCACGCGCAGCGGCTGGTCGGCGCGCCACAGCCGCGTGTCGAACACGCGCTGCGCCAGCGCCGAGGTGCCGTCGCGGTCTTCGAGATAGGTCGCGCGTGGCCAGCGCCGCTGCATGTCGGCGAGCGCGGCCGGTTCCTCGCCCGGATCGGCGAACGCAAGCCCGGCCAGGCCGCGGCCGCTGGCGATCACGATCGCGGTGCCGAACGGCGAGGGATGGAAGCCGTAGCGCAGCGTCATGCCGGCGCCGCCGTTCTTCCATTCGCCCGGCGACATCGCCTCATGGGTGACGAATAGATCGTGCAGCCGTCCCGGGCCCGACAGCCCGGATTCGAGCGCGGCGTCGAGCACGCTGGCGGAATCGCGCAACAGGCCCTTGGCGTGATCGAGCGTCAGCGCCTGCATGAAGGCCTTGGGCGTCAGTCCGGCCCAGCGGCGGAACAGATGGTGCAGCTCATCCGGCGTCACGCTGGCGGCATCCGCCATCGCTTCGATGGTCGGCTGCGTGCGCCAGTGTTCGGAGATGAAGGCGATGGCGCGCCGCACCGAATCATAGTCGCGCAGCGCGGCGTTCTGGGGGCCCGGTTTGGCGAGGCGGTGCTCATTCATGGCGAGGTTTATCATGGGCCTGATGTAGGATGGTCGCGGCGGCCAAACCACCCGATTTCCGATCTCCCCGCATCAGACCGGATTATAGGTCGGGCCGCGCTTGGCGGCCTGCAGCGCAGCCACTAAGGCCTTGGTAAAACTGGCTTTTTCGTCGGGCCCGAGGAAGCTCGCGATCGACACCCGACGGCCTTTCGAGACCAAATAGAGCCGTTCGATGCCGAATTCGGCATGGGTCTTCTGGTCGAGCTGCACCCACAAGGGATTGAACACCCATTCGACCACGTGACCGCGGTGGCTGACCCGGCGCACCCGCAGCTCCGATGGCGTGATCCGGATTTCCTCGCTCGCCTGCGCGCGGCGGAAATTGATCCGGAACGCCCACCAGATCACCAGCACGTCGAGGCCGAAGAAACCGAACACCGGCCACGCGCCCATCAGGAGAAACGCCAGCCCGGTCGCAAAGCTCACCACGCTGAGGAATATCATCAACACCAGAAAGCCGGTGCGACTCAACGAGCGGTGCGGCGTCAGCAGCGCTGAAAACAATTCGGGCTGCGCATCAAAATCGTTGCCTGCGGTCATTGCGTGTCAGTATACCCGGATCATGGCGAAAATCACCCGCGGACCCCGGCCCAAATCCAAATCTCCGGTTCCAAAGCCCATCAAGAAAGCGGCAACCAAAGCGAAGCCCGCGCGCGCCGCCGGGAAGACGGCCAAGATCAAGACTTCCAAGATCAAGACTCCCAAAATCAAACCTTGGACCGCCGCCGAGGTGCACGAGGCCTTCAGCCGCTTTCGCAAAGTCAATCCCGAGCCGAAGGGCGAGCTCGAACACCTCAACCCCTACACCCTGCTGGTCGCCGTGGTGCTGTCGGCGCAGGCGACAGACGCCGGCGTCAACAAGGCGACGCGCGCGCTGTTTGCGGTGGCCGACACGCCGCAAAAGATGCTCGAACTCGGCGAGGAAAAGGTGCGCGACTACATCAAGACCATCGGGCTGTACCGCAACAAGGCGCGGAACGTCATCGCACTTTCGGAAAAGCTGATCGCCGAATTCGGCGGCGAGGTGCCGCGCACGCGGCCTGAGATCGAGACGCTACCGGGCGCCGGCCGCAAGACCGCCAACGTCGTGCTCAACATGGCCTTTGGTGAACATACCATGGCGGTCGATACCCACGTGTTCCGCGTCGGCAACCGCACCGGGCTGGCGCCCGGCAACACGCCGCTTGAAGTGGAGTTGGGGCTGGAGAAAGCGATTCCGCCTGAGTTCATGCGGCACGCGCATCACTGGCTGATCCTGCACGGCCGCTACACCTGCCTCGCGCGCAAGCCGCGCTGCGAGGTGTGCGTGATCAACGATTTGTGCAGATGGCCGGAAAAGACGGTGTAGCGCCAAGCTCGTCATTGCGAGGAGCGAAGCGACGAAGCAATCCATCTATCCCCATGCGGAGAGATGGATTGCTTCGCGGAGCCTGTCATCGGGCGCGCATCCGCGCGACCCGTTGGCTCGCAATGACGAGGTTGGGGCGCCTCAAACCACCGGCATTCCCGTCTTCCGCACCGGCTCGATCAGCTCCGGCCGGGGACCGGAGAGGCGCTTGTGCATGTGGACCATGAAGGCCATGCCGAACAGTGGCGTCGCCAGGTTGACGATCGGGATCGACACGAAGGCGGCAATCACCAGTCCCGCGGTGAACACGACCGCGGCGTTCTGCTTGCGCATCGCCTTGGCCTCCGCAGGCGAGCGAAACCGCATCGCCGCGAGTTCGAAATATTCGCGGCCTAATAGCCATGCGGTGGCGATGAAGAACGCGATGAGGCCGGCACCTGCGATGAACACGAAGGGCAGCGCGATCAGGTAGACCAGAATCGTCAGCAGCGCGGTCTTGACGCCCTCGGTCATGGCGAGGCCTAGCGGCAGCGCGGTGCCGGGCCGCTCCGCCGGGTAATGCGCCAGCTCGACATGGTCGGCGACCTCGTCGACGAACACGCTCGCCACCAGCGAGGTGATCGCCGGCATCAGGAACACCGCGCCGAACACCACGCCGAGGCCGGCGGCGATCGAGACGATCCAGGCCAGCACGTTGATCGAGGTTTCGAAGCCGGGCCCCAGCATCGCCTCGAGCCAGGCTTCGCCCGAGGTCGCGAACCAGCTCAATAGCCGCTGCAGGCCGATCGCCAGCACCGTGATCAGCACCAGCGCCAGCCCGATCGAGCGCCACAGGATGGAGCGCATCGGCGGCGACAGGATTTGCGATAGCGCCTTGACGGCGGCGTCGAGCATGGTGGTCTGGTCCTCTCACGAAAAAGCCCTCGCGAGAGGTAGACATGCAGGCAGCCTTCGGCAAGAGCCGGCAACGGCTCCTAAGCGTCGAGCGGCTTGCCGCGCACATTGGGGCCGAACGCCGCCATCGCAACGATCACGATCACCATCGCCGTGGTGATCAGGCCGAACACGCCGCCGACGCCGGCCTCGCGTAGCGTGAAAGCGACGATGAAGCCCGAAAACGTCGCACTGACCCGGCTCATCGAATAGACCAGACCCGCCGCGCGGGCGCGGATCGAGGTCGGAAACACCTCGGCCTGATAGGCGTGATAGGCGTAGGACAGGGTCATGTTGGAAGCCGTGATCAGGACTCCGCACAGGATCAGCAGCGCGGGCTCGGTGAATTGCGAAAACGCCATCCCGAACGCGCCGATTGCGGCTGCCGCGCCGCAGATGATCCATTTGCGTTCGAACTTGTCGGCGAAACTTGCCGCCAGCAGCGGTGCGATCGGATAGGCGAAGGCGATGATGAAGGAATATTGCAGGCTCTTCGTCACCGTGATGCCCTTCTGGACCAGCAACGCCGGCACCCAGTTGGCGAAACCGTAGACGCCGAAGGCCTGGCAGAGATTGAAGACCATGAACAAGGCGACCAGCGACAGATAAGGCGGCCTGAACAGCTCCGCATAGCCCGCTTTCGCGGCCGGGCGTGCCGGCGCTGCGGCGGCGCTTGCCGGCGGCCGCGCGGATGCGGTCCCGGCGGAGGCTTCGAGTGTCGCCAGGATCTTGACCGCCTCGGCGGTGCGGCCATGCCGCGCCAGCCACAGCGGGCTTTCCGGCACGTAGAGCCGCAGGATCCAGATCACCATGCTGCCGGCGGCGCCGATAAGAACCACCCAGCGCCAGCCGTCGATGCCGGAGGGCGACAGCGGCACCAGCCACCATGACAGCGCCGCCACCACGGGGACCGCGGTGAACATCACGGCCTGGTTGACCGCGAAGGCGCGGCCGCGCATCCGGCTCGGCACCAGTTCGGTGATATAGGCGTCGATGGTGATGATCTCGACGCCGATGCCGATGCCGGCGATGAACCGCCACAGCAGCACGCCGTCGGAGCTGGTCTGGCACGCCATCGCCACCGTGGCTGCGGTGTAGCCGAGCAGCGCGTAAGTGAAGATCGCCCGCCGTCCGAACCGGTCGGCGAGGAAGCCCAGCGCGAAAGTGCCGACGAACAGCCCGGCAAAGGTCGCAGCGACGAAGGCGCCGATCCCGGAAAAGCCGAAAAAGGCCTGCGTAGTGGTGGTCAGCAAGCCCGAGCGGTTGAGGCCGGGCGCGATATAGCCGGTGAAGAACAGGTCGTAGACCTCGAACCAGCCGCCGAGCGACAGCAGGATCACCAGCCGCCACAGATAGGACGAGGCGGGCAGGCTTTCGAGCCGCCGGGAAATTTCATCCGATCCATCGGAAGCGGTGGCAAGATTGGTCGCGGGATCGATTCCGACTGCGCTCATGGCATTCTCCCCAGAAGGTTTTCAGGCCGCCTTTCTTGCGAAGGCGTACCGGCCGGACCATGGTTGGTGGTTACGAGCCAGAAATCCAGACGAACATATCGATTGATGCGTTCGATAATATCGATGGCGGATATCCGGGTCCCTTGTTTAGGCCGAGTGGAATCGGCGCGGGCGTTTGGCTCACCTCTCTCCGCAAGCGGGAGAGAGTGAAGAAGCGCCGCTTGACCTGAACCCGCCTCCCTTTAGATCAAGAGCTTGGCCTCCCAGGCGCCGCGTCCGACCTGTTCCGCGATCAGGCTGAGCATCAGCCGTCGCATTTCCTCCATCGCATAGGTCATCGGCCGGTTGCGCAGCCGGCACAGATAGAGCGTCCGCGCCAGCGTGGGTTCGATCACTTCGCGAGCGATCAGCGTCCCGGCCTTGAGCTGCTCCTGCACGAACAATTTGGTCGCGACCGCGCAGCCCAAGCCCGCCAGTAGCGCGCCTGTCGTGCCTGAGATCGAGTTGAGATGCAGGATGGCGTTGGCCTCCAGCCGCTTCAGCAGCACGGGGTCGTCGAGCAGAGCTCGCGACGACAGCCCGTGCCGCAGCAACATCAGCGGCAGCCGGGTCACCTCCTCGAAGGTGATCGGCTTCTTGCTCTTGCCGATCAGCTCGGCGGTTCCGACGCAGAACATCTGCTCTTCCAGCACCGGCTCGGCGACCAGATCCTTTTCCGACTGCGGATTGTAGACCAGCGCGAGATCGACCTCGGAGGCCATCAGGTGCAACAACGTTGCGCCCGACAGGCTCTCGGTCAGCGACAGCTTCAGATTGGGATATTTCGAGAGCACGGCGCGCATCAGGGGGACGCCGATCGCCTTGACCCCGGAATTTGCCATCCCGATCGAGATGTCGCCGGCGATCACGCTGCTGCCTTCCTTGATCTCGCGCTCGGCCGCTGCCATCGCGCGCAGGATGATGCGGGCGTGCTCGTACAGCCGCTCGCCGGCGGCGGTCGGTTCCATGCCGCGCGGCTTGCGCTCGAACAGGGGCGTTGCGAATTCCGCCTCGAGGTTGGAAATGTGATGGCTGAGCGCGGATTGCGCGACGCTGGCCTGGTCCGCCGCCCGCGACAGGTTGCGCTGCTCGTAAACCGCGATGAAATAGCGAAGCTGGCGCGAATCCATGGAATTATCGTTCTAGAAGAGAGAATGAACTATTCGCCAGATTATATTTTTCAGATGGCGCTAGGAAGCCTAGTCTGAGGCGCCACAAAAGAGCGAACGAGTGCGGGAGACGACGATGACCGGGACGGAACTGCCCCTTGCAGGCGTGAGGATCATTGAGATGACCCACATGGTGATGGGGCCGACCTGCGGCATGATCCTGGCGCAGCTGGGGGCCGAGGTCATCAAGGTCGAGCCGCCGGCCGGCGACAAGACCCGCAGCCTCGGCGGCATGGGAACCTCGTTCTTCCCGCTGTTCAACCGCGGCAAGCGCAGCGTCGTGCTCGATTTCGCTCACCCTGAAGACCGCGAGACCATGCACCGGCTATTGGCCTCCGCCGACGTGTTCCTGGAGAATTTTCGCGACGGGCAATTGGAAAAACAGGGGCTCGGCGCCGAGGAGCTGCGCCGGAAATATCCTGACCTGATCGTCGCCGGCCACAAGGGCTTCTTGTCCGGTCCCTACGAGCATCGCCCGGCGCTCGACGAGGTCGTACAGATGATGTCGGGGCTCGCCGCCATGACTGGGACCCGCGACAGACCGCAGCGGGTCGGCTCGTCCGCCAACGACATCATGGGCGGCATGTTCGGCGCGATCGCGATCCTCGCCGCGCTCTACCAGAAGCGCGGCGGCGGCAAGGGCGGCGCCGATATCCGGATCGGCCTGTTCGAGAACTGCCTGTTCCTGGTGGCGCAGCACATGGTCGAATACGAGATGACCGGCAACAAGCCGCGCTCGATGCCGGAGCGCGAACACGCCTGGCCGATCTACGATATTTTCGAGACCGCGGGCGGCGGGCGCATCTTCATCGGCGTCGTCACCGAGGGCCACTGGCAGAGCTTTTGCCGCGAGTTCGGCCTGCAGGAATTTTTGGACGATCCCACTTTGCGCACCACCACCGACCGGATCCTGGCGCGATCGCGAATCATCCCCCGCGTGGCCGGGGTGATCCGGGACCGGGACGCCGAAAAGCTTTCGGCAACGCTCGACCGGCTCAACATCTGCTTCTCGCCGATCAACCGCCCGGAGGACCTGTTCGATGATCCGCATGTGTTGCGGCCGGGCGGCCTGGTCAATAACATCAACGCCAATGGCGAGCCGTTCCGCGTTCCGGCGCTGCCGATCGAGTGGAACGGGGCGAACATCGGCGAAGGCTTGAAAGTGCCCGGGCTCGGCGCCGACACGGCAGCCGTTCGCGCCGAGCTCGAAGGACAGGACGTTTCCGCAACCGCCAAAACCGCAAAGAGGCTCGCATGACCCGCGTTCAGGACGTTTATCCCGACAATCGAGTAAGCCTGCGCGAAGTCGGCCTGCGCGACGGCCTGCAGCTGGTGAAGACCTTTCCCTCGACCGCGGCAAAGCAGCGCTGGATCCGCGACGAATACGGCGCGGGCGTGCGGCACTTTGAAGTCGGCTCGTTCCTGCCCGCCAAGACCTTTCCGCAATTCGCCGACGTGCGCGAGATCATAGCGACCATTGCCGCACTGCCGGGCGCGCATGGCGTGGCGCTGGCGCTGAACGAGCGCGGCGTCAACGAGGCGCTGGCGTCAGGGGTGGCTGAAATCGCCACGGTGGTCTCGGCCACCGAAGAGCACAGCCAGGCCAACGCCAACCGCTCGCGCGAGTCCGCCATCGCCAACGTCAAGCGGCTCTGCGATCTGCGTGACGCCAGTGCGCACAAGCCGATCGTCAACGCCGCGATCTCGATGGCGCTGGGCTGTTCGATCACCGGTGCGGTGGATCCAAAGGAAGTGTTGAAGCTGGTCGACAAATGCCTCGAGGCCGGCGTCGATTTCGTCGCCATCGCCGATACCGTCGGTTATGCCGGGCCAAAGCAGGTCGGCGAACTGACCAAAGCGGCCGTAAAACTATCCGGCGCCAAGCCGGTCTGCGTTCACCTGCACGATACCCGCGGCATGGGCATTGCGAATGCGTCGGCAGCCCTCGATGCCGGTGCGCGGATTCTCGACGGCTCGCTCGGCGGCCTCGGCGGCTGCCCGTTCGCACCCGGCGCCACCGGCAATGTGGTGTTCGAGGATCTCGCGTTCCTGTGCGAGAGCAAAGGATTTGCCACCGGCATCGATATCGAGAAGCTGATCGCGGTGCGCTCGATCCTGCGCTCGGAAATGCCAAACGAGACGCTTTACGGTGGGCTGGCCCGCGCCGGGCTCCCGGGCCGCACGGCGGCCAATGTACCGGCCTAGACCAACGGAATGGCGATGACGGCGAACCTAACCGTCGGCGCTGGTCAGCGCCTGTTCTCGCGGCGTCGCGGGCCGTGACCTCTGCCAGAGGTCGCGAAGAACCATGCCCGCGGCCATCGCTGCGACAAACACCAACACATCAGGCGATAGCGTCGCGAGGCTTTCCAGCGCCGGTCCCGGGCACAATCCAACGAGCCCCCAGCCGATCCCGAACAGGGTCGATCCAACGACCAGCGGCCGGTCGATATCGTCCCTGGTTGGCCAGAAGTTCCGAGCAGCAAGCAGCGGCCACGAGCGGCCCTTCGCCAGCATGAAACCCGGAACCGAGACCGCGAGGGCTGCGATCATCACGACGGCAAGGCTCGGGTCCCAGGCCCCGAAGATATCGAGAAAGCCGATGACTTTCGTCGGCTGGACCATTCCCGAAATCAGCAGGCCGGCGCCGAACACCAATCCGCACAACAAGGATGCGATCATCGGCATGGTTCAGCCTCCGAATACGTGATGAGTGAGCGCGACGGTCGCGATGGCCACGGCCATGAAGATGACGGTCGCGGCGATGGAGCGGGCGGAGAAGCGCGCCATCCCGCAGATGCCGTGACCGGAGGTGCAGCCGCCGGCAAGCCTGGTGCCGAAGCCGACCAGCAGGCCCGCCCCGACGATCACGGTCCAGTTTGCCGGCATCCGCGGGGGAAGCATCCCATGGCCCATCAGGCCCGCGATCAGCGGCGCCAGAATGAGCCCTGCAATGAAGGCGATGCGCCAGCCGATTTCGCCGCTTCTGGGATTGAGCAAGCCGCCGAATATGCCGCTGATACCGGCGATCCGGCCGGTCAACAGCATCAGCAGGACGGAGGAAAGGCCGATCAGCCCGCCGCCGATTGCCGCCGATAGCGGCGTAAAATGAACCATCGCATTGCTCCACAGACCACGGAGACGAATCTCCTGTTGTCCGTGGCTAGATCACAAACGCGTCACGCGCAATCGCAATGCATTGCCGACCACGCTGACCGACGACAGCGCCATGGCGGCGGCGGCGATGATCGGCGACAGCAGGATACCGAGGCTGGGATAGAGGATGCCCGCGGCGATCGGGATACCGGCGGCGTTGTAGACGAACGCGAAGAACAGGTTCTGCCGGATGTTGCTCATGGTGGCCTGCGAAAGCCTCCGGGCGCGAACGATGCCGCCGAGGTCGCCCTTCAGCAGGGTGACGCCGGCGCTCTCCATCGCCACGTCGGTGCCGGTGCCCATGGCGATGCCGACTTCGGCCGCGGCCAGCGCCGGGGCGTCGTTGACGCCGTCGCCGGCCATGGCGACGATCCGCCCGGCCTTCTGCAGTTTTGCGACGACCGCGCTCTTCTGGTCCGGCAGGACTTCGGCCTCGACATCGGTGATCCCGAGCGTCCGCGCGACGGCGTTCGCCGTGGTCCGGTTGTCTCCGGTGAGCATGATGACCTTTATGCCTTCGGCGGCCAGCGCCTTCAGGGCGTCCGGCGTCGACGCCTTGACCGGATCGGCGATGGCAAATAGCCCCGCCAGACGGCGGTCGACCGCGATATTGATGACGGTGGCGCCGTCGCCGCGCAGACGTTCGCCCTGTTCGTTCAGCGCCCGGGTATCGACACCGAGCGACGACAGGAAATTGGCATTGCCGAGCAGAACGGTCTTGCCGTCGACCTTGCCGGTCGCGCCCTTGCCGGTCGGCGAATCGAACTCCTCGACCTTGCCGAGATCGAGATTTTGCTCCTTTGCGGACCGCACGATGGCGTCGGCGAGTGGATGTTCGCTGGCGCGCTCGACGCTGGCGGCGAGCCGCAGGATCTCGGACGCCTGAAATTCGGGGGCTGCGACGATCGCGACGACCTTCGGCTTGCCCTCGGTCAGCGTGCCGGTCTTGTCGACCACCAGGGTGTCGACCTTTTCCATGCGCTCCAGCGCCTCGGCATTCTTGATCAGCACGCCGGCCTGGGCGCCGCGCCCGACGCCGACCATGATCGACATCGGCGTGGCGAGGCCGAGCGCGCAGGGGCAGGCGATGATCAGCACGCTGACGGCCGCCACCAAGCCGTACGCCATCCGCGGTTCCGGCCCGAACCAGGCCCAGGCGGCGAAAGCGATCAGGGCCGTGACGATCACGACCGGCACGAACCAGCCGGAAACCTGATCGGCCAGCCGCTGAATCGGCGCGCGCGAGCGCTGCGCCTCCGCCACCATCCTGACGATCTGGGACAGCAGCGTGTCGCGCCCGACCTTGTCGGCGCGCATCACGAAGCCGCCGGACTGGTTGAGCGTGCCCGCGATCACCCTGCCGCCGACCTCCTTGGTGACGGGCATCGATTCGCCGGTCACCAGGGATTCGTCGAGCGCGGAGCGGCCCTCGAGAATGACACCGTCGACCGGCACTTTCTCTCCCGGCCGCACCCGCAGACGATCGCCGACCTGCAGGCTGTCGATCTCGACCTCGTGGTCGGCGCCATCGTCGCCGATGCGGCGGGCGGTTTTCGGCGCCAGCTGAAGCAGCGCCTTGATGGCGCCCGATGTCGCCTCGCGGGCCCGCAGTTCCAGCACCTGGCCGAGCAGGACGAGCACGGTGATGACGGCGGCGGCTTCGAAATAAATCGCAACCGCGCCGCCATGGCCGCGGAAGGTTGCCGGGAAGGCCCCGGGGGCGATGGTGCCGACAACGCTGTAAATCTGGGCCACACCCGTGCCCATCGCGATCAAGGTGAACATGTTGAGGTTGCGCGTCTTGAGCGATTGCCAGCCGCGCACGAAGAAGGGCCAGCCCGCCCAGAGCACCACCGGGGTGGCGAACACCAGCTGAATCCAGTTCGACAGGGTCTGGTCGACCCAGCCATGCCCGCCGGCGAAATGACCTCCCATCTCGAGGACGACAGGCGGAATGGAGAGCACGAGGCCGATCCAGAAGCGCCGCGTCATGTCGGCAAGTTCGGGGTTGGGCGGCGTATCGAGGCTTGCCACCTCGGGCTCCAGCGCCATGCCGCAGATCGGGCAGCTTCCGGGGCCGACCTGGCGGATCTGCGGATGCATCGGGCAGGTATAGATCGCGCCTTCCGGCACGTCGGCCTTCGGCTCGCTGCCGCCGAGATAGGCTTTCGGATCGGCGGCAAATTTGCTGCGGCAGCCGGCCGAGCAGAAATGCCAGGTCTCGCCGTTGCAATCGAACCGGTGCTTGCTGGTCGCGGGGTTCACCGACATGCCGCAGACGGGGTCGCGCACGGTTGCGGGGCCGCCGGCATGATGGTCGTGGCCAGCCGCGGCGTGATCGTGACCTCCGCCGCAGCAGCCGGTCTTCGCCGTTTCCGCAGGGAGAGCGGCCGCCGTTTTGGCGGCGCAGCCGCAGCCGGAATCTCTTGCGGCGCCGCCAGCGCCCGTGTTGTCAGCTTCGGTCATCGCGCTCTCCATCGCCCCTTGCAACCTATACCCAGTAGGGGTATATAGGGGGAAATGCGGAAAGACATCAAGGCGTCCTGTCAAAAGCGGTTGAGCCGGATCGAGGGCCAGGTTCGCGGCCTGTCGAAAATGGTCGACGAGGACCGCTATTGCATCGATATCGTCACGCAGATCTCGGCGGTGCGGGCCGCGCTCCGGCGCGTCGAGGAAGAGGTGCTGAGGGATCACGTGTCGCATTGCGTCGAACACGCGATCACCAGCGGCAACAAGGCCGATCAGCGCGAGAAGATCGCGGAACTGATGGCCGTCATCGGTCGATCCGATCGCTGATCGAGGCACAATCATGCATTTACCGCAATTTCATTCCTGGTTCCCCCGGCCCGGACCGTATGGTAGAAATCGCTCATGAATTCGACCGGAACGCTTTTGCGGATCTTTGGGGCGGCGATTCTTTTGATCGCCGTTCAATTCGCATCGGTTGCGGCCGAGGCCCATGCCGGTCATTCGCACGGGCATGACGGGCACGGTGCTCGGGCGCATGGCGCTGCGGTCGGCATTGCACATTTGATTTCCACCGCTGAAGCCGGGTTGATT
This sequence comes from Bradyrhizobium sediminis, assembly GCF_018736085.1. Taxonomy (NCBI): domain Bacteria; kingdom Pseudomonadati; phylum Pseudomonadota; class Alphaproteobacteria; order Hyphomicrobiales; family Nitrobacteraceae; genus Bradyrhizobium; species Bradyrhizobium sediminis. The sequence continues at coordinate 150,717 of NZ_CP076134.1, read as the reverse complement.
TCCGCTGTTGAGGCCGGGTCCGCGCACCCGGTCGCACAAGCTCAGCGTGATGCACAAGCCCAGCGTGACACTCAAGTCCAGCCTGGCGCTCAGGTTCTGCCCGCCGCACAAGCCGAGGCCGCCGTTCGAAGCGCAGGGGGCGTCTCGCCTTCCGGCTCCAATGCCTGCGTGATGGGCTGCTGCGGCGGCACGGGTTGCTGCGGAGCCGCTCTGGTGGCTGCTTCGCCCGACCTTCCACCCAGGGCCTGCTCGCCGCGCATCGGCCTTGCACGCGTTATTTCCATTCGCGGAGCGGACCCTCGAGGTCTGCGCAAACCCCCTCGATCCCTCGCCTGAGTAACGACATCGCCGCGGTTCTGGCCTCGCAGGCCGGCCGTGCGATGAAGCTTCTTGCCAGGTGAGGAATTTTCAATGTTGTCCTTGTTTCGAGCCGCGCTCTGCGCGGCAGCTCTTGCTCCCTTTCTGGGGGGTGGATCGTTATTGGCCCATGAGGGTCACGATCATGACGCGCCACCTCCGGCAGCGATCTCGAATCTCGCTCCGCGGGCCGAAGCGGTCTCGGACCTCTATGAGCTGGTCGCGATCGCCCGGGCCGGCGAACTCGCCATCTATCTCGACCGGTTTACGACCAACGCTCCGGTGGACGGCGCCACGATCGAAGTCGAGACCCCTGCGGGCCCCGAATCCGCGCGCGCCGGCACGATCGAGCCCTACCGGCTCAGCGCTCCATGGTCCAGCAAGCCAGGGTCCTATGACCTGATCTTCACTGTTGCCAAGGACGGCAATGCCGATGTGCTGCCCGCCACGCTCGTCATTCCGCCGGACGATCCGAGCGGAACGGCCGGGACGTCCTCCCAGTCGGCCACCGCAAGCGGAATCGGCGAGCGATCGTCTGGCAATGTCCCGTTGCTGCTCATCGCCGGACTCGGAGGTTTTGCTGCGGGAGCCGTCGTCATGACCCTGATGCGGCGACGGAGCCGGCCCGCGATGGTCCTGATCGTCGCCGGGATGCTCGCGATATCGGACGGTGCGGCGCGCGCCCACGAGGGTGAGGATCACGGTACGCCGGCTACGTCGATGCCGGCGGTGCGCGACCTGGCGCAGCGGCTGCCCGATGGCGGGGTATTCGTGCCCAAGAGCACGCAGCGAATTCTCGCGATCCGCACCATCAGAATCGAATCGGCGGCGCATCGCTCCGCCCTCGAATTGCCGGGCCGCATCATTCCCGATCCGAACGCCAGCGGATTCGTTCAGTCGTCGGTCGGCGGCCGTCTCTCGCCTCCGCCGGGCGGCTTTCCGCGGCTGGGGGCGCCGGTCAGGAAGGGCGATGTTCTCGCCTATGTGACGCCGCCGCTGCAGGCGATCGATGCTTCCGACATGCGCCAGCGGCAAGGCGAACTCGACCAGCAGATTTCCATCGTCGAGCGCCGGCTGGCCCGGTACGAAACGCTGGTGCCGGGCGGAGCGATCGCACGCACCCAGCTCGAGGATACGCGGACCGAGCTGCAAGGCCTGAAGGACCGGCGCGGCTCGCTCGACAAATCGCGCCGCGAGCCGGAGGAATTGATCGCGCCGGTGGACGGCATCGTTGCCGAAGGCGCCGCCGTCGCAGGGCAGATCGCCCAATCGAATGCCGTGATCTTTCACATCGTCGACCCGGCCCGGCTGTGGGTGGAGGCGCTCAGCTTCGATTCCCTTCCCGGAGTCCAAAGCGCGGTGGCCCGGCTGAACAACGACCGGACCTATCCGCTCTCGTTCCGGGGCGCCGGTTTCGCCGGCCGCAATCAATCGATCCCGGTTCAATTCGCCATTCAGGGCGATGTCGCGGGCCTGCGGGCCGGGCAGTTCATCACGGTGCTCGCCACCACGGATGAGGAAAAGACCGGCTTCGCCATTCCCCGGGCAGCGCTGGTGCGCAATGCCAACGGCCAGGATGTCGTCTACGAGCATGTTGCGGCGGAGCGCTTCGAACCGCGCCCGGTGCGGGTCGAACCGCTCGACGGCGACCGCGTCTTCATTGCCACCGGGCTCGCCGCAGGTAAGCGCCTCGTCGTTCAGGGCGCCGAGTTGCTTGGCCAGGTACGCTGAGGAGAACGCCAGATGTTCCGCTTTCTCGTCACCCAGTCATTGCGCAACCGCCTGCTGGTGATTGCCGCCGCATCGGTGCTCGTGCTGCTCGGCATCTTCAGCGCCGGCCGGCTCCCGGTCGACGTCTTCCCGGACCTCAACAAGCCGACCGTCACCATCCTGACCGAATCGGAAGGCTTGGCGCCTCCGGAAGTCGAGCAGCTCGTCAGCTTCCCGATCGAAACCCAGATGAACGGTGTTCCCGGGGTCACGCGGGTGCGCTCGGTTTCCGGAATAGGGCTCTCGATCGTCTATGTCGAGTTCGACTGGGGGACGGACATCTACCGCAACCGGCAGCAGATCGCCGAGCGGCTTTCCCTGGTCAGGGCCCAGTTGCCGCCGAACACCGTGCCGCAAATCGGGCCGATCAGCTCGATCATGGGGCAGATCGTGCTCGTCGCGATGACGAGCGAGAAGGCGTCCGCGATGGAAGTCCGCGAGGCCGCCGACTTCATCGTTCGCCCGCGCCTGCTCGCGATCCCCGGCGTCGCCCAGGTCATCCCGATCGGGGGCGAGGTCCGCCAGTATCGCATTGCGCCGAACCCGCCGGCGCTGCGCAGCCTCGGCGTCACCTACGAGCAGGTCGAACAGGCTCTGACCCAGTTCGGCGTCAATACCGGCGGCGGGTTCACCGACCAGCACGCTCGCGAATACCTGATCCGGAATATCGGCCGAACCACCAACCTGGACGACCTTCGCAGCGTGGTGGTGGCGCAGGTGAATGGCGGGCCGGTGTTCCTGCGTCAGGTCGCAACCGTCGAGTTCGCGCCCAGGGTCAAGCGCGGCGAAGCCGGTTACATGGGCAGACCGGCCGTCATCGTCTCGATCGAGAAGCAGCCCAACGTCGACACGATCGGATTGACCCGCGAGGTCGAGCGGGTCCTGAAGGAAATCACGGCGTCGCTTCCGGAAGGCATGAGGGCCGACCAGATCGTCTTCCGCCAGGCCAACTTCATCGAGACGTCGATCCGCAACGTCGAACAGGTCCTGATGGAAGCCGGCGTTGCCGTCGCCCTCGTTCTGTTCGCATTCCTCCTGAACTGGCGAACCACGATGATTTCGCTGACCGCGATCCCGGTCTCGATCCTGACCACGGCCTCGGTCTTCTATTTCGCCGGGTTGTCCATCAACACCATGACGCTGGGCGGACTCGCCATCGCGCTCGGCGAGCTGGTCGATGACGCCGTCGTCGATGTGGAGAACATCTTCAGGCGGCTGCGCGAGAATCGCGCTCTGGAACGTCCCAGACCGGCATTCGACGTGGTCGTATCGGCCTCGCAGGAGGTCCGGTCCGGCATCGTCTATGCGACAACGATCATCGTGCTGGTATTCGTGCCGCTGTTCGCGCTGTCGGGAATCGAGGGCCGGCTGTTCGCCCCGCTGGGCGAAGCCTACATCATTTCGATCCTCGCCAGCCTCGCGGTCTCGGTCACGCTGACGCCTGTCATGGCCTACTATATGCTGCCGCACCTGAAACGCCTCGATCACGGCGACAGCGCTCTGGTGCGCCTGCTCAAGCGCGGTTACGGCGCGCTGCTCGAACGCGCCTTCCGCCATCAGCCCGCCTTGATGGCCATGACGTTGCTCGCGGTGATGATTGCAGGGATCGCCGCGTTCCTTCTTCCGCGCTCGTTCCTGCCGCCCTTCAACGAGGGCACGCTCACCATCAACATGCTGTTCAATCCGGGCATCTCGCTCACCGAATCCAATCGCGTCGGCCTGATTGCCGAGCGTCTCATCATGGAGGTGCCCGAGGTCAAGACCGTCGGGCGGCGGACCGGGCGGGCGGAACTGGATGAGCACGCCGAAGGCGTGCATTCCTCGGAATTCGATGTCGATCTCGCCAAATCATCGCGAACCAAGATCGATGTGATCGCGGACATTCGCGCGAGGCTCGCGGTTCTCCCGGCCTCGATCAATGTCGGTCAGCCGATCTCCCACCGGCTCGATCATCTGCTGTCGGGGGTCCGTGCCGAGGTTGCACTGAAGATCTTCGGCGATGATCTGGATGCGCTGCGCGCCGCCGCCGAGATGATGCGGACGCGGCTAATAGGCATCCCCGGACTTGTCGATCTGCAGGTCGAAAAGCAGGTTCTGATCCCGCAGCTCGAAATCCGCGTCGATTACGGCCGCGCCGCCCTTTATGGCGTGCAGCCGGCGGCCGTCGTCGAGCAGCTCAGCCGGCTCTCGAACGGGCGGATCGTGTCGCGCGTCGTCGACGGCTACCGCAGGTTCGACGTCACCATGCGGCTGCCCGACCGGCTTCGTACCACGCAACGACTGGGCGACCTCCTGATCGAAACCCCGACCGGATGGATTCCCGCAAGGCAGCTTGCCGACATCAAGGAGACCGAGGGTCCGAACCAGATTCTGCGCGAGAACGGGCGCCGTCGCGTGGTGGTATTGGCCAACACCAACGGCACCGCCGACATGGCGCGGATCGTCGAATCGATCAGGGAAGTGCTGGCGTCGACCAGGCTGCCGGAGGGATTCTATACCCGCCTCGAGGGCACCTTTCAGGCGCAGGAAGAAGCCAGCCGGACCATCGGAATTCTCTCGCTGCTGTCGCTGTCGCTCATTTTCGCCATTCTCTATAGCCGCTATCGCTCGGTGCTGTTTGCCGTGATCGTGATGGGCAACGTGCCTCTCGCCCTGATCGGGGCGGTCTTGGCGCTCTGGTTGACAGGCCAGCCGCTCTCTGTCGCATCGATGATCGGTTTCATCACCTTGACCGGGATCGCGGCGCGCAACGGCATCCTGAAGATCAGCCATTACATCAACCTGGCCCTGCAGGAGGGAATGCCGTTCGGGCGCAATCTGGTGCTCCGCGGCAGTCTCGAGCGGTTGACGCCGGTGCTGATGACGGCGCTGGCGGCAGGCGTCGCGCTGGTTCCGCTGCTGATCGACGCGGCGACGCCCGGCAAGGAAATCCTTCATCCCGTGGCCGTCACGATATTCGGCGGGCTCATCAGCGCGACGTTACTCGACATGCTGCTCACGCCCGTCCTGTTCCTGCGGTACGGCGAAAAGCATCTCGAACGATTGCGGCGGGACGCCGCCGCGTCCGTGGATCCGGCTCGCGGAACGTCATCAGCCGAAGCCTTTTGATCGCAGCAACGGAGAAAAGAAATGTACGCAAGATGTCTATTGATCGGAGCCTTGCTCGCATGGTCCGGTTCGGCCGGGGCGCATGAAGCCAAGGGAACGAATGGCGGGCGGATCGCCGACGCGGGATCATACCATGTCGAAATGGTCGTGAAATCCGAGGTCGTCGACGTGTTCATCAGCGACGCCGGCGAAAAGCCCATTCTGACTTCGGGATTCAAGGGAACCGCGATCCTCGTCGCGGGCGGCAAATCCCAGCGGGTGGTGCTGGCGCCCGTCGATGGCAAGCGCCTTTCCGGCAGCGCAACGGTCGCGTTGCCAAGCCAGCCCAAAGGGGTCGTGCAACTGACGGCTCCCGACGGCAAGACCGTTCAAGCGAAGTTCGACTGAGATGAAGCGGCCGAAACCGGCAGCAATGCACCAGATATCGGATGCGAAGGAGCTGAGAGATGATGAATTGGAATAGAAGCGGGATCGCACTGGTCGCCGCAGCACTGCTTTCGGCAAGCGCCTGGGCCGGCGAAGGCCCGGCCGGGCACAGCCACGGCCACGGCCACGGCCATGACCATGACCATGGCGAATCATTCTCGGCCGGCGAGCCGGGCAATCCGAAGAAGCCGGCAAAAATCGTCCAGGTGACGATGGGAGAGTCGGACGGCAAAATGCTGTTCGTCCCGGTGCGGGTCGAGATCAAGAAGGGCGAGCAGATCAAATTCGTGCTGCGTAACAACGGCGAGCTCGATCACGAATTCGTCCTGGCGAACACCGCGGAGAATCTCAAGCACGCCGAAGTCATGCAAAAGAACCCGGGGATGGCGCATGAAGATGCCAACTCGAGGTGGCTCGCTCCGAAGAAGACCAGCGAGATGGTCTGGAAATTCACCAAGGCCGGCGAGTTCGAATACGCCTGCCTGATCCCCGGTCATCGCGAGGCGGGAATGGTCGGAACGATCCTCGTCAAGTGATCGCGTCCGACACGCCAATGTCGACCGTTGAAGCGCCAGTTTGATCCAGCTCAACGGCGACCGGCAGCAGCGCAGGCTAGATGCTCAAGGAGACGGTTCGCGGCGGTGTGATCGATGAGTGTCGTCAAGGTTGCCTATTTCTCGGATGCATTATGCATCTGGGCCTATATCGCCCAGGCGCGCATCGATGCGGTCAAGGAGAAGTTCGGCGACGCGGTCCGGCTGGACCATCGGTTTTGTTCGGTGTTCGGCAATACGCCCGTCAAGATCCCGACGACGTGGCGGGACAAGGGCGAATACGCCGGGTTCAACGCGCACCTGCGGAACGTGGCGCTGCAGTTCCCGCATGTCGAGCTTCATCCGGACATCTGGCTGACGACGCGTCCGCCGACCTCGACCAGCGCGCATCTGTTCATGACGGCCGTCCAGCAATGGCAGCACGAGCGAGACGGCGAAGGCGGGGACCAGTCGGCGGCGTCAACCTTCGACGAGCTGCTGTGGGCCTTCCGTTGCGCGTTCTTCCGGGACTGCCGCGACATTGCGCGCTGGGATGTTCAATGCGAACTGGCCGAGGCGCTGGGCGTCGACATCGGCGCCATCGAAAAGCGCATTCACGACGGCACCGCCTATGCAAAGCTGGCGTCCGACTACCAGGACGCCGACAAGATGCGAATCGAAGGCAGCCCGAGCTTCGTCCTGAACGAGGGACGGCAGAAACTCTACGGCAATGTCGGCTTCCGGATCATCGAAGCCAACATCCAGGAATTGCTCCGGGCACCCGGCGCCGACCAGGCGAGCTGGTGCTGAATGCCGGGCGATCCCTCATCCGCCTTCCCGCTCCGAGACCGGGACGCCCTTCCTGATCCTGTCGCTTGGGTGAAGAATGACGCGGTCGCCTGCCGAGAGACCTGACAAGATCTCCGCTATCCGGCCGTTTCGGTGGCCGATTGAGACGACGGTCGGACTCGCGCGTCCATCCTTCACTGCAAAGACTGCCCAGTCGTCGCCCTGACGAAATAGTGCGCCGACCGGCACCCTCAGGACGTCTTCAGCGTTCCAGACGGTGACATGCACGATGACCCGGTAGTCATGCCCAAGTCGCGACCATGTGTCCGGAGGGTCGGTGAAATCGATTGTCGTGCGGACACGTTGTTCTTCGATCCCCAGTGCCGAGACCTTGACGAAGCCCGCCGGATCGACGCGGACCACGCGCCCCTGCATTGGCGCTCCACCCCAGCCGTCGATCCGCACCGGCGCGCCCACCTTGATCTGGACGGCGTCGGTTGAAAGCAGGTCCGCCACCACTTCGAGATCCGCGGGGTCGCCGATGTCGATGAGCGGCGTGCCGGCCTGGACCACCGCTTCGCTGTCCTGGATGATTCTGAGGATTCGGCCGGTCACGGGTGCCTTGATTTGCACGCAACAGGCCGGGTTTGCCGGGGCGGTAAGGTTCATCGGATCGATCAAGCGGGCGGCGAGGCTGGTTCGCGTGAATTGACGAACTTCAAGTTGCGCCTTCGCGCTTACTAACGCCGCTTCACTGGTTTCGACCTCGAACTTCGCCTTGTCCAACGCCTGTGTCGAGATCGTTTGCGTGCGCGCGAGGGCCTGAGCTCTCTGGAGCTCCGTGCGCGAGAAGTCGAGCGCCGCCTGGAGCCTGCGCACGTCGGCCTCCGCCTGCTTCGCTGCTGCATCGGCGGACGCCACCGCGGCTTCGAGCTCTTCGCGAGAGCGGACGTCGATAAAGCCCGGCGTCATCGGTTGCATGACTGCGACCACGGTCTCATCGGCCATGACGACATCGCCAACATGCCGGGAGATGCCGCGATCCCCAGAGGGAAGGGAAATTCTCAAGACCTTTCCGGCGATGGGCGCCGAAACGGTGTAGATGTGCCGCACGCGGGTCTTGCCCTCGTCATCGACTGTGACTGCCAGTCTGCCTCTGGTCACCGCGGCGAGATCAACGGCAACGGGCCGCGGCCATCCGAACCAAACAAGGCCGCCCAGCATCAGGGCCAGACCGAGAATCCACGCTGTTCGTTTCAGCCAGTTTACGCGCATTGTCAGTCTCTGGTTTTGAGGACGGCGACGAGATCCAGCCTGTTGACGCGCTCGCGTACGACAAGTGCGGAAAGAACTGCCGCCGTGAGAACGATCGCACTGGCAAAAACGTAGGTGGAGGGTTCGACGACCAGGCGAACGCGCATCAGCTCGCCGGCGAGGTTTGTCTTCATAACCCAGGCAAGGTTGTAGCCGATGATCCATCCGAGCGGCTGTGCCGCCAGGCAGAGGACCGCAAGTTCGAGCAGCAGGATCCGCAGCACCTCGCCCTCGCTGAAGCCGAACACCCGCAGGCTTGCCAATTCCCGGGCCCGCTCGGAGAGCGAAATACGCGCGCTGTTGTAAACCATCCCGAAGGCGATGATGGCGGCAAGGCTGGTGTAAATGCTGGCCATCGTGGTGATGAGCAAAGCCACGTCCTTCCGGAAATTGATCAGGGAAACGCGCTGCAGTGCCATGCCGCTGACGGTGGGCATGCCCTTGATCGCGTCGTACAGCTCGTCGAGCCGGCTTGCGTCAACGCTCAGATTGACGCCGTTGATAGTTGCCCCTTCACGCATCACTCGGGATAGGGCGTTGGCATCCATCATGGCCCGCAGACCGAAATAGTCCTCGATCTCTGCTGCAACAGGCAGCGTGACGGTCCGGCGTTGCCCCTCCAGCAGGTCCACTTCGACGAAATCCCCCGCCTTTACCCCGAGAATCTGTCCGAGCATGGTCGATATCGCCAAGCCCGCTTCCGGCATGGCGACGGGGCGCAGGCTGGCGTCAATGACCCGGCTGAGGTCGGCATCGGGCGGCCGGCCGGCAATCATCACCCGCCGCTCGATGTTCCCATGCCGAATACGGGCGGCTACTTCCCGGTAAGGTTCAACCGCCAGGACGCCGGGAAGGCGGGCCATTTGCATGGCGACGTCCCGGGATCGCTTCTCGATAAAACTGACAGTCGCATCCTGCCGGTCCGCCATGAAGTAGGTCACCTCGATCAACTGCTCCATCGTGTCCCGGGTGAAGAGCGAAACAATGAGAATGCCTGTGGCGAGAGCCATCCCGAGCGTCGTGAACCCGGCCCGAACCGGGTGATGCGTGATGTTGCGCAGCATCATCACCGTGGGCTGCGAAACAACGCCGCGCGTGGAAAGCCAGGCCGGAAGAAGGCGGCGATAACCCGGAGGGGAAGGCGGCTGCATCGCGACCGCGGGCGGCAGGGCCACAACATCCCGCAGCGCATGAAGTGCTCCGATGACGGCAGCAGCCAGGCTCAGCGCTGCCGCGACGGCATAGAGATCGGGGCTCTTGATGAAGATAAGAAACGGAAAGTGGAAGAAGTCGCCAAACAGCCGGGTGATATAGATGCCCAGCCAAGTCCCTGCGGCACTGCCGATGCCGATGCCGATTGTGGCCAATACGATTACGAATTTGACGTAGTGGAGGGCGATTGTGGGATTGCCATATCCCAGCGCTTTTAGAAGACCGATCTGTTCACGCTCGAGCGCAACCATGCGGCTCAGCGTCAGATTGATCAGGAAGGCGGCGACCAGGAGAAAGATCGGCGGCAGCGTACGGCTCATGTTGTTGAGCATATCGAGTTCGTGGTCGAGCCACGCATGCGACGTCTGATCCTTCCGGCCGTACGCCGCCCGCCCGCCGTAGCGGTCGAGCAAGGCATCAAGTCGCTGGATTACGTCGCGTTCCGAGGCGTCCCGCAGCAATTTGAGATTGACCGAGGAAAAGGCGCCATCCAGATCGTAGGCGCTGGCGAGCGTCTTTTCGGACATCCAGATGACGCCGAAGCGGCGATCGTCCGGCATGATGTCGCCGGGGCCTATCGTGTAGATGAACTCCGGCGAGAGTACGATTCCAACGATGACAAGCTCGCGCTTGCGGCCGTTCAACAGCGCTGAAAATCGCGCGCCAGGCACGAACCCATGGGCATTGGCGAAGTTTTCATTGACCACGACCTCCGCGGAAGACCCGGGCTCAGGCATTCGGCCGACCCGCAGATAGAGCCGGTCGAGCGCGGGCTCGCCAATGTCGGGCAATGAAATAAACTGGCCGGTTGCCGGCTCGCGAAAATTCGGAATGTCGAGCATGGCAAGCCTGGCGATCCGGGCGTCGACCGCGGCGACACCGGGAATCCCGGCGATCTGGCTGACCATCGTCTTCGGCGCGCGCCGCACCACAGCAAAGACGTCGGCAAATCCAAAGCGTTCGTAGTAGGCGGCACGGGTCTGATCGAGAGACCGGTGAGATCCCACGGCAAGCACGAGGGTGGCGACGGCGCCGGCAATCACCAGCGATATGGCCAGGGCCTGGGCCCAGAGCCTTCTGAGGTCGCGCAACAACTTGATGTCGAGAACGGGCATCAGGTCACCAGGTCAACTCGGCGGAAGCTCGGCGTGTTTCATTCTTGTGCACTCCTGAAATCCGGCCATCGGCGAAGAACAGGACGCGGTCCGCAACATCCTGGATGCTGGCGTTATGCGTAATGATCATCGTGGTCGTGCCGAGTTGTGCATTGATGCTCAGGAGCGCCTCGATCACGCGAATGCCGGTCTTGGAATCCAGCGCGCCGGTCGGCTCATCGCAGAGCAGGACTTCAGGCCGCTTTGCGATGGCGCGGGCGATGGCGACCCGCTGCTGCTCGCCGCCCGAAAGCTGGGCGGGAAAATGATCCATGCGCCCTTCGAGCCCGACCAGCGCCAGCGCCTCGTCGGGTTTCATCGGCCGCTCGGCAATCTCGGTGACGACAGCCACATTCTCGTAGGCCGTCAGGCTGGGGATCAGATTGTAGAACTGGAAGACGAATCCAACGTGCCGCCTGCGATAGGCTGTCAGCTCTCGATCGTTCAGGGCCGTCAGTTCAGTTTCCCTGAAAAAAAGCCGGCCGCTGGTGGCGTGGTCCAGCCCGCCCATGATGTTCAGAAGCGTGGACTTGCCGCTGCCGGATGGCCCCAGCAGGACCACGACTTCCCCGGCCGAAACGTCGAGGTCGAGGCCGCGCAACGCATGAACCTGCACTTCTCCCGAGGTGTAGGTTTTGGTGAGAGCACGCGCTGTAAAGACCGTCTCCGACATAGGGAATTGTCCGTCCGCATCGGCGGGCTAGGGTTGGTCAAGATGACAGCGTGGAAAACTCCAATTCGATGGGCTATCGGCGACGGTCATATTTGAACTCCAGACTCGCCGGCTTCGGTTGGCCAGGACGCTGGATCGTCAATCTGACCGTATAGAGGTCGCGGCCCGGCAGGTTGAAATAGCCGCCGTAACTGACGGTGTTCGCAATCTCCATGGCGTCGAGCGTCTTCCTGGTTCCGGATAATCCGAGCCCGGAAATCTGGGCGGTCACGGTCGCATCCGATACCCTTGCGCCGGAGGCGGCGTCGAAAATCGCGGCTACCAGATGGGACGCGCGACCACTCGTTGGCGCGCCGCCATGCATCGTCTTCTCCGGGTGTCCCGGCAAATGTCCCTTCACGATCTCGGCAGGGATTATGCCGATGTAAACGGATAATCCTTCAGCTGTCTTGGACAACGAATCCTCGGCAGATGCGAAACCATTCCACGGAATGACAAATGCACACAGTGTTGCGAAGGCAACGGCACGAAGTCGCTTTGATAGCTGGGAATTACGCATCGCTTGTCTCCCCAATTGAAAGTCCATCTTTGCGGACGGCTGGGTTCCAAATTTCAAACAGCTAAAATCTGACCCTCTACGATCCGATCGGCGTTGCTCGACCCAGATCGGGCGTCAAACAAGCGTGAGATCGTCGCTGACCCGTTTCCTTTTCACACTCGCTGAATGGCCGGATTGGCGAGCGCCATCACCTTAGCCATTGCCATACTTCTTCTGTGTCGCGCCGCCGAACAGGCGCGACAGGCGCGGAATAAATCCCGGCACATCGGCCATGTATCTCCGGTAATCGTCGCCGAAGGTTGCGAGCGCCTCGCGCTCCTCATTCCGCGCCAGCTTGACGTACATCACGGCGAGCACGGGAAACATCACGAGCGTAAGGAGCGTGGGCCACTGCAGAAGAAAGCCGAACATCACGAGAATGAAGCCGACATATTGCGGATGGCGCACGTAGGCGTAGGCCCCTGTGGTCGCCAAGCTGCCGCGTTGCTGGGCATCGTAGAGGGTCTTCCAGGCGATGGAAATCAGGAGGAAACCCGCGGCGATGAACACGAAGCTGAGAATATGGAACGGCCCGGCATGCGGATTGGTCTTCCAGCCGAACATCATCTCAAGGAGATGGCCGGCGTCGTGGGAAAACCAGTCGACGTTGGGATAGTTGCTTTGCAGCCACCCGGAGAGAAAATAGATCGTCAGCGGAAATCCGTACATTTCCGCAAACAGCGCAACCAGAAACGCGCTGAACGCGCCGAACGATCGCCAGTCGCGGGTCGTCTGCGGCTTGAAGAAGCTGTAGGCGAACAGGATGAAAACGACCGAATTGACGAGCACGAGGCCCCAGAGGCCATAGGCCGATGACTCGCTCATGGCGCCTTCCTTTCGTCAGTTCGACGACCGTGACTTCCGTGGCCGCCATGCCCGTGATGCATGAACAGATGCATGAGAGGACAAGCGAGCAGCGGGAGCCAGAGGAGCACACCGAGAACATGGGCGCGATGTTCGGTGAACAGCAGCGCGCCGGCGATGATGGAAAATCCGATGAACACCAGCGCTGCGCGCGAGGTCAGAAAGTTGCCTTGTGGCCTTTCATTTTGGCTATCCGAATGTTCGTGCACCGACATCGATAGCTCCTGTTGTCCACGGATTGTGCCGCGCGCCTATTGGTTTCCTGTGCCGGGTGGTTGCATCTGACCTGGCTGCATTTTTCCCGGTCCCATCTTCCCCGGCTGCATTCTCCCTGGCCCCATCTGGCCCGGTTGCATCTGCGAGCCCATCATCGCCATCATTCCCATGCCCATATGGGGGGCGAGGAGATCATTGGCGGCTTTCCTTTGATCATCCGACAGCGCTTCGTTCAGTTGGCTGAAGGCAGCTTTCATCGCCCGGGTACCTTCGAGCCGCGCGAGAAGCCATTGCTCCTGGCGGTCAAGACGGTCTGCCATGGTCGGAGCCTGCTGTTGCGCATCACCCGGCTGGCCCATCATCGATGCGCGAAGCTCGCCGAGCTTCTTTGCATTTGCGCGCAGCGCTTCCGCAAAGGTGTTCCAGGCGCCAACTTGCGCATCGGTGATCTTGAGTTCGGCGCGCAGAAAAGCGATGCGACCTTCAATGCGATCGATGGTGGCCATGCCGCCCATGCCGGGGCCCATCATCTTCGCCGCCTGCATCGTTTCCATCATGTTCATCATGTTCATCATGGGCATATTGCCCATCATGCCCTTCATCATGTCCATCATCGGCATCCCGCCCATTCCACCCATTCCGCCCATGCCGCCTTGTGGCGCGCTCGGGCTCGGCTGGCTGGCTGCCGGCGGCGGGTTTGCCGGAGCAGGCGCAGATTTAGCGCTGTCCGACGGGTGATGTGAATCGTGTTCGGCTGGGGCAGGGGCTTGCGCCCAGGCCGGAACCGTAAGTGCCGCGACTGCGGTCGCCATCATCAAGCGCTTCATGGTCTATCTCCTGCCTTTCATGGCGAAAGCGTAACCAAAAAATATGGCTCAGGACGACAACCGGGATTTGACCCACGTCAACGTTCCGCGCCAAAGGATGAACCTTGCGGCTTCGGCCGACCATTGCATGGGCGAGCGGCAGTTCGTTCGCTCAGGTATGGCTGTCTTGACCCAGATCAAGCCTCGCATTGGAGGCCGGCATAGTTTGATCAACCAAATGAAATGTTGAGGGGAGGAATTGCCATGCGCGTTTTCCTCGTGTCAGCAGTGTCGGCGATCGTTCTCGCCATCGGTTCGATGCTGGTTCTCGATCGGATGGTGCAGCGCAACACCGATCAGGCCTTCGGCTCATCGACGAGCGTCCGCCTTCCCGACCACGGCAACATCCACAACCTGGTTGGACGTGACTGGTCTTCGGCGAAGGAGCACGGATGGGGCGACGAGATACCGACGGCCAACTCGCCGCTCTCGCTTGCGCAGCCCTCGGCGTCGAAATAGAGCGTCGTCCTAGGCGGCGAGCACCCGCTCGCGCGGCCGGGCGCGGCGTTCGGCGACGTATTCGACGACCATGTAATGCTCGGCGACGGTGACACGCTCGACCAGTGTGGTTTCGCCGGCAGTCGGCATTACTTCCGTATTCGCAACCGGAAGCGGCGCCTCCTGGTCAATCGCTTCAGGAACAAGCGGCGGCGATTGGATCGTTTCTGGAAACACCCCGAATTCGCCCGCTACCTCCTGGAGCGGCTTCTGCTTGTCGGCCCAGTGCAGGGCGGTGTAGTCGAAGCCCTGCACGATGGTGGGCTTGACGACTTCGAAATAGGGCGAGATGTCGAAATCGCGGGGCATGTAGAGCGATGAATCGCGGATGTGCAGGATTTCGCGCCGCGCCTGCCTCGAGCCGGCGCGCGTGATCTTGGGCAGGATCGGATAGCGCACGGCGTCGAACGCCTGCGCGATCAGCGCCGAGCAGATGATCTTGGTGGGATCGCCCGAGCCGAACGCGATCATGCGCCGCCGCCAGCGCTGCGGTATCGGCAGCGGGATCAGATAGCGCATCAGATCGAGGATGTTCTTGGTGTCGTAGCCGAAGCCGATCCGGTTGATGGCGTAGCGGCACACGGTGGTGCGGTCTTCGTAGGACAGTCCGACCGGCCGGCACAGCCGCGTATGATACGGAAAATATTTCGACAGCGGCGCCGAGGTCACGCCCTCGCCGATATTGGCCTCGATCAACACATGCGGCTCGCCGTCGGGCTCGGAGGCGCCGTCGACCGGACCGACAAAGAGCGCGGCATGGGACCAGGTGGACTGCGTCAGGTATTTGATGATGCCGGAAACGCGGTTGTTGCCCTCGACCAGCATGACGTCGCCGGGCTCCATGATGCCGCGCAGATGTTCCGGGTCGCTCGGCGTGAACGGCTCATAGCCCGGCACCTCCTTCTGGAGGTAACTCGCGATCAGCTTGCCGACGGTATCGAGCACGACACCCATGCTAGTTCCCCCCAGCGGCCTTTCTGACCGCTTTTTGTGTTTCCTTATCATGGTCGAAAGCCGTTGCAATTTAGTTCATGGATTGGCGTGATCAATCATGATTGATTCACCATGACAGTTGCTGACCCCGGAGAGATACGGCAAGGTTCGCCGGATGTTCTCTCGTTCTTCAAAGTTCCGGAAACCATGACATGACAATGACGCGCCGGGATTTCCTGTCGGCGTCCGCAGCCCTTGCGGCGGCGCCGGCTCTCGGCGCGCCCGCCCGGGCCGCGCCGATGCCGCGCGATGCCGACATTGTGGTGATCGGGGCGGGCGCTGCCGGCATATCCGCGGCGCGGCGCATCCAGGCTGCGAACCGCAAAGTAGTCGTGGTGGAGGCGTCCGGCCAGATCGGTGGCCGCTGTCTGACCGATACCGCGACATTCGGCGTGCCGTTCGATCGCGGCGCGCGGTGGCTGCACAATCCCGAGACCAACCCGATCGTCAAGCTCGCGCGCGCCGCGGGGCTCGACATCGCTAATGCGCCGATCGGCCAGAAAATCCGGATCGGCCGCCGCAACGCCCGGGCCGGAGAGACGGAGGAACTTCTCGCGGCGCTGGTGCGCGCCAACCGCGCCATCGACGACGCCTCGCGCGGCAAGGCCGATGTGTCCTGTGCGTCGGTGCTGCCCAGGGAACTCGGCGACTGGGCGGGGACGACGGAATTCGTGCTCGGCGCCAATGCCACGGGCAAGGACCTCAAGGACGTCTCGGCGCTCGACAAGGCCCGGGCGCCGGACCGCAACAACGCGCCGATCGCCTGCCGCCAGGGGCTGGGGGCCTTGATCGCGAAGCTTGGCGAGCAGGTGCCGGTTTCGCTGTCGACGCCCGCAAGCCGCGTCAGCTGGAGCAACCGCGATGTCACGGTGGAGATGCCGTCAGGCAAGATTGTCGCCCGCGCCGCTGTCATCACGGTGTCGAGCAACGTGCTCACGGCGGGCGGTATCAAGTTCACGCCGGAACTTCCGAAGCGTCATCTCGATGCTGCGGTCAGGCTGAGCCTCGGCAGCTTCGATCACATCGCGCTGCAGCTTTCCGGCAATCCGCTCGGGCTGGCGCGCGACGACATCGTCATCGAGCAGAGCAATTCGACGCGGACGGCGCTGCTGTTTGCCAATATGGGCGGATCGTCGCTGTGCTCCATCGATGTCGCCGGCTCCTTCGGCCGCGATCTTTCGGCCCAGGGCGCGCCGGCCATGGAGGCCTTCGCGGTGGAATGGCTCACCAAACTGTTCGGCAGCGAGATCGCTTCTGCAGTCAAAAAGTCGAGCGCAACCCGCTGGAACGCCGCGCCGTTCGCGCTCGGCGCGATGTCGGTCGCCGCGCCGGGCGCACAGGGATCGCGAAAGATTTTGACCGAGCCGATCGGCTGCATGTTTCTGGCGGGCGAGGCGACCCATGAAACCCAATGGGGAACGGTCGACGGCGCCTGGGAAAGCGGCGAGCGCGCGGCGGAAGCAGCGCTCCGCCGGATCGGCGCGCTCAAGGATGAGCCGACGGCGGCAACGCGAGCGCCGAAACAGCGGCGGCGTGCCGCGCCGGTACCGGGAGCGCCAGTCCGTTGAAATTGGCCATGAACACCGAAGGCGCTCCCGGGAACGCCGGTCCGTTGACGCAATCGCGGCCGAAGGCGCTGATCTCGTGGTCGAGCGGCAAGGACAGCGCGTTCGCGCTGCATGAAATCAGGCGCTCGGGCGAATTCGACGTCGTCGGCGCATTGACCACGGTGACCGAGACGTTCGCCCGGGTGTCGATCCACGGCGTGCGGCAGGAAATCCTGCGCGCGCAGTGTGAGGCGGCGGGCCTGCCGCAAACCATCGTGCCGATCCCCTATCCTTGCCCGAACGAAGTCTACGAAGCGCGCATGGGCGAGGCCGTCGCCAAAGCGGTCGCGGACGGCGTCACTCACATGATCTTCGGCGATCTTTTTCTGGAAGACATCAAGGCCTATCGCGAGCAGAAGCTTGCCGGCACCGGCATCACGCCGGTGTTTCCGCTGTGGCAAAGGCCGACACCAGCGCTGGCGCAGGCGATGATCGCGAGCGGGCTGGAAGCCTATCTCGCCACCGTCGATCTGAAGAAGCTGCCGGCCGAATTTGCCGGACGCAAATTCGATGCGCAATTGCTGGCGGGCTTGCCTGACGGTGTCGACCCCTGCGGCGAGAACGGCGAGTTTCATACCTGCGTGGTGGCGGGGCCGATGTTTTCGCAGCGGCTCGCGGTTACGACCGGCGAGCGCGTCGAGCGCGATGGCTATGCCTATTGCGATCTGGTGATGGAGTAAAACGCCGTCGTCCCGGCCAAGCGAGCCAACGGGTCCGGCCTTCGGCCGGCCCGATGACAGGCTCCGCGAGCGCTGAGCCGTGACCCATACGCCGTGACTTATCGATGAAAATGCGGCGTTGGATACCTTTCGAAATCATCACCGCCGCGGAGTATGGGTCCCCCGCGTTCGCGGGGGACGACGATAGAGGGGACTCTACCGCAGCACGCCATCCAGTGCCGGCAGGCCGAGGATGACGGCGGCGGCGATCAACGCGTAGCAGATGGCGCGGAACAGGGTTTCGCTGGCGCGGCCGAACAGCTGGGCGCCGATCAGGACGCCGACGGCGTAGACCGGGCCGACCAGCAGCGAAAACCGGATCGCGTCGGATGAGATAAGCCCGGTCGCGGCATAGCTCACCGCGGAAAAGAAATCGGACGCGCCGAAAAACAACAGGATGTTGGCGCGCGCGATCACCGAAGCGATCGGCCGGCCGAGCCAGTAGCCCACGATCGGCGGCCCGCCGGTCTGGGCCAGCCCGCTGCAAAAGCCCGACAATCCGCCGATGCCGATGGAAAGCGTGGGGTGGTCCTCGCCCCGATAGCGCCAGCCCGACAATAACAGCAACAGCAGCGCGAATACGAAGGCGGAGATGATCCAGCGCGTCGTCTCCGGATCGAGCCGGGTGAGGAAGTAAGTCCCGACCGGCACGCCGATCAGCGCGCCGGATACCATGACCGCGGTTGCCTTGCGGTCGGCCTGCTTCCACGCATTCGGGATCAAGGGTAACGCCGCGATGAAATCGATGATGAGCAGCACCGCCGCGACCAGCTGCGGCGCCGCCATGCTGCTCGCCAGCGGCATGAAGATCAGTGCCGAGCCGAACCCGGAAAAGCCGCGCGCGGTTCCCGATACGAAGGCGATCGCGCAGATCGCGATCGCGGCATTGAGGCTGACGTCGGACGGGATGAGGCCGATGAGGCTCATCCGCGCAACGTGCCGCCGGTCTTCCTGGTCACCTCGGCCACGATCTTCGCAGCCACCGCGTCGATCTCCTGGTCGGTCAGGGTCTTTTCGCGCGGCTGGATGGTCACCGCGATTGCGACGGACTTCTTGCCGTCGTCGATGCCCTTGCCCTCGTAGACGTCGAACACGGTAACGCCCGTGATCAGCTTCTTGTCGACGCCCTGCGCCGCACGAATCATATCGCCCGATTTGACGCTGCGATCGACGATGAAGGCGAAGTCGCGCGATACCGGCTGGAACGCCGAGAGCTCGAGCACCGGCTTGGCGCGGGTCGGCCGCTGCTTGGCATCCGGAATGCGGTCGAGGATCACCTCGAATGCAATCATGGGGCCGTCGGCGCCGAGTGCTTCCAGCGTGCGCGGATGCAATTCGCCGAAATAGCCGAGCACGTTTTGCGGGCCGATCTGGATGGTGCCGGAACGTCCGGGATGCAGCCAGCTCGCGCCGCCGGGCACGATTTGCAGCGCCTGCATCGGCGCGCCGGCCGCCGCCAGCACGGCAAAGGCATCGGCCTTGGCATCTAACGCGTCGGCCGTTGCCGAGCCGGACCAGTGCCGTCCCATGCCTTTCGACGACGCAAAGCCGTGGCGCACGCCGGATGCTGCGACCAGTTGGCCTTCGGGCCTGTCGCTCCGGAATACCTGTCCGACCTCGAACAATGCCACGTCGGGAAAGCCGCGATCCGCATTGGCCTGCGCCGCCGCAACCAGGCCCGGCAGCAGGCTCGGCCGCATGTCGGACAGATCTGACGCAATGGGGTTGGCGAGCGCGAGATCGGCTCCGCCGCCGCCGAACAATTCGGCATGCGGCTTCGAGATGAACGACCACGTTACCGCTTCCACCATGCCGCGCGCGGCGAGCGCGCGCTTGGCGCGGCGGGTGCGGGTTTGAATCGCGGTGAGGATCGGCTTGCGGGCCGCGTCGCCGCGCTCGAACGGCGTCATTGGCACCTTGTCGACGCCGACGATGCGCACGATTTCCTCGACGATGTCGGCCTTGCCGTGCACGTCGGAGCGCCAGGACGGCACCGCGACCTTCACCACCGGGCCGGACCCGGCCATCATGAAGCCGAGATGGCCGAGGATGCGTTTCATCTCCGGCAGCGGCACGTCGATCCCGGCAAGCCGCTTCACTTCGGTGAGCGGAAAATCGATCACGCGGTCGTCGCCGAAGGCTTTGCCGATGATGACGTTCTCCGACGGCGTGCCGCCGCACATCTCCATCACCAGTTTGGTCGCGAGTTCGAGCCCCGGCACCATGAAGGCCGGATCGACGCCGCGCTCGAAGCGATAGCGCGCATCCGAATTGATGCCGAGCTTGCGGCCGGTCTGGGCGATGTTGATCTCGTTCCACAGCGCAGATTCGATCAGCACGTCGGTGGTGTTCGCGTCACAGCCCGAGGCTTCGCCGCCCATGATGCCGGCGAGCGATTCGACGCCGTGATCGTCGGAGATGACGCAGATGCCGCTGTCGAGCGTGTAGGTGCGGCCGTCCAGCGCCAGCAGCGTCTCGCCGTCGCGGGCGCGGCGCACGACGAGATTGCCCTTCACCTTGGCGGCGTCGAACACGTGCAAGGGACGGGCGCGGTCGTAGGTCATGAAATTGGTGATGTCGACCAGCGCGTTGATCGGCCGCAAGCCGATCGAGGTCAGGCGCTTTTGCAGCCATTCCGGCGATGGCCCATTCTTGACACCACGCACCAGCCGCAGCGCGAACCCCGGACAAAGGCCGGCGTCCTCGACCGTCACCTTCACCGGGCAGGGGAACTCGCCCTTGATCGGTTTGATGGCGGGATCCTTGAATCGGCCCATGTCGGCGGCCGAGAGATCGCGGGCGATGCCGTGCACCCCGGCGCAATCCTGCCGGTTCGGCGTCAGGTTGATTTCCAGCACGGGATCGCCGAGCCCGGCCCATTGCGCGTAACCGGCACCGATGGGCGCATCGGCCGGCAGCTCCATGATGCCGTCGTGATCCTCGGAGATCTGCAGCTCCGCCGCCGAGCACAGCATGCCGCGGCTCTCGACGCCTCTGATGGTGCCGACGCCGAGCGTGATGTTCTTGCCGGGAATGAAGGTGCCGGGCGCCGAGAACACGCTGACGAGACCGGCGCGCGCGTTCGGCGCGCCGCAGACCACCTGCACCGGGGCCGCCCCATTGCCGGTGTCGACCATGCACACCCTCAAGCGGTCGGCATTGGGATGCTGCTCGGCGGAAATCACCCGCGCGATGGTGAACGGCGCCAGCGCCTTCGCCTTGTCCTCGATGTTCTCGACCTCGAGCCCGATCATGGTGAGCTTGTCGGCGAGCTTTTCCATCGGCTCGTCGGTGTCGAGATGTTCCTTCAGCCAGGAGAGCGTGAATTTCATGGCCGTGAGCCTCGGATCTTGCTGGTGTTCTTTGTGATGCTTGCGGCGTCCTTACCGCTCCCTCCCCCCTTGTGGGGGAGGGTCGGGGAGGGGGGTGAGCCGCCTGCGCGGGAAGCCGCCGTTTGCCGGATAGTTTCCACAACGCCCTCCAGATTCGACATCACCTCTTCGTTGGTGAAGCGCAGAACCTGAAACCCTTCCGACACGAAAAAGGCGTCGCGAGTTTGATCAGCCTTCTGCCGCTCTTCGAAATCGTGCGGTTCCCCGTCGAGTTCGACGATCAATTTGACCGAAAGACAGACGAAGTCGGCGATGTAGTTTCGGATCGGGACCTGCCGGCGAAAGCCGAGACCATCGATTCGATTGGCTTTCACGTAACGCCACAGCAGAGTCTCGGCACGCGTCATCGTCTGGCGGAGCTGCTTCGCCCGGCCACGCTGGCGCTCGCTGACGACTGCGTGCGGCATTCGCGGCTACCCCCCTCCCTGACCCTCCCCCACAAGGGGGGAGGGAACGGAGAGTGCTTGCCGTGCAGATGACGGACTGACCTCGTCGTAAATCTCAACCAGGCGAAAACGCTCGCACATCAGCATCATGTCTTCGCTGAACTTTCCCTGGCGTCCGAAGTAATTGCGGTGTGCCTGCCGCCAGTAGGCGAGGCTGCGGTCGCCTTCGCCCTCGTCATGGGCAAAAGCCGCATCCACTTCGCCAAAGCGGCGGTAGGTGACCTCGGTCGATTCGATCACGCATCGCGGCGTGCCCTGGCCGTCAAGCACGATCCAGCGTTCGCCCGGCGTCGAAGTGTTGGGCTCATCCTCGGTGCTGCAGGTCGCAGTCCTGACCCCCTTGATCACGAGCTCGAGCAGCTCGTCGGCCAGCCGCGGGCTGTCGCCGAACGCGAAGGAACGCAAGGCCCGATATTTTTCGGGGACGGCGCTCAGGCTCACGAACTCAATCCTCCCGCCAGGGTCGGGACATCGAGCGGCTTGAAGCCGTAATGAGAGAGCCAGCGCACATCGCTCTCGAACAATTGCCGCAGGTCGGACATGCCGTATTTCAGCATCGCGATACGGTCGATGCCCATGCCCCAGGCGAAGCCCTGATAGACGTCGGGATCGATGCCGCAGGCGCGCAGCACGTTCGGATGCACCATGCCGCAGCCCAGGATCTCCAGCCAGTCCTCGCCCTCGCCGAAGCGGATTTCACCCTTGTCGCGGCGGCACTGGATATCGACTTCGAGCGACGGTTCGGTGAAGGGAAAGAACGAGGGCCGGAACCGCATGTTGATGTGATCGACCTCGAAGAACGCCCGGCAGAATTCGTGCAGGATCCATTTGAGGTGGCCGAGATGCGAACCCTTGTCGATGACGAGGCCCTCGACCTGGTGGAACTGCGGCGTGTGGGTGGCGTCGGAGTCGATGCGATAGGTGCGGCCCGGACAGATGACGCGGATCGGCGGCTTCTGGCTCAGCATGGTGCGCACCTGCGCCGGCGAGGTGTGGGTGCGCAACAGCATGCGCGAGCCGCCTGCCCCGGGCGCCGACCCGGGGTCTTCTTTCGGATTGAAGAAGAAGGTGTCGTGCATTTCCCGCGCCGGATGGCCTTCGGGGAAATTCAGTCTTGTGAAATTGTAGTCGTCGGTCTCGATGTCGGGGCCTTCGGCAACGGCAAAACCCATGTCGGCGAAGATCGTGTTGACCTCCTCGAAGACTTGGCTGAGCGGATGAATCCGGCCTTGCTCGGCCGGCGCGTCGCGCAGCGGCAGCGTGACGTCGATGGTCTCGGACGCCAGCCTCGCGTCGAGCGCGGCGGATTTCAGAATGTCGCGCCGCGCCGCGAGCGCCTGCGTGACGGTGTCCTTGGCGAGGTTGATCGCCGCACCTTGCGTCTTGCGTTCGTCCGGCGACATCTTGCCGAGCGTCGACAACAGCGCCGAGATCGAGCCCTTCTTGCCGAGCGCCGCGACGCGCACGGCCTCGAGCGCTGCTTCGTCGCCGGCGGCGGCGATCTGGCTGAGGATTTGAGATTCGAGGTGAGCAAGGTCGGTCATAGCGATCCCTTTTGACTAGGATGCTAAGCCGATGCTCCTAGCCCGTCATGCCCGGGCTTGTCCCGGGCATCTACGTGTTACAGCGTTCGCGAGAAGGAAGGCGTGGATGGCCGGGACATCCAGTGCGAAGACGTGCTTCGCACCTTTAACCCGGCCATGACGACCTCAAAAGCTTCGCAAAAGAACCGAGAGAGCGGCGGCTTACGCCGCCAGCGCGGCCTTGGCCTTTTCGGCGATCGCCTGGAACGCCGCCGGCTCGTTGATGGCGAGATCCGACAGCACCTTGCGGTCCACCGTAATGCCCGACTTCGAAAGGCCGTTGATGAAGACGCTGTAGGTCATGCCGAACGGACGCACCGCGGCATTGAGACGCTGGATCCACAGCGCGCGGAAGGTGCGCTTCTTGCGCTTGCGGTCGCGGAAGGCATATTGCCCGGCCTTCTCGACCGCGGCCTTGGCGGCGCGGATGGTGTTCTTGCGGCGGCCGTAAAAACCCTTGGCGGCCTTGTAGACTTTCTTGTGCTTGGCGTGAGAGGTCACACCGCGTTTGACGCGAGACATGACGGGTCTCCTTCATATGGAAATGGGTGACGGGTCGCCGCGCGGACGCGGCTCGGCTGTGATGGCGGCGGGGAACGCGATCAGGCGTTCGGCAAGAAATATTTCTTGATGTTGTCGCCGTCGGTCTTGAACAGCACGCGGGTGCCGCGGAGCTGACGAATCTGTTTCTTCGTCCGCTTGATCATGCCGTGGCGCTTGCCGCGCTGGGCGTGCATCACTTTGCCGGTGGCAGTCACCTTGAAGCGCTTTTTGGCGCCTGACTTGGTCTTCAGCTTGGGCATTTGGCTCTCCTGTTGCCGCAGGAAAAACGCGCCCAGAGGGGCGCTTTCGCGGCTAAAAATGCTCGTTAGAGCGTTGAAAGTGCTTGGTTATTTCTGAAATGAAATAACCCGCACGGACATCGACACGGCAGCCCTTGATCAGCCGGGCGATGAAGGTTGCGCTTATGGCAGAGCCAAGCGAGATTGGCAACGATGAACCGCGAAAACCGGGATTCCCGACGTATGACCTGACGCCATTGCCGCCGCAGCCAAAAAACAGGGAAAAAATGACGATTTCAGCCCGCGCCGTTGCCCTTTTCGCCCATTTCAACCCCTCCCGTGCCCTCCGATGGATATTTGCCGCTGCCGTTGTCGCCGCGGCCGCTGCGCCTGACACTGCCGACGCCGCCGCTCGGGCCAGGGTTGCCAGGCCGGGAACCTTCGATGGCACCTGGAATGTCACGTTCACCCCCCAGGCCGGCAACTGCCATGCCACCAACACCGTGCCGTTCAACGTCTACGGCACGCAGGTTTCGTCGGCCGGCGGCGGCAAAGTCACCGGCGGTATCAGCCGCAATGGCAGCGTTGCCGTCCGAATCCAGGTCGGCGCCTCATGGGCGAACGGCCGCGGCCGGCTCGCCGGCAATGCGGGCGCCGGCCGCTGGAGCGGGCTGATTACCGGCGACCGTTGCAGCGGCGTCTGGCAGGCGATGCGGAGCTAACTCTCACTGACGTCGTCCCTGCGAAAGCAGGGGGCCCATACTCTGCGGCCTCTCATCCGGGTAGGATGGGAGACGCCTTTTCCGTCAAGGAACTTCGGTGGTTATGGGTCCCCGCTTGCGCGGGGACGACGGTGCTAGATCAGCGCGGTGCCAGAACCATCACGACCTGGCGTCCCTCGAAGCGCGCGTCCTGCTCGACCTTGGCGAATTCGGCGACGTCGGCCTTGACCTTGTCCAGCAGCTTGGTGCCGATTTCCTGGTGCGCCATTTCGCGGCCGCGATAGCGCAAAGTAATCTTGACCTTGTCGCCTTCCTCGAAGAACCGCTGCATCGCGCGCATCTTCACGTCGTAGTCGTGGTCGTCGATCATCGGCCGGAGCTTGATCTCCTTGATCTCGACGATCTTCTGCTTCTTGCGGGCTTCGGCGGCCTTCTTCTGGGCGGAATATTTGAACTTCCCGTAATCCATGATCTTGCAAACGGGAGGATTGGTGTTCGGCGAAATCTCGACGAGGTCCATGCCTGCTTCGAGCGCCATCTTGATGGCGGCCACTGTCTCGACGGTGCCGTGGTTCGTGCCGTTCTGATCGATCAGCTGAACCTGTGCATTGCGGATTTCATCATTGGTGCGCGGCCCGTCTTTGGTTGCGGCGGGCGGGGCTCTGTTGGGACGGCGAATGGGTATCTCTCCAAGGTTGTGAACGAAGGCGATAGTTTGAAGGAATAAGGCTCAGCGGGCAAGCGAACTCGCGCCGGCGACCGCAAAAACCGTCAAATGCGAGGTATTTTGGTCACGCCGGTCGAGATAGAGGGCGCGGATGTGTTCCGCAAGCGCCGTGAGCGGCCGGAGACCGGTATTGGCGTCCGTTGTTGACGGATTCCGTCTGCTCACCCAAACAATTGCCAACGAGGGTAGGATTCCATGGCCAATTCCACCGCATCCGATCAGGAACCGGTCTTCATCGAGGTCGGCGAGGGTAACGGCCGCCGCCGAATCGCGGTGCGGGCCCGCGAAGGCTCGGCGCCGGGGCTGTTCTGGCTCGGCGGCTTCAACTCCGACATGCGGGGCACCAAGGCCCTGGCGCTGGATGCGTGGGCCGCCGCGCACGGCCGCGCCTGCGTCCGGTTCGACTATTCCGGTCACGGCGAATCCGGCGGCGCCTTCGTCGACGGTACCATCGGGCGCTGGCTGGAGGAAAGCGTCGCGGTATTCGAGCAGTTCTGCAGAGGCCCCCAGGTCGTGATCGGCTCCTCGATGGGCGGCTGGATGGCGCTGTTGCTGGCGCGCGAGATCGCGAAGCGCCCGTCAAGCCGCGCCTCGCTGGCCGGGCTGGTGCTGATCGCGCCGGCGCCCGATTTCACGGAAGCGCTGATGTGGAACAACTTTTCGCCCGAGGTGAAGCAGGAGATCGAAAGCAAGGGCGTGTGGCTGCGGCCTTCGGAATATGGCGAGCCCTATCCGATCGCCCGTGCGCTGATCGAGGAGGGCCGCAATCATCTCTTGCTCGGCGGCGCCATCGACGTCGGCTGCCCGGTTCGCATCCTGCAGGGCGCGCAGGATCCGGACGTGCCGTGGCAGCATGCCTTCGCGCTGGCGCACCGGCTGCCAGCCGACGACGTGGTGCTGACGATGATCCAGGACGGCGATCACCGGCTGTCGCGGCCGCAGGACATCGCGCGGATGCTCGCGGCGGTGGCGGAGATCGGGTAGGCTGCTTCTCCAGGGAGAAACGCCATGAACACGTCAGCGATGCTCAAATCGTTCTGCGACGCCGTCGAACAGCGCAACGGCAAGGCATTCGCGGAGTTGTTCACCGAAGACGGCGTCTATCACGATGTGTTTTACGGCGCGTTCAAAGGCCGCGCCAAAATCGCCGAAATGATCGACGACTGGTTCTACCGCACCGCGACCGATTTCCGCTGGGACATGCATGCGCCGGTCAGTGACGGTCGCGCGCTCTATGCGCGCTACACCTTCAGCTACCGCTCGACGCTGCCGGAGGCCAACGGCGCGCGCGTGATGTTCGAAGGCGTGGCGATCATGACGCTGCGCGACGGCAAGATCGCGGAGTACCACGAGGTCGCCAACACCGCGCCGGCCTTCGTCGACCTCAACTTCGCGCCGGAACGGATCGCCCGGATATTCGCCAGGCAGGGCGCGGCGCTGAAGGCGCGGCCGGAGATGGCGCGGCATCTGGGGTAGCAAGCCGTCATTCCGGGGCGCGCGAAGCGCGAACCCGGAATCTCGAGATTCCGGGTCTGGTCCTTCGGACCATCCCGGAATGACGAAGGCAATTACCGCGGCGGCGGCTTCGCGATCGGCTTCTTCTGCGCCAGCGCGGCGACCGTCGAGGTTCCGATCCGGCCCTGCTCGTCGTACAGCCAGCACTCGCCGATCGCGACGCCGTCGGTGGCGTGGTGGTTTACCACCTCGAAGCCGATCCATCGCGTCACCGGCAGCCGGTGCAGGTAGATCGTGACGTCGCTGTTGATGTAGCCGAGGCCCTCATCGCCGGCATTGGCAAAGGGGCTGGCGAAATCGGCACCCGTGGCGACATGAACGAACGGCGTCATCGGCACGCCCTCGACGAGTTCGCGCACCTCGCTCATCCACAGCCGGCGCGGCCCGAGCGAGCCCATGCGGCCTGCGATCGGCCGGGTGGTCCATTTGCCATTCATGCCGAGCCGCGGATCGATCGGCGCGGGAATCTCCGCAGGCGGCGGCGCGTCCCAGTTCGGCGGCGACCAGACATTGCCCGGCGCGTTTTCGGTTCGCCGCAGCAATTGGCAGGAGGCGCGCGCCATGCTGGTGCCGCCGGAGATGAACTCGGCTTCGACCACCCTGATGCGCAAGCCGTCGCGGATCACCCTGGTCGTGACCTCGACCGGGGTCTGGATGTTCGGCAGCCGGAACATGTCGACCGTCAGCCGCGCCGGCACGAAATCGTTGGAGCCGTGGCGCTGTTCGATCACCAAGCCGAGCAGGCCGATTACGACGCGGCCGTGCATCGAGTTGGGATCCCATGGGCCATTGGCCGCCTGGGTCGGAATGAAGGCGTCGCGGTCTCTGGTAAAGAAGGGCTGGTTTGTCATGGCGCGGGACCATGAAGGAATTTGCTCCCGGTGTCATCGCCCGCGAAAGCGGGCGATCCAGTACGCCGTGACATATCGATCTATTTCGGACGGCTCTGGAATACTGGATGCCCCGCTTTCGCGGGGCACGGCGGCTGAACATTTCTAGGCGCGCTGCCACTCCTCGCGCACGGACTCATCCGCTTCGGCGTTCAACGCCCTCGCCGCCAGCGCATCGAACTCCTGCCGGGTCTTCAACTGCGACAGCGCCCATACCGCAGCACCCCGAACCAGCGGGCTTGCATCGACGAGCAGCCTTTGCGCCGCATCAGCCAGAGACGCATCGTTTGAATTGCCGATCGCGATCAGCACATTGCGGATGAAGCGGTCGCGGCCGATGCGCTTGACCGGGGATTTCGTGAATAGCGCCCGAAACGCCGCATCGTCGAGCCGCACCAGATCGGCGAGCGCGGGTGCGCGCAGCGCCTCGCGCGCGGCGAGTTTGGCCTCGCGCCCGGATTGCGCGAACTTGTTCCAGGGGCAGACGGCGAGGCAATCGTCGCAGCCATAGATGCGGTTGCCGATGGCTTTGCGGAATTCGTGTGGAATCGGGTCCTTATTCTCGATGGTGAGGTAGGAGATGCAGCGCCGCGCATCGAGCTTGTAGGGCGCGGGAAACGCCGACGTCGGGCAGACATCGAGACAGGCCCGGCATGAGCCGCAATGGTCGGTGTCGGCATCGTCGCGCGGCAGCTCCAGCGTGGTGAAGATCGCGCCGAGGAACAGCCAGGAGCCGAATTCGCGCGAGACGAGGTTGGTGTGCTTGCCCTGCCAGCCCAGTCCGGCCGCCTGCGCCAGCGGCTTTTCCATCACGGCGGCGGTATCGACGAATACCTTGACCTCACAGGCCTCGGTCGCAACCAGCCATCGCGCCAGCGCCTTCAGCCGTTTCTTGATCAGGTCATGATAATCGTCGCCCTGCGCATAGACCGAGATCGCGCCGCGCGTGCGCTGTTCCAGGATCGCCAGCGGATTTTGCTCGGGCCCGTAATTGACGCCGAGCATGATCACCGAGCGCACCTCCGCCCACAGCCCGCGCGGATCGGCGCGGCGTTCGGGGTGGGCGGCGAGCCAGTCCATGTCGCCATGCGCGCCGGCGTCGAGGAAATCGCGGAAATGCTTCGCGGCTTGCGCGATCGCATCCGGACCGGCGATGCCGGCGCAATCGAATCCGAGCGCGCGCGCCTCATCGGCGAGGGCAATGCTCAGGTCGGAAGGAGAGAGCTTCTGGCGCGTGTTCAGAAGTCGAGGTCCACATAGGTTCGTGACGCCGGCACGCCGGCCAGCCATTCGCTCAACAGCGGGCGAAACGAGGGCCTGGATTTCACCCGCGCGTACCACGCCTTTGCCGCGTCGTCCTCGACCCATGGCACGTCGCCCAGATAATCGATCGCCGAAAGATGCGCCGCGGCGGCGAGGTCCGCGTAGGTCAAGCGGTCGCCGGCGAGGTAGTTCCGCGTCTTCGCCAGCCAGCCGATATAGGCCAGATGATAGCGTACATTCGCCTTCGCCGCGCGGATCACATCCGCGGCCGGCGCGCCGCCGCCGTCCTGCTCGTCCATGAAGCGCTTGTAGATGCGCTCGGTGACCAGCGGATTGGAGGCCTCCTCGAAAAACTTGTCGTTGAACCAGGCCATCAGCCGGCGCACTTCGATCCGTTCGCCGATCGACGTCGGCATCAGCCGGCGTTCGCCCATGCCGGCGCCGTGAGTCTCGTCGAGATATTCGGCGATGATTCCGGCGCCGGGAATCGCGGGCCGGCCCTCGGCGATCAAGACCGGCGTGGTTCCCGCCGGGTTGAGGGCGAGAAACGCCTCGCGGCGCTCCCAGGTGCGCTCTTCGATTAGCCGCAGATCGAGGCCGTATTCGCCCAGCGCCAGGCGAACGAAGCGCGACTGCGGACAGAACGGATGATGAAACAGCGTGAACATAGTGGCCTTGATAATTTCGCGGCGCTTAAGAAACCATCAACCGCGGCGGCATCGTCAAACTACCTAAGCACAGGAATGAGGCAACCCGTGTTTTGGCGTTTTTTGCGATTGCAGCACGGGGGCGAATAAGCGAGAAGAACCCGGCTTTTCGGCTCATTTCGATCATAACGGACCCATAGCATGATGTCTGATGCAGTGAGGGCGATCATTCTCGGCATCGTCGAGGGCGTCACCGAATTCATTCCGGTGTCCTCGACGGGACATCTCCTGCTGGCGGAACGGTTCTTCGATCTCGGCGAAGGCCCGTTCTGGAAGAGTTTCGCGATCCTGATTCAGCTTGGCGCGATTCTGGCGATCGTCGCGCTCTATTTTTTCAAATTGTGGCGGATCGCGCTCGGCATGTTCACGGACCCCTATGCTCGGCGATTCGTGATCGGGGTGCTGGTGGCGTTCCTGCCCGCAGCCGTGATCGGGGCTGCGGCCGGCAGTTACATCAAGGCCTTCCTGTTCAATCCGTGGGTGGTGTGTTTCTCGCTGATCGTCGGCGGTGCGATCCTGTTGTGGATCGATCAACTGGAATTCGAGCCGCACCAACATGACGCCACCACGTTTCCGCTGCCGATGTATCTCTGGATCGGGATCGCGCAATGTATGGCGATGATTCCCGGCGTGTCGCGCTCCGGCGCCACCATCGTCGGCGCGATGCTGCTCGGGGCCGACAAGCGCGCGGCGGCGGAGTTTTCCTTCTTCCTCGCGATCCCGACCATGGTCGGCGCCTTCGTCTACGACCTCTACAAGAGCCGCGGCGAGATGACGATGGATCACGCCGGGATCGTCGCGATCGGCTTCGTGGTGTCGTTCATCACCGCGATGATCGTGGTCAAGACATTCCTCACCTACGTCACCCGCCACGGCTTCACGCTGTTTGCCTGGTGGCGCGTCATCGTCGGCACGCTCGGGCTGATGGCGCTGGCGATGGGAAGGTAAATGCACTCGCAGTTATCGTCGTCCCTGCGAACGCAGGGACCCATAACCACCGGCGTTAATTGAAGCAGAAGGTCTCTGCCACCGTTGTCGAAACGAGATGGCACGGCGTATGGGTCCCCGCGTTCGCGGGGACGACGCGAGTGACCGAAATCACGCGCCCCGGTGCGCGAACTGTCCGGTCCTGCGGAAGCGCCAGAGGTATTGTGGCGCGATCGCTTCGAGCGAATCGGCTGTGATCCCGAGGCCCTCCAGCGTCAGGCCGGCGGCCTTCGCTGCGTCCGACACCACATTGTCCGAGCGCAGCAGCTCCACCTGATCCGGCGTCAGCTTCAGCGCCCCCGGGGCGAATTGCAGGAATAGCGCCTGCAATTTGGCGAGGCCGAACGGCAGCGACACCAGCATGCGCTTGCGCTCGATGGTCGCCAGGATGAATTCGATGATTTCGCGCATGGTCAGCACTTCCGGGCCGCCGAGCTCGTAGGTCGCGCCAGCTTTGGTCTTGCCGTCGACGGCATCCGCGATAGCGGTGGCGACGTCGCCGACATAGACCGGCTGCAGCCTGGTCAGGCCGCCGCCGATCAGCGGCAGCACCGGCGAGATCGTTGCCAGCGCGGCGAATCGGTTGGTGAACTGATCCTCAGGGCCAAACATGATCGACGGCCGCAGGATGGTAGCCGAGGGGACGGCCGACAGCACCGCCTTTTCGCCTGCGGCCTTGGATCGGCCGTAACCCGACGGCGAATTCTCGTCGGCGCCGATCGCCGAGACATGCACCATGCGCGCACCAGCCGCGCCTGCCGCCCTGGCGACCGCACTGGCGCCCGAGCCCTGCACCGCGTCGAAGGTCTGGGCGCCGCCCTCGGTCAGGATGCCGACCAGATTGATGGCGACATGGGAATCGCGCATGGCGGCCTCGACCGACGCCGGGTAGCGCAGATTGGCCTGGACGGCATGGATCTGGCCGACCCTGCCGAGCGGCTGCAGATGCCCGGCCAGCTCCGGCCGCCGCACCGCGACCCGGATCCGGTAATCGCGCTTGGCCAGCGCCCGGACCACGCTTCGCCCCAGAAAGCCCGATCCTCCGAAAACCGTGACCAGCGTGTCCAGATTCGATGCCATAGCGTCCATTTCCCAGGGTCAAATTCGAGAGATCGCGAGGGGTTTTAGCGGATTCGCGATACGCCATCATGCCGGCGCTGTACAGCGTATTTGGGCGGCGCCGAAGCGATTTGACAAGCGCGCAACCGATCCGTACTAACCCGCCCGGGCCCAGGTGGCGGAATTGGTAGACGCGCTGGCTTCAGGTGCCAGTGGCTTCACGGCCGTGAAGGTTCGAGTCCTTTCCTGGGCACCACTTTGCCCATGCCCACATATGCTCGGCCGGGATCAAGAAGCGGTCTTGCCGGATTATTCCTCAGGGAATAGCAGGGACTCGTAGTCTCGGGCGCCGTGAAGGATATGGATGACTTCAATCGCATCCTCATCGACGCGGTAGAAAATCAGAAACCGGCCGAACGGGCGCCGGCGAATGCCGAGATGCTCGTAGCGCGGCACCAGCGGGTAGCTACGCGGGGCGTCCAGCAATGCCTCGCATCTCTCGCGCAACTCGCGGACCAGAGTGAGCGCGCTCCGCGGGCTTTGCTCCGCGACATACGCAGCGATTTGCCCCAGATCCGCCTCGGCCTCGGCCGTGACGACGACGATCACGTATGATCCGTCTTGGCCGCCAATTTCGCTTCCAGGCGGTCAAACACTTCGGAGCTTGGCTTCACCCGGCCGGCATCAGCATCAGCAAGGCCACGCGCGATCGAGGCGTCCAGCGCAGCCAACCTTGCTTCGCGTTCCTGAATGAGCCGCACGCCTTCGCGCAGCACCTCGCTCTTGGAATGGTAGCGGCCGGATGCCACGAGCCTGGTCACGAAGCTTTCCAGCACGTCTCCCAAATCTGCGCTCACTGCCATGCGGATCTCTCACCTCTCCTGTCCTTCGGGCCAATAACTATTATTGGACGGCGCATTTTTCAAGCGGAATCCGGGCCGCAACGCGCCTTCCACGCGCGTCAAGTCTTCTGGCCGACCGCGCCAGCTTCCGATCCAGATTCCATCAAGGTACCGATCAACGGACATCGCCAGTATTCTGTCGACGATGCGAGGGCGAGCCTGAGGCGGCCTATGGCGTTTCTTGCTCATCGTGAATGAAATCAGAACCGGCCACGATCGGGGGCGGGCACGCTATGCGGATAAAGAAGGCAGGAAGGCGAGCACCGATTTCTTGAGGTGGTCGAGATTGTCAAAATCGTAAATCTCAAATCGCTTGTCCGTAGAGGGGCCCAGCACGTTCGCCCCGAACGGCCAAGGAGATTAGGAGTGCAAAGATATTACACGTAGCGGTCCTTATGCTCCTGACAATGAGCTCTAACGCGGGTGAGCCAGGAATCATACCAAACCCATGTGTTGGGGTAGTCGCCGGTTTGAACCTCCTCCGAATGAGTGGACACCTGTAGTAGGCTCGTTGAGCCCGGAGGTGTCGAATGGAACGTCAACGTCGGTCATTTACCGAAGAGTACAAGCGCCAAGCGGTCGAGCTGGTGGCGTCGAGCCGTCGCTCGGTCACGTCGGTGGCCAAGGAACTCGGTCTGCGCGACTCGGTGCTGCGGCGCTGGGTGGACAAGTTCCGGCAGGGGCCGACATCGGCGGCGTGGCGCCCCACCACGCAGGCGACGCCGATGTCGGCGGACCAGGCCTCGGAGATCGCCCGGTTGCGCCAGGAGAACGAACGGCTGCGTATGGAGCGCGACATTTTAAAAAAGTCGATCGCGATCTTTGCCGGAACCCGGACATGAGCTTCCGTTTCATCGAGGACCACCGCGACACCTATCCGGTGCGGTTGATGTGTGCCGTGCTCGAGGTCTCGCCAGCCGGCTATTACGCCTGGCGTGATCGCCCGGTGAGTGAGCGAACAAAATCCAATGCCACGCTCCTGGCTGCAATCCGGCAAGTCCATCAAGACAGCAGCGGGCGCTACGGCAGTCCCCGCGTCCATACCGTCCTGCGGAGGCAGGGCCGTGGCGCCAGCCGCGGCCGGATCGAGCGGATGATGCGTCGGCACGGTATCCGCGCCATCATGGCACCGCCGCGCCGTGTGCGCACCACCGACAGCCGTCACGACCTGCCGATCGCACCGAACCTGATCGCGCGCGACTTCACGGCCCCAGCCCCGAACCGGGTCTGGCTCGCCGATATCACCTATATCCCGACCGCGGAGGGGTGGCTGTACCTGGCGGCCGTCATGGATCTCTTCAGCCGAAAGATCGTCGGCTGGGCCATGCGGGATCATATGCAGGTCGAACTCGCTTCCGCGGCGCTGACGATGGCCATCCAGCAGCAACGCCCGCAGGCCGGATTGATCCACCACTCCGATCGCGGCGTGCAGTATGCCTCACACGCCTATCGCAACACTCTCACGGCCGCCGGCATCACCGCATCGATGAGCCGCAAGGCCGATTGCTACGACAATGCCCCGATGGAGAGCTTCTTCCATACCCTGAAGACCGAGCTCGTTCATCATCGCAACTACA
Organism: Bradyrhizobium sediminis; assembly: GCF_018736085.1. Lineage (NCBI taxonomy): Bacteria > Pseudomonadati > Pseudomonadota > Alphaproteobacteria > Hyphomicrobiales > Nitrobacteraceae > Bradyrhizobium > Bradyrhizobium sediminis. The sequence goes on along the minus strand of NZ_CP076134.1, from coordinate 116,468 downwards.
AGACTCGCGCCGAGGCCCAGCGCGATATCTTCACCTTCATCGAGGGCTTCTACAACCGAACCCGGCTCCATTCCGCCATCGGGTATATCGCCCCGATCGAGATGGAGCTAAAAGCCGCTTAAACCCGTCCACTTTTTCGGGGGAAGATCAGTTCTCCCAAATCCTTTCGCGGGACTTTTGGCGTCTAACTCCTGCCAAAGGACTGTATGGGCGTGCTGTCCAAACTTTTGAAAACCTTCGTCACGCATCATTTTGACGATTTGCGATGCGGTAAAGCGGCGCTTATCCACCTCTTTCAGGAGCACGCTGTTAATCTCGCGGCCTTCGACGGAGTCCGGTTTAACGAATTCGACTGCCAGATCAGCGTTTGATGCGCGATTGCCGGTCTTCGGGATGAAGGCAACACGGTATGCAAATTGCGGGTCGGCCTGTTCTTCTTCCGTTAGGGTCTCATGAAACGCATCCATCATGGTCGCTACATGCTGCGGTAGATCGCTCGCCTTCTTGAGGATAGAGCGCTGGTCCGCGCTAAAGGTGACAAACTGAAGCGCTATAGGTAGTCGTCGCTCTAATCCAAATTGAGCTCCGAATAGCGATTTCATGGAGTCGTTGAAGTTAATGCAGCAGGCTTGAAGCTTCGCGCTGACAGCATCGTCTATGCGATTGGTAGACCGATGCTCGATCTCGTGACGAAGCGACAATAGAAACTCAAGATTAGTGATCGCTCCTTTAGGCACGGGACACCGCGCGTGGCGCAGACACTTCCCCAATTCCCAATAGCAATCCTCTCCCTGCTTTGTCTTCTTTACTGTGCCGTCCGCTTCGACGTAGCGGTAGTCAATCCTCTCCCGGCGAAACCACGCATGCAAAAGATAAGTCCATGCGATGATGCTGGTTACGATGAAGAGTTCTGCGCGAAAAGTAAGCCCAGCGCCGTTGAAGATATGGACGGCAGCAACCATTGCTTCGCGGGCCTTGATCAACAACTCGTCGCCTCTCAGACTCAATCCCGTTTGCGGATCGATGTCTGGCCATGTTGCTATGAACTCCTCTAGCTCGGCTTCGCTCGCTGCCTTTACCAGCTTGTGCTTCTTCTCAGTTCTGATCTCGCCGATGGCGCGGTGGTTGATCGAACGCGTTGGGCGCGTGAAGTATGCCAGTATGTCTTGATCGTTCGATCCGGCTTTAATGAGCATCGCCTTAATCAAAGCGATTTCCCATCTTTCCAGCCGATTGCCGCGCTTGCGGATGGCCATGTCTTCCCCCTAGCTTCAGTAAGTAGATTCGCGACGGCGCAGCAAGTATACATTCGACCTGGGATTGTAGCTTTCCGGGCGGCGCCGGAGTCGTGCCAAAAGGCGGCATGGGTAAAACCGAGCGAATCGCTGTGATCACTTCGCAACGTCAATGGGGGCCAGAGTGGTGGCTAAGTTGAAATCGCCAGTAGCGCTGGAGACAGCTTTCGCGGTTTATACTCTGGATGAAATTTTGGGCGAAGGAGGCGCGGGGCGGGTTTACGGTGGTAAAAGCGCCGAAGGCGCAGCTGTAGCTGTCAAGGTTCTTACCAACACGTCCAGAGACAAACGGGCGAGGTTTAAGAACGAGATCGCCTTTCTTTCTCGCAATCGGCATCCAAACATCGTTACCGTATTCGATTATGGGCTCGCGGACGAGGGAAGTATCTCAGGTCCATTCTACGTTATGTCACGGTTCGCTTCGAACCTTCGCACCTTGATGACGACAGGCATTTCTCCTGGATCTGTCCTATCTGTCTTCGGGAAGGTATTGGACGGCGTTGAAGCCGCGCATCTGCAAGGAGTCGTCCACCGTGATCTCAAGCCGGAAAACGTGCTTAGCGATCCGACTGGCGGTGTTCTAGCCGTCGCTGATTTCGGGATTGCGAGTTTTACGGAGAGCTTGCTGGTAACGGCCGCTCAAACAGGTCCAACGCAACGACTCGCTAATTTTCAGTATGCTGCGCCTGAGCAGCGTTTGGCGGGACGGGTCATCACTAAAGCTGCCGATGTCTACGCGCTAGGATTGATGTTGAATGAGATGTTCACAAAGCAAATTCCGCACGGAACAGAATTTGATTTGATCGCTCGGTCACATCCTGACTTTGGATACCTAGATGCGGTCGTGGCGCAAATGTTGCGTCAGAATCCCAGCGAGCGGCCCGCGTCCATTGATGCGGTGAAGGATTTACTTCAGCGATCGCAATCAGCTGAGATTTCGCGCCAGAAGCTCAGCGCGATCACTAAGGAAGTGGTCAAGGTCGGCGAAATAGATGACGACCTCGCACATACGCCTCCTAAAATTGTCGGCGCCGATTGGGATGGCGCATGGTTGACGATCACTTTCGATAAGCCCGTGCATGACCTTTGGGTCAGAGCCCTGAACAACATGGGAAATTATGAGGCGGTTTGGAATCGCGGGCCGGAAACGTTTACGTTCAGTGGAAAGACGGCGCGTGTTCCCACTAGCTCAGAAGATGCCCAGCGAATCATTGACCACTTGAAAAACTGGCTCCCACGAGCGACGGCCCGACTGAAATACGATCTGGAGCAAAAGGCCCAGGCTGACGCAGAAAAACGGCGGCGGGAGCTTGCCGAGCAAAAGGCACGCGAGGAAAGTCTCTTGAACGTGAATACCAATTTGAAATTCTAGTCGGTGCGTGGGCCGTCCGTCGCTAGGCTGGCACCCCGACGCCCCGCGCCACATTGCTGTGTAACAACTCAGATTGGCGGTTAATATTATCTAATAATTTCAATATGATACCAATCTGCCTACGCAATCCTTTCCTGGGCACCACTTTGCCCTTGCCCACTATGCTTGGCCGGGATCAAGCAGCGGTCTTGCCGGATTATCCCTCGGGCGCCATACGCAGCGATTTGCCCCAGATCCGCCTCGGCCTCGGCCGTGACGACGACGATCACGCGCGATCCGTCTTGGCCGCCAATTTCGCTTCCAGGCGGTCAAACACGTCGGAGCTTGGCTTCACCCGGCCAGCATCAGCATCAGCAAGGCCACGCGCGATCGAGGCGTCCAGCGCAGCCAACCTTGCCTCGCGTTCCTGAACGGGCCGGACGCCCTCGCGCAGCACCTCGCTTTTCGAATGGTAGCGGCCGGGGTCCGCTCTACTTTGCAGGGGGTTGTTTTCGCGATTTTTTGCCCAGGCCCTGCCCTGCACCGCCGAACGGACGCCATGCCGGGTTCGGGACACGAGATCGTTAGTGCCTCGCGCCTACGGGACGAATCCATCCGCTCCAAAACACCATGCTCTACTGCGGCTTACTTGCCTTGCCATCGGCCGGCTTCACCCGCATCCGCCAACTGGCCGTTATCGGATTTTTCGACGTCGAAGGCGCCGGTCTTGCGCACGAGATCGCTGAGCTTGTTGTGGCCGTAGGAGCGCATGTCGAAGTCCGAGAATAGATTGGAGACTTGCCCGCCGACCTCACCGAGCAGCACCCAGCCATCTTCGCTGTCAATTTGTGAGATCGCCTTCCTTGGAATCGGTATCGCCGCACTCGGCGATTGCCGTGATTTCGGTTTTGGCGCCGCCTCCGCGCCGGAGGCGATCGGCGGCAGCAACAGATTCTCGGTCAGGTGGAAAATACGGCAGCGCAACGTTCGCGCGGGAGGCGCTATTGAAAGCTGTTAACTTTCAGCGGCTTGTGACAAAGAACGGAATGGCTGGCAGGGACGGCCGGTGACCGGTTCCCGCAGCTGGCGCGATTGCGGCGCGCGCCCCTCGTTTGTTGACGATTTCAACGTTAGTTTAGGCCCGCATCGATTCGACGAGGTTCGTAAAAGTCATGACCATCCGCCTGCATCGCGGCGATCTGCCCGATCTCACCCGCTACACCGACTCGGTGGCGATCGATACCGAGACCATGGGGCTCAATCCGCATCGCGACCGGCTCTGCGTGGTGCAACTGTCGAACGGCGACGGCAGCGCCGATGTGGTGCAGATCCCCAAGGACAGTACCGACGCGCCGAATCTGAAGGCGCTCCTGGCCAATCCGAAGGTGACGAAGATCTTTCACTTCGCCCGCTTCGATCTCGCCGCGCTCTACAACGCCTTCGGCGTGATGCCGCAGCCGGTGTACTGCACCAAGATCGCTTCCAGGCTCTCCCGCACCTATACCGATCGCCACGGCCTGAAGGACCTGGTGCGCGAGGTGCTCAATGTCGATCTGTCGAAGCAGCAGCAGTCGAGCGACTGGGGCGCGCAGTCGCTGAGCGAGGCGCAGCTGGCCTATGCCGCTTCCGACGTGCTGCATCTGCATGGCCTGCGCGAACGCCTCGACGGCATGCTGGCGCGTGAAGGCCGTGCGGAACTCGCCCGGGCCTGTTTCGACTTCCTGCCGACGCGGGCCAAGCTCGACCTGCAGGGCTGGGAGGCCGAGGACATCTTTTCGCATTCCTGAAGCGCTCGCCTGAAGCGCCCGCCTGAAGCGCCCGGAACGGCGCTATGCCGCGGGTTGCGGCCCCGTTTCGGTCACAGTCATAGCGAGTGTCAGGCTGCAAAATCTGGCGATCCCGGGTAGAATGGCCGGCGGTACCAGCGCTTTGGAGCAGCGGTGAATTCGGTTCAGAACCCACCCTATCAGGCCGGCATGGACGCCCGCTTCGCGATCGCGGCGCGCCACAGCCGGATGGTGCGGGTGCTGCGGATCGCGGTGCCGGCCGCCGTGGTGGTGGCGATGACGGCGATCGTCTTCGTCTCGGTCTACAATCCGTTCCGCATGCTGTTGCCGAAGCTGCCGGTCGACATCGGAAACCTGGTGGTTTCCGGCACCAAGATCACGATGGAATCGCCGCATATGTCGGGCTACACGCCGGATCAGCGGCCCTACGAGGTGTGGGCCAAGACCGCGACCCAGGACCTGACCGTTCCGGATCGCGTCGATCTCAGGACGCTGCGCGCCAAGGTGTTGATGGAAGACCGCACCACCAACATCACGCTGGACGCCAGCACCGGGCTGTTCGATTCCAAGGCGCAGCTTCTGGACCTGCGCAAGGATATCTTCCTGCAATCCTCCTCCGGCTATGAAGCCCGGCTGTCGCAGGCGCTGGTCGATATCGGCAAGAGCACGGTGACATCGGAAGAGCATGTCGACGTCAAGCTGCTCAATGGAACGCTGAGCGCCGACCGGCTCAGGATCACCAATGGCGGCGAGGTCGTGCGGTTCGAAGGCAACGTCGTGATGAATCTGATCATGGACAGCCCCGACCCCAATGTCTCCGCCGCGCCCGAGCCGGCCCCTCAACCTGCAAGGACGCGGTCCGTGTCCGGCAAGAACGCCAACCCGAAATGATCCCGATGATGATGTTTTCCCGGCGCAGCACTTCGACCAGGCGGATCGCGCATTACGCCGGCGCGGCCGTTTGCGCGCTGGCGCTGATGTCGGCCGGTGAAGTAGGCGCGCAGAGCGCGATGCAGGGCGTGCCCAACGCGATGCAGGGTTTTTCGCAGAACCGCGACCAGCCGATCCAGATCGAAGCCGCTTCGCTGGAGATGCGCGACAAGAAAAAGGAAGCGACTTTCGCCGGCAATGTGAAGGTGGTGCAGGGCGACACCACCATGACGTCCAAATCGCTTGTCGTGTTCTACGATTCGACCTCGTCGCCAGCAGCGGCGCCGGCCGCCGGTGCGAAGGCCGCCGGTTCGAAGTCGGCCAAATCGGCGCCGATGCAGTCCGCAAGCCCCGGTCCCGGCGGCAGCTCGTCGATCCGCCGGCTCGAGGCGAGAGGCAATGTGGTGGTGACCCAGAAGGATCAGGTGGTGACCGGGGAAACCGCCGTGTTCGACACCAGGGCCAACATGATCACCATGCTCGGCGGTATCGTCCTGACCCAGGGCAAGAATGTGCTGCGCGGCGACCGGTTGATGGTGGACATGACGACGGGCGTCTCGCGGGTGGAATCCGACAGCGGGCGCGTCCAGGGGCTGTTCATCTCATCCGGCGGCCAGGGAACTCCGGCGATCCCGGGAATACCGTCTTCGACGCCGGCCCCGGCCCCGGGCTCTTCCGGCAAACCGAAATAACATCAATCACTTGTGCGATATCTGCCGGCGGTGAGGTTGAAGGGCGCTCCGCAAGCCTGTATCTACGGGGCGGCCCGGCGGCTGCCAACCCGTGCCCGATCGAGGGTGTTCCGCTGGGCAAGGGACATCCATTCATTCATGTTGCCGGGGCGAATCGATTTGCCCGCGGCGGGTTCGCGGGATCACCGTGAAAGGCTGAAGCGAAGCGGGGGATGGTGGATTTACTCAGCTTGTTCCGTCGGCGCCCGGCCAAACGCAATCCGCCGGGATTTGCGCGTACGCGTGAGGACATCACCGCGCTCGGCGATGCCATCGGCGACATGCTGACCAGCCCGGTGCGCGACGCGCCGCCACTGGCGCGCGACGGCTCGCCGTTCGCCCGCGAGGCGCCGCCGGTCCTGAAACCGAGCGCGCCGCCTCCATCAGTGGAAAGGCTGCGACCGCCGCGGCCCAAGGTCAATGGCGCGCCCGCGCTGCGGCTGACCAAGAAGGCGGGCTTGCTCGCCGTGCACAGCGTGGAAAAGAGTTTCGGCACCCGGCAGGTCGTGCGCGGCGTCAGCATCTATGTCCGCCGCGGCGAGGCCGTCGGTTTGCTTGGCCCGAACGGCGCCGGAAAGACCACGGTATTCTACATGATCACCGGCCTGATCAAGGCCGATCGCGGCGCCATCGAACTCGACGGTCACGACGTCACCAGGCTGCCGATGTACCAGCGCGCCCGGCTCGGAATCGGCTACCTGCCGCAGGAAGCCTCGATCTTCCGCGGCCTCACCGTGGAACAGAATATCCGCGCGGTGCTCGAGGTCGTGGAGCCCTCGAAGAAGAAGCGCGAGGCCGAACTCAATTCGCTGCTCGACGAATTCAACATCGGCCGGTTGCGGAAAACCCCGTCGATCGCGCTGTCCGGCGGCGAACGCCGCCGCGTCGAAATCGCCCGCGCGCTGGCGACCCGTCCGAACTACATGCTGCTCGACGAGCCCTTCGCCGGCATCGATCCGATCGCGGTCGGCGACATCCAGGACCTGGTCCGCCATCTCACCAATCGCGGCATCGGCGTTTTGATCACCGACCATAATGTGCGGGAAACGCTGGGGCTGACCGATCGCGCCTATATCGTCTATGCGGGCGAGATCCTGACCGAGGGCAATCCGGAGGAGATCGTCAACAACCCTGACGTGCGGCGACTTTATCTGGGTGAGGAATTCCGGCTTTAACCTTGGCCGGGAATTTCGCCTCTAGTCCTTTTTTCCAGTTCGTCAAGCCGTGTACATCGGCTTTGGACTAGTTTAAGCAAGAATCGGACCAACTTTCTTGGATCGGTTCTTGTTTCGATGGCGCTGACGCAGAGATTAGAGTTTCGCCAATCCCAGTCGCTGGTGATGACGCCGCAGCTGATGCAGGCGATCAAGCTGCTGCAGCTGTCCAATCTCGACCTTTCGGCCTTTGTGGAAGAGGAACTGGAGCGCAATCCGCTGCTGGAGCGCGCCAGCGACGGCCCCGAGCCGCCGGTCGCCGGCGAACCCTCCCCGGAGCGGGGCGAATATGCCGGCGGTGAGGAACAGGGTTCCGCCTTTGGCGATGAAAGCGGCGGCGAGCCTTCGGAAATGGCAGGTGGCTCCGCCGGCGACAGCTTCGAGCCGGGCCAGGAAGACTGGATGAACCGCGACCTTGGCAGCCGCACCGAGATCGAGCAGACGCTGGATACCCCGCTCGACAACGTGTTCTCCGAGGAGCCGGCCGAGGCCGCGGCGCGCACCGCGCAGGATGCGGCGCCCACCGCCTATACCGAATGGGGCGGCGGCGCCTCCAACGACGACAGCTACAATCTCGAAGCCTTCGTCGCCGCCGAGGTCACGCTCGGCAGCCATCTGGCCGAACAGCTCGCGGTGGCCTTTACCGGGCCGGCGCAGCGCATGATCGGGCAATATCTGATCGATCTCGTCGACGAGGCCGGTTACCTGCCGCCGGATCTGGGGCAGGCCGCCGAGCGGCTGGGAGCGTCGCAGGCGGAGGTCGAGGCGGTGCTCGCGGTGCTGCAGAAATTCGATCCGCCCGGCGTCTGCGCGCGTAACTTGAGCGAATGCCTGGCGATCCAGCTGCGCGAGCTCAATCGCTACGACCCGGCGATGCAGGCGCTGGTCGAGCATCTCGATCTCCTGGCCAAGCGCGATATCGCTTCGTTGCGAAAACTCTGCGGCGTCGACGACGAAGATATCACCGACATGATCGGCGAAATCCGCAGGCTCGATCCGAAGCCGGGTCTGAAATTCGGCTCATCGCGCACCCAGACCATGGTGCCGGATGTCTATGTGCGGCCCGGCCCCGACGGCGGCTGGCATGTCGAACTCAACAGCGACACCCTGCCGCGGGTGCTGGTTAATCAGGTCTATTACACCGAGCTGTCGAAGAACATCCGCAAGGACGGCGACAAGTCCTATTTCACCGATTGCCTGCAGAACGCGACCTGGCTGGTGCGCGCGCTCGATCAGCGCGCCCGCACCATCCTGAAGGTCGCCACCGAGATCGTGCGCCAGCAGGACGGCTTTTTCACCCATGGCGTGGCGCATCTCCGGCCGCTCAATCTCAAGGCGGTGGCGGACGCGATCCAGATGCATGAGTCGACGGTGTCGCGGGTGACCGCCAACAAATACATGGCGACCAATCGCGGCAGCTTCGAATTGAAGTATTTCTTCACCGCTTCGATCGCGTCGGCCGACGGCGGCGAAGCCCATTCGGCAGAGGCCGTCCGTCACCACATCAGGCAGCTGATTGATGCGGAAGACCCGGCCATGATCCTGTCCGACGACACCATTGTGGAGCGATTGCGCGCCACCGGCATTGATATCGCCCGCCGTACGGTGGCGAAGTACCGCGAGGCGATGCGAATCCCGTCCTCGGTGCAACGCCGACGCGACAAGCAAAGCATGCTCGGCAATGCCCTTTCCGCGCCTGCCGCATCCTCCGACCGGTCCCGCGACGCGCAGCCTGCCTGATTGCGTCCCGGCCAAATCGGGATAGTGTCGGTTCCCCTCCAGACTAATCGAGGCCTCAAATGACCCTCCGGATCTCGGGAAAAAGCATCAACGTCGGCGAAGCCCTGCGCGGGCGCGTCAGCGAGCGCACCGATGAAGTTCTGCGCAAGTATTTCGACGGCAACTATTCCGGCCACATTACGCTGAGCAAGGATGGCTTCGGCTTCCGCACCGACTGCGCGCTGCATCTGGATTCGGGGATCACGCTGGAAGCCGATTCCAATGCCGCCGACGCCTACGCCAGCGCCGACCAGGCGCTGCTGATGATCGAAAAGCGCCTGCGCCGCTACAAGAGCCGCCTCAAGGACCGCTCGGCCCGCAAGGCGCATGCCGAGGCGGAGGCGCTGGCTGAACTCACCGCGCCCACGCTGGACGTTCCGAGCTACATCATCGAGGCGCCCGCGGACGAGGAGCAGGATGACGTCGGCTATAATCCGGTCATCATTGCGGAGGCCACCACCTCGTTGAAGCGGATGTCGGTCAGCGAAGCGGTGATGGAACTGGACCTGACCGGCGCCGCCTGCCTCGTGTTCCAGCACGGTTCGAGCGGGCGGGTGAATATCATTTACCGGCGGCCGGACGGCAATGTCGGCTGGATCGACCCCCCTGTCATCAAGCCCGGGGGATAGGCGGCAATCGGCATTGACGCCTCGCGGGACCCTCCCTATGGTCCGCGGCCTTCGACGGAGGGGACCGGAAACGACCCCCGGGTGGTTGGCACCGGTCCTGCGTTGGAGTAGGAGAAAGCCCGTAGCGCCCCAGACCGGGACCCGGGTAACAGGCCCGCCTACCGCCTCATCTTCTTGACGCCGCCCCTCTGAACCCTATTTCGCAACCTGACGGTTTAATTCACCTCGGAACGCCCCATGACGATTACCGATCTGGTCGCACCCGAGGCGATTCTCCCGGCTTTGAAGGTCAACAGCAAGAAACAGGCGCTGCAGGAGCTGGCGGCGCGGGCGGCCGCCCTGACCGGGCAGAACGAGCGCTCCGTGTTCGAGGTGCTGCTGCAGCGCGAGAAACTCGGCACCACCGCCGTCGGCTATGGCGTCGCCATCCCCCACGGCAAGCTTCCCAAGCTGGAAAAGCTGTTCGGCCTGTTCGCGCGCCTCGAACGCCCGATCGATTTCGAGTCGATGGACGGCCAGCCGGTCGATCTGGTGTTCCTGCTGCTGGCGCCGGAAGGCGCCGGCGCCGATCACCTGAAGGCGCTGGCGCGGATCGCGCGGCTGCTGCGCGACCAGGACGTCGCCAAGAAGCTGCGCGCCTCGCGCGACGCCCAGGCGATCTATTCGGTGCTGGCGCTGCCGCCGGCCAGCGCGGCGTAGGGCAGCGGACGGGACAGGTATCGCACCGTCTTGCGGCCCTCATGGATGCTCGCGCGACCGACCTCGACAAATCCTAGCGCCGCATGGAAAGCGTCCGACACGGGGTTCGGCGGACGTGTGTTGACCTCACAGACCACGCGGTCGTGCCCGGCCTTGCCAGCCTGCTCGAACAGGTCGTGATACAGCCTTCGCGCGCAGCCAAGTCCGCGCGCGGACCCTGCCACGACGATCCGGTCCACATAGACAAAGCGCGCATGACGGTCGCGGAACCAGAGGAAATTCGGGCTGTCGTAGTCGGCGTCCTGATCGAGGGCCAGCATAAAGGCGTCGAGGTTGCCGATTCTGCGCGCCTGGAATGCCTGGGCGACGAGATGCTCGAGCCGCGCGGGCTCCAGCCACGACAGTTCCTGCGCGTGCGCGTTGTTGAGCGCAAGCATCGCCACGCTCAACGGACGGCCGTTCGACAGCTCGTCTGCGACGATCGGCTGCGGCGCTTCTTTACGCATTCGATTCCACCCGGAGCATGACGTCGGCCCAAAATGAAATACGCGGACATCGGCCCGATATGATCGAGGCAATGCCCGCGTATTTACGAATTCCCGATGCGCGCTATCCATCGCAGCCGGGCTGCGTCGGCGACGCCTCCAGGCGCCTGCGTCAGTGAACGCTGACGGCCTGCAATTCGTTGCTCCATGCGTTGGCGATCGCCGCTTCCCGGCTGTCGGTCAGCATGATCGGCGTGCCGTCGGCGGCATGCAGCGCGAACAGCTTCAGTCCCGGCGCGATCTTCGGCGCCTGGGGAAACAGCCCCGGCACGTCCTCGGAACGGATCTGCTTCACATAGGCGATGTGTCCCTCGCCCAAGGTCGCCAGCGCCTCCGGTGAGACGGCGGTGGGTTCGTAGACAACGTTACCTTCAGTCATGGTCTCGACTCCTCTGTCAGACTAAGCGGTCGAGTCCGCTACTCGTTCCATTATTCGTGTTCATTGATAGCGATTGTCTTAACGACCTTTTCCGGCTCCGGCCGGGCGAGATCGATCGACAACAGCCCGTTTTTCAGGTCCGCGCCCAGCACCTGCATCCCCTCCGCCAGCACGAAAGTGCGCTGGAAGTGGCGCGCGGCGATGCCGCGATGGATGTATTGCCGGGCCTTGTCGTCATGCTGGCGGCCCCGGATCACGAGCTGGTTTTCCTCAATGGTTACATCGAGTTGATCGCGGGTAAAACCAGCGACCGCCAGCGTGATCCGCAGGCGTTCGGGCGCGCCGTTGGCACGGTCGCAGCGCTCGATGTTGTAGGGAGGATAACCGTCGGCGCCTTTGACGACGCGATCGAGCGCACGCTCGATTTCGTCGAACCCGAGCAGGAACGGACTGGATAACGAAGGAACACGAGACATCACAAAGTCCTCTCGAAGCGACTTTGAGGGGCCCTTGCGGCGCCCCATTTTTGGCCGGCCGGCGGATTTGCCCTCCGGTCAACAACCAATATGGGCATGATTTGGGAGGTGTTCAAGCACCTGATTAACCGCGACAAAATGGCTCTCCCGGCGTCATTCCGGGGCGCGCGAAGCGCGAACCTCAGATGTGCAACGGCACATCGGGGAATCTCGGGATTCCGGGTTCATCGCTGCGCGATGCCCCGGCGACAAGCGCTACGCGCTTGCACGGGGAATGACCAAGGCAGGCTACAAATCGATCCGGGTGCGACCGTCGGCGCTGAACAGATGCAGCTTTTCGCGCGGCGCCACCGCCCTGATTCGCTCGCCGATGGCGGGCGCGACCGCGCCGGGGATTCGCACGATCACTTCGCCCGGCGGCAATTCGCCGGGATTGGCGGCAACGCCCTGAATTTCGTGCTGCCGGGTGCCATAGATAAAGGTCTCGGCCCCGACCCGCTCGATCGCCTCCACGGTGAGATCGAGTGCAATGCCGCCGGCAATCGTCTCGTTCGAAATCACGAAATCCTCGGGGCGGATGCCGAGGATGCCGGCCTCGCCGGCCTCGCGGCTGTCGCCGGCGAACTGGATTCTGATCTCATCCGCCCGCAGCTGCATCAGATTCATCGGCGGCGCGCCGATGAAGGAGGCGACGAAGGTGGTCGCGGGCTTCTGGTAGATGGCAAGCGGATTGCCGATCTGTTCGACCCGGCCGCCATTCATCACTACCAGGATATCGGCGAGCGTCATCGCTTCGAGCTGGTCGTGGGTGACGTAGATTGACGTGGTCTTCAGCCGGCGCTGCAATTTGCGGATCTCGACGCGCATGGCGATGCGCAGCTTGGCGTCGAGGTTGGACAGGGGTTCGTCGAACAGGAAGACCTTGGGCTGCCGCACGATGGCGCGGCCCATCGCGACGCGCTGGCGCTGGCCGCCGGAGAGCTGCCGCGGCTTGCGGTCGAGCATGGTGCCGAGCTCGAGGATGCGCGCGGCTTCCTGCACGCGGGTGTCGATCTCGGGCTCCGGCATGCGCCGGTTGCGCAGGCCATAGGCCATGTTGTTGTAGACGCTCATATGCGGATAGAGCGCGTAATTCTGGAACACCATGGCGATGTCGCGCTCGGCCGGCTCGATCGTGTTGACGATGCGCCCGCCGATGTCGATCTCGCCGCCGGTGATGGTCTCCAGCCCCGCGACCATGCGCAGCAGCGTGGACTTGCCGCAGCCGGAGGGGCCGACCAGCACGCAGAACTGGCCGTCGCCGACCTCGAAATCGATGCCCTTGATGGCCTCGAAGCCACCGGCGTAGGTTTTGCGGACGTCGCGGAGAACTACGTTAGCCATCTCTGTCCTATTTCTCCGTCTCGACCAGGCCGCGCACGAACAGCCGCTGCATGAACACCACCACCGCGACGGGGGGCAGCATCGCCAGAACGGCCGTCGCCATCGCGAGCTGCCATTCGGCCAGTTCGTCGGTCGTCGTCAGCATCTTCTTGATGCCGGTGACGATGGTCTGCATCGAATCCTGCGTGGTGATCAAGAGCGGCCACAGATACTGATTCCAGCCATAGATGAACTGGATCACGAACAGCGCCGCGATCGTGGTGACCGACAGCGGCAGCAGCGTATCCTTGAAGAACCGGAAAGGTCCGGCGCCGTCGATGCGGGAGGCTTCCAGCAACTCGTCCGGCACGGTCATGAAGAATTGACGGAACAACAGCGTACCGGTGGCGGATGCGATCAGGGGCAGGATCAGTCCGGCATAGGTGTCGAGCATATGCAGGTCGGCCACCACCTTGTAGGTCGGATAGATGCGAACCTCGACCGGCAGCATCAGGGTGACGAAGATGATCCAGAACGCGGTCTTGCGGAACGGAAAGCGGAAATACACCACGGCGTAGGCGGACAGGATCGAGATGATGATCTTGCCCACCGCGATGCCGAGCGCCGAGATGAACGAGTTCATCAGGAGATGTCCGACCGGTTCGCGGCTGGTGCGCGATCCGCCGACGAAGATGGCGCGGTAATAGTTTTCGAGCGTCTGGCTTCCCGGCGACAACGGCATGTTGCCGCCGACCACCGTTCCGGCGTCGTGGGTCGAGGCGATCAGCGCCAGATAGACCGGAAAGGCGACGATGAAGACGCCGAGCGTCAGGATGGCGTAGGCGATGACGTCGTTCCAGGGGCGGTGCTCGACCATCAGTACTGCACCTTGCGCTCGACATAGCGGAACTGGATCGCGGTCAGCGCGATCACGATCACCATCAGCACCACCGACTGCGCGGCCGAGCCGCCGAGGTCGCCGCCGAGCCGTCCGTCCGCGTAGACCTTGTAGACCATGGTGGTGGTGGCGCCGGCAGGACCGCCGCCCGTCACCGCGTCGATGATGCCGAACGTATCGAAGAACACGTAGACGACGTTGACGACCAGCAGGAAGAAGGTGGTCGGCGACAGCAGCGGGAAAACGATGGTCCAGAACCGCCGCATCGGCCCTGCGCCGTCGATCGCGCCGGCCTCGATGACGCTCTTCGGGATCGACTGCAGCCCGGCCAGGAAGAACAGGAAATTATAGGAAATCTGCTTCCACACCGCGGCCATCACCACCAGCATCATGGCGTGGTTGCCGTTCAGCACCGGATTCCAGTCAAAGCCCATCCAGCGCAGCGGCCGCGCCAGCGTGCCGAGCGACGGATGGAACATGAAGAACCACAGCACGCCGGCCACGGCCGGCGCCACCGCATAGGGCCAGATCATGAAGGTCTTGTAGACCGGGGCGGCTTTCAGGTTCTTGTCGGCCTGGGTTGCGAACAACAGCGCGATCGACAGCGACAGCACCGCAACCAGGGTCGAGAACACCAGCGTCGTCAGCATCGCCGCGTAATATTCGGGCTGCGCGAACAGCGCCTGGTAGTTCTCCAGGCCGATGAATTCGGACCTGAGCCCGAAGGCGTCCTCACGCAGGAAGGATTGCCAGACCGCCTGGCTGGCCGGCCAGTAGAAAAATACGAATGTGATGATGAGCTGCGGCACGAGCAACAGGTAGGGGAGCAGCTTGCCGTTGAAGACCGCAGACTTTTCCATTCAGGCCGACTTGCTCATTCCCGACTTGCTTATTCAGACGTCCCGGCATTCTCAGGCGATGCGAGACAGGCTCCCTCTCCAAAAAGGAGAGGGAACTGTTTGGGATGGCTTACTTTGCGGTCTTTTCAAACGTCCGCAAGACGGCATTGCCGCGCGCCACGGCGGCATCGAGCGCTTCCTTGGCGGTCTTCTTGCCGGCAAGGGCGGCTTCCATTTCCTCGGCCCAGAGGTCGCGCATCTGCACCATGTTGCCGAAGCGCAGGCCGCGTGAATTCGCCGTCGGCTCCTTGTTGGTCAGCTCCTTGAGCGGCGTCTCCAGTACCGGGTTCTTTTCGTAGAAGCCGGACGCCTTGGTCTTTTCATAGGCCGCCTTGGTGATCGGCAGGTAGCCGGATTCCTGATGCAGCTTGGCCTGGCGGTCGGTGTCGGAAAGGAACGCGAAGAACTTCGCCACGCCCTTGTATTCCTCGGGCTTCTTGCCGCCCATCACCCACAGCGACGCGCCGCCGATGATCGAGTTCTGCGGAGCTCCGGCGACGTCGGGATAATAGGGCATCGGCGCCGAGGTGAAATCGAATTTGGCGGTGCCTTTGGCGGTCCCGTAATAGCCCGAGGAAGTCAGGAAGATCGCGCATTCGCCGGAGCCGAAGCGGGCTTCACCGGCGTTGGCGCGGCCGCCATAGTCGTAGGTCTTGTCCTTCTGAAGGTCGATCAGGTTCTGCAAGTGCTTGACGTGCAGCGGCGAGTTGAACTTCAGCTCGGTATCGAAGCCGTCGAGCCCGTTCGACTTGGTGCCGATCGGAACGTTGTGCCAGGCCGAGAACTGCTCGATATGGACCCATGACGCCCAGGCATTGGAGAAACCGCAGGTCGCATGACCCGCCGCCTTCAGCTTCTTGGCCGCATCGAACACTTCCGGCCAGGTTTTCGGGATTGCGGCGATGCCGGCCTTCTTCAGCTCATCCTTGTTGATCCACATCACCGTCGACGACGAGTTGAAGGGAAACGACAGCATCTCGCCCTTGGAGGTCGAGTAGTAGCCCGTGATCGTCGGCAGGTAGGCCTTGGGATCGAACGGTTCGCCGGCATCCTTCATCAGCTGGTACACCGGCTTGATGGCGCCGGTGGCGCTCATCATGGTCGCCGTGCCGACCTCGAACACCTGCATGATGTGCGGCGCGTTGCCGGCGCGGAACGCCGCGATGCCGGCGTTCATGGTGTCGGCATAGCCGCCCTTGAAGGACGGCACGACCTTGTAGTCGGACTGGCTGGCGTTGAAGTCTGCGGCGAGCTTGTTGACGACATCATTGTTGCCGCCGGTCATGGCGTGCCACCACTGAAGCTCCGTCACCGCATGAGCGGGACTGGCGAGCGCGAATGTAGCCGCCAGCGTGGTGGCGAGGCCGAAGTGTCGAAGCATCATAGAAATTCCTCCCGGTTGGACCATCATCTTCGTTTGGCGCGATAACAGCGCTGGATGACGTGCAAATGACCGTATAAGCGAAACCATGATATTGGGGAAGCGGCGGCCGAGGGAAGCGGGAAAATAGGTGGATGCGTTCGCATCCATCGAGGTGGTGGCCCCGGCCACCGCCGGGACGGCCCGTGATGCGTTCGCGATCTGGTCTCAGCGCTTCCGTTCGCTGCCGCAGACCGCCCCCTTGGCCACCAGGGCGTCGATTTCGGCTTTGGAGTAGCCGAATTCGCCGAGCACTTCGGCGGTGTGCTGGCTGAATTTCGGCGGGGTGCGGCGCAGGCTCGGCTTGCTGCGCGACAGCCGGATCGGCGAGGCGACCCCCTTGTACCAGTCCTTCTCGATGACGTCGCCGCGGTGGGCGGTATGGGCGCTGGCCAGCGCCTGGTCGATCGACTGCACCGGTCCTGCCGGCAGGCCGGCGGCGAGCAGGCGGTCGCACAGCGGCCCGGCGTCGAACTGGCTGAACACGGCGGCGAGTTCGCTGCGCAGCGCATCGCGGTTGGCGATGCGATCCTTGTTGCGAGCAAATCGCGGATCGGTGCCGAGTTCGGGCTTGCCGATCTCGTTGGCCAGCTTGCGGAAGGTGCCGTCATTGCCGACGCCGATGAAGATGTTGTCGGTGCGGGTCGGGAAGATCGCGTAGGGCACGAGATTGGGATGCTCGTTGCCGGTCAGGCTCGGCGGCTTGCCGTGCATGAAATAATTCGCCGCATGCGGATGCATGATGGCGAGGCCGGTTTCGTACAGCGTGGTTTCGAGAAACTGCCCGGTGCCCGATTTCTGCCGTTCCGACAGCGCCATCAGGATGCCGATCGCCGCGTAGAGCCCGGTGGTGATGTCGACCAGTGGCACGCCGATCCGCATCGGGCCGCTCTGCGGCGAGCCGGTCGCGGCGATCATGCCGGTCATGGCCTGGATGATGGCGTCATAGCCGGGATTGCCGCCGCGCGGGCCATCGGCGCCGAAGCCGGAAATCCGGCAGTGCACCAGCCGCGGGAATTTCGCGCGCAGCACGTCGTTGCCGATGCCCCATTTGTCGAGCGTGCCCGGCTTGAAATTCTCGATCAGGACGTCGGCGCCTTCCAGCATCTTCATCAGAACGCTGCGGCCGCCCTCGGAAGCGAGATCGAGCCCGATCGAGCGCTTGTTGCGGTTGATACCGACGAAATAGGCCGCGTCCTCGCCGTGGAACGGAGGCCCCCAGTCGCGCACTTCGTCGCCGGCCGGCGGCTCGACCTTGATCACGTCGGCGCCGTGATCGGCGAGGATCTGCGTGCAGTAGGGTCCGCCGAGCACGCGCGTCAGGTCGATCACGCGCAATCCGGTCATCGCGCCGGGGGAGGGTTCAGTCGTCATGGGCGTCTTCTTGGCGTTTCTTGCAAAGTTTGGGGAATGTCGCGGCCATTAAGCATCACGGACGTTGGCGCGCAAATGCGAACGCGCCATGCCTTCCCGCACCCGGTTGCATGTCAAACGCCGATGCGGCGAACGGCCCGCCCGTTGTCGTGGCGGGCCATTCGGCGCAGTCGTCACACGACGGTCAGGCGAACATCGACGTTGCCGCGGGTGGCGTTGGAATAGGGACATACCTGGTGCGCCTTCTGCACCAGCGCCTCGGCGTCGGCGCGCGGGATGCCCGGCAGGGAAACGGCGAGATCGATATCGAGGCCAAAGCCGCCGGCCGAGCGCGGCCCGATGCCCACGGTCGAGGTCACCGCCGCATCGGCGGGCACCTTCGGGCCGCCTTGCGAGGCCACGAACTTCATCGCGCCGATGAAACAGGCGGCATATCCGGCAGCGAACAGCTGCTCGGGATTATTGCCGGCGCCGCCGCCTCCGCCCAGTTCCTTCGGCGTGGCGAGCTTGACGTCCAGCGTTCCATCGAGCGTGGCGGCGCGGCCATCGCGGCCGCCGTTAGCCTTGGCGCTGGTCTTGTAGAGCACATTCACGGACACGGGTGGTTTCCCTTGCTTGCTTCGGTTTCGATGTCAGTTATATTGCACATAATTAGATTGTGTACAACATAAAATGTCTGGCTTCACATTTGATTGTTCGCAATTGAACATCGGCGCCGGGAGGCGCACATTGGGGCCGGAATCTCCAATTGAGCGATGAGGTTAGCCATGGTCGGGAAACAGGCGGCGGACCAGCCGCTGCGGCTCGATAACCAAATCTGCTTCGCGATCTATTCGACCGCGCACGCGTTCAACCGCGTCTACAAGCCGCTGCTCGACCGGCTCGGCCTGACCTATCCGCAATATCTCGTGATGCTGGTGCTGTGGGAGCGCGACGGCGTGCCGGTCAAAAATATCGGCGAGCGGCTGTTCCTGGATTCCGGCACGCTGACGCCGCTGCTCAAGCGGCTGGAGGCGGCGCATCTCGTCAAGCGCACCCGCAGCACCGAAGATGAAAGGCAGGTGCTGATTGCACTGACGCCGCAGGGCCAGGCGCTGCGGGAAACAGCCCGGACCGTGCCCCAGTCCATCCTCGCCGCCTCGGCATGTTCGATCTCCGAACTTTCGGCGATGAAGAAAGACATCATCGCACTGCGCGACCGGCTGAATGCGTTGCTCGGGCAATAGCCGAGCGCGAGGCGTCAGAGGCATTTCTTCGCGAATGCCCGGCCGGAGCCCGACTTCAGATATTTCTCGAACGCGATAGCCAACGCTTCATCGCTGAACGCAACGTAGGTCCTTATCCGCCAGGGCCCGTACTTCGAAGTGTACGGCACCTCGCCGGCATTGTGCTTCGCCAGTCGGGGCGGAGGTCGTCGGTAATGCCGACGTAGAAGTGTCTGGAATCGAGACTCTCGAGAATGTAGACGTACTTCATGGCGCTGCCTCCATGCACGTGGAGGATACAACGCGATACCCGGACTTGCCGAGCCCGCCTTCGCCCTGCGGGCTCCGGCGCGGCAGCCTTCGCTACGATAGGGCTTGCCCAGCCGAAGCAGGCGCAGCCTCTCCATGCATGTCGAGGAAACAAACGCGGTGCCCAAGCCTGCCGAGCCCGCCTTCGCCCTGCGGGCTTCGGCGCGGCAGCCTTCGCTACGATAGGGCTTGCCCAGCCGAAGCAGGCGCAGCCTGCGAAGGCTGGTGGAGCCAGGCGGGATCGAACCGCCGACCTCTTGCATGCCATGCAAGCGCTCTCCCAGCTGAGCTATGGCCCCGTAAATCTTCCGCGCGCCTTGGGCGGCGCGCGGGGCAGAACCCAGAACACAGTTCGGGGTTTATCTCAAGTCTCTTCGTCGCCTCCGACGTCGCCGATGATGTCGGTCACGTCCTCGTCGCCTTCTTCCTCGTCGGCGATGAAGGTGGAATCGTCATCGTCGTCGCCTTCGATGGTCTCGTCGATTTCGATGTCGTCTTCCGATTCCGGAACGACGGCCTTGACCTTGCCGGTGTTCTCTTCGGCATCGGCTTCCTCGAGCGACACCAATTCTTCGGCTTCCGCGGGCTCCGGCGTTGCCTCGGCGTTGGCGGCGGCGGATGCCGCAGCGGCGCGCGCCGCGGCATCGGCGCGGGTCCGGGGCGGCGCAATCGGCGCAATCGGCACGACCTCCCCGGTGTAAGGTGAGATCACCGGGCTCTTGTTGAGGTCGTAGAATTTTTTACCCGTCGTCGGGCAAATGCGTTTGGTTCCGAGATCGGATTTGGCCACGTGTGGAATCCTGGGAATTTCTGAAAAACGGTGCTTCACTTGGCTAGTTGCCGCGCCCCTGTCAATAGCGCTCTGCGCGCATTCCGACAGCCGCGTGACGCGGTGCGGGTCATGTGATACCTGCCGCCCCCGTAGAGGACACAATCTTGACCCAATCTGACCAACCGAGGCCCCTTGAATCCCGCGCCAGTGGGCCCCTGACCGGCAAAGTCCGCGTTCCCGGCGACAAGTCGATTTCCCATCGGGCCTTGATCCTGGGCGCGCTGGCGGTCGGCGAAACCCGGATTTCGGGCCTGCTCGAGGGCGAGGACGTGCTCAATACCGCCAAATCGATGCGGGCGCTGGGTGCGAAGGTGGAACGGACCGGCGATTTCGCCTGGGTCGTGCGCGGGGTCGGTGTTGGCGGGTTCGCGGAACCGCAGGCCGCGCTCGACTTCGGCAATTCCGGCACCGGCTGCCGGCTGGTGATGGGGGCCGTGGCCGGCTGTCCGATCACGGCGGTTTTCGACGGCGACGCCTCGCTGCGCTCGAGGCCGATGCGGCGGGTGCTCGATCCCCTGGAATTGATGGGGGCGAAGGTGGTGGCGAGCGGGGAAGGCGGCCGGCTGCCGCTGACGCTGCAGGGCGCGCGCGATCCGCTGCCGATCCTCTACCGCACCCCGGTGGCCTCGGCCCAGATCAAATCAGCGGTGTTGCTGGCGGGGCTGGCCGCGCCCGGCGTCACCACCGTGATCGAGACCGAGGCGAGCCGCGACCACACCGAGCTGATGCTGAAGCACTTCGGCGCCGAGATCGTCTCGACCCGCGAAGGCAGTCACGGCCGCAAGATATCGCTCACGGGCCAGCCCGAACTGCACGGCGCCGAGGTCGTGGTGCCGGCCGATCCGTCTTCCGCGGCGTTTCCGATCGTGGCGGCATTGATTGTCGAAAATTCCGACCTCGTTCTGTCCGACGTCATGACCAATCCGCTGCGCACCGGGCTGTTCACGACGCTGCGCGAAATGGGCGGATCGATCGAGGAAAGCCAGGTCCGCGGCGATGCCGGCGAACCGATGGCGCAATTCCGGGTGCGCGCCTCGAAGCTGCGCGGCGTCGAGGTTCCGCCCGAACGCGCGCCGTCGATGATCGACGAATATCTGGTGCTGGCGGTCGCGGCCGCCTTTGCCGAGGGAACCACTATCATGCGCGGCCTGCAGGAATTGCGGGTCAAGGAATCCGACCGGCTGGAAGCCACCGCCGCCATGCTGCGCGTCAACGGCGTCAAGGTCGAGATTTCGGGCGACGACCTGATCGTCGAAGGCAGGGGTCATGTTCCCGGCGGCGGCCTCGTCGCCACCCATATGGATCATCGCATCGCGATGTCGGCGCTGGCGATGGGGCTGGCCTCGGACAAGCCGGTCAAGGTCGACGACACGGCGTTCATCGCCACCTCGTTTCCGGATTTCATCCCGATGATGCGCGGGCTGGGGGCGGAGTTCTCATGATCATCGCCATCGACGGACCTGCCGCCTCAGGCAAGGGCACGCTCGGCAAGCGGCTCGCCCATCACTATGGCTATCGTCACCTCGATACCGGCGTGATCTATCGCGCGGTGGCCAAGGCGCTGCTCGACGCCGGCGCCGATCTCACCGACGAGGCCCGCGCGGTCGCCGTCGCGATGGAACTCGATCCCGAAAAGTTCGGAAATCCCGCGCTGAAGACGCAAATGGTGGGCGAGGCGGCCTCGGTGGTCTCGGCCATCCCCAAGGTGCGGGAGGCATTGGTCAATTTTCAGCGCCAATTCGCCGCCGATCCGCCCGGCGCAGTGCTCGATGGCCGCGATATCGGAACCGTGATCTGCCCGAACGCCGATGTGAAGATCTTCGTCATCGCCGACCCCAAGGTCCGGGCCCGGCGCCGGACCCTGGAGGCACGGGCGAGGGGCGAGGAGGCCGACGAGGCCCTGGTGCTGGCGGATATCCTCAAACGCGACGAACGCGACCAGAACCGGGCTGTAGCCCCCCTGAAAGCGGCCCCAGATGCTTACTTGCTCGATAACTCGCATTTGGATATAGAAGGCGGCGTCAGGGCCGCCATCGACATTGTCGAGGCCGTCCGAGCGGGCCGGCAGCGGGTTTGAGCGCTCTCAAACTAAACCGCTGCCGTCATTGGAGGAAAGCCCGCTCCCGGCTTCGA
Source organism: Bradyrhizobium sediminis (assembly GCF_018736085.1). NCBI lineage: Bacteria > Pseudomonadati > Pseudomonadota > Alphaproteobacteria > Hyphomicrobiales > Nitrobacteraceae > Bradyrhizobium > Bradyrhizobium sediminis. The sequence goes on along the minus strand of NZ_CP076134.1, from coordinate 94,221 downwards.
GATCGATAAGCTCAGGCCCCGGACACAATCAACGTATCGAACGTGCAGTCATACTGCCGGCCCGCTTTCGCAATTGTTCGCGGATAGCGGTCGTCAGGGTTTGCGGAAACCTGACACTTCACGCGCGACACGCCCTTTAACCCGAATGGCCGGCTTTACCCGCATCTGGAGAACAAATGGCTTCGACTGCTGCTTCATATAATCCTTCCCGCGACGATTTTGCCGCGATGCTCGACGAGAGCTTCGCCGGCGGCAATCTGCAGGAAAGCTCCGTCATTAAGGGCAAGGTAGTTGCGATTGAGAAGGACATGGCCGTCATCGACGTCGGCCTGAAGACCGAAGGCCGCGTGGCGCTGCGCGAATTCGCAGGGCCCGGCCGCGAAAGCGATCTCAAGGTCGGCGACGAGGTCGAGGTGTTTCTCGACCGCATCGAGAATGCGCTCGGCGAAGCTGTGCTGTCGCGCGACAAGGCGCGCCGCGAGGAAAGCTGGGGCAAGCTCGAGAAGGCCTTCAACAACAACGAGAAGGTGCACGGCGTCATCTTCAATCAGGTCAAGGGCGGCTTCACCGTCGATCTCGACGGCGCAGTGGCGTTCCTGCCGCGCTCCCAGGTCGATATCCGTCCGATCCGCGACGTCGCACCCCTGATGAACAATTCGCAGCCGTTCCAGATCCTCAAGATGGATCGCCGCCGCGGCAACATCGTGGTGTCGCGCCGCACGGTTCTGGAAGAGACCCGCGCCGAGCAGCGCCAGGAACTGGTGCAGAACCTCGAAGAGGGTCAGGTGATCGACGGCGTCGTCAAGAACATCACCGACTACGGTGCGTTCGTCGACCTCGGCGGCATCGACGGCCTGTTGCACGTCACCGATATCGCCTGGCGCCGGGTCAATCACCCGACCGAAGTGCTCACCATCGGCCAGACCGTGAAGGTCAAGATCATCAAGATCAACCACGAGACCCACCGCATTTCGCTCGGCATGAAGCAGCTGCTGGACGATCCGTGGCAGGGCATCGAGGCCAAGTATCCGCTGAACGCGCGCTTCACCGGCCGCGTCACCAACATCACCGACTACGGCGCTTTCGTCGAACTGGAACCGGGCATCGAAGGCCTGATCCACGTCTCGGAAATGTCGTGGACCAAGAAGAACATGCACCCCGGCAAGATCGTTTCGACCTCGCAGGAAGTCGAAGTGCAGGTGCTCGAGGTCGATTCGGTCAAGCGCCGCATTTCGCTCGGCCTCAAGCAGACCATGCGCAATCCCTGGGAAGTGTTCGTCGAGAAGTTCCCGGTCGGTTCGGTGGTCGAGGGTGAGGTCAAGAACAAGACCGAGTTCGGTCTGTTCCTCGGTCTCGAAGGCGACGTCGACGGCATGGTCCATCTGTCCGATCTCGACTGGAAGCTTCCGGGCGAGCAGGTGATCGACAACTTCAAGAAGGGCGACATGGTCAAGGCCGTGGTGCTCGACGTCGATGTCGAGAAGGAGCGCATCTCGCTCGGCGTCAAGCAGCTCGAAGGCGACCCCTTCGCCGAGCCGGGCGACGTCAAGAAGGGCGCGGTCGTGACCTGCGAAGTGCTCGAGGTCAAGGAGAGCGGCATCGAGGTCAAGATATCCGGTACCGACTTCACCACCTTCATCAAGCGGTCGGAACTGGCCCGTGATCGCAACGACCAGCGCGCCGAACGTTTCGCCGTCGGCGAAAAGGTCGATGCGCGGGTGATCCAGTTCGACAAGAAGGCCCGCAAGGTGCAGGTCTCGATCAAGGCGCTGGAAGTCGCCGAAGAGAAGGAAGCCATCGCGCAGTACGGCTCCTCCGATTCGGGGGCGACGCTGGGCGACATTCTCGGCACCGCGCTCAAGCAGCGCACCGACAAGTAGGCCTCGCGCTTTCCGTCTTCATCAATCGGGCCCCGGTTTCGACCGGGGCCTTTTTGTTGATTCGAGAAGCGGACTCCGCTCCTTTTCCCCTCTCCCCTTGTGGGAGAGGGTGGCACGAAGGCGCGGAGCGCGTTCGTGACGGGTGAGGGGTATGTCTCCGTGGATAGAGACCCCTCATCCGGCGCGCTCAGGAGCGCAAGTGCGCTCCAAAGCGCGCCACCTTCTCCCACAAGGGGAGAAGGAAGAAGGGGCCTTGTTTTCTTCATATTGCATCGCAATTGATGTAATTGAGGCACGACATGTTAGGGCTGTGCGGAGAACACCGTGCGATCCCTCCATGACCGCTCGCTGGGAGATTTTTCGATGTCGCTTGATTCAGACGTGATCGTCGATCGCCGCCGGATACGCCGCAAGCTGACGTTCTGGCGCGTGGTCGCCGCCGTGGTCGCGATCGCGGCCGTCGTCACCGTCGGCGTGGTCGCGACGCCGGCCGGACGCGGCACCTTCACGACGTCGGGATCGATTGCACGGGTTCATATCGACGGCCTGATTCGCAGCAACAACGATCGCATCGAGGCGCTGGATCGGCTGGAAAAATCGCGCGCCGCGGCCGTCGTCGTGCACATCAATTCGCCCGGCGGCACCACCGCGGGCTCCGAGCAGCTCTACGACGCGCTGGTGCGCCTGAAGGCCAAAAAGCCCATGGTGGTCGTGGTCGAGGGGCTGGCGGCGTCGGGCGGCTACATCACCGCGATCGCGGCCGATCATATCGTCGCGCAGCAAAGCTCGCTGGTCGGTTCGATCGGCGTGCTGTTCCAGTACCCGAATTTCACCGAGCTGTTGAAGACCGTCGGCGTCAAGGTCGAGGAAGTGAAATCCTCGCCGCTGAAAGCAGCGCCCAACGGGTTCGAGCCGACCAGTCCGGAAGCGCGCGCAGCCCTGGATGCGCTGGTGAAGGATTCCTACGCATGGTTTCGCGGCCTCGTGAAATCCCGGCGCGGCATGGACGACGCCTTGCTCGAAAAGGTCGCGGACGGACGGGTCTTCACCGGCCGCCAGGCGCTCGATCTCAAGATGGTCGATCAGCTCGGCGACGAGAAGACCGCCATTGCGTGGCTGGTCGCGCAGAAGGGCGTCAAGGCCGATCTGCCGGTGCGCGACTATAAACTGTCGCCGCACCTCAGCGACCTGACTTTTCTGCGAACCGCGGCTTCCATCACGCTGGATGCGCTGGGCCTGAGCGCGATCGCGCGGCAGGTCGAGCACGCCGGCCTCGCCCAGGCCGTCGATCGCCTCGGTCTGGATGGAATGCTGGCGCTGTGGCAACCTGCGGGGGGCAATTGATCCGTAAAAATCCGGTGCCGGTCCGGTCCTCCCGCATTGCGGGTATCGTCACAATCCCCAATCCGGCCGTTTGTCACGCCTTTTCGCGCCGCCCAAAATTGATTTAGCGTCTTGACAGTTCAAGGTATTTTCACGGAAATGGATATCCGCACGTTCCCGGGTCCCAGTCTCGATGATCAAATCCGAACTTGTTCAGCGTATCGCCGAGCACAACCCGCATCTTTACCAGCGGGATGTCGAGAATATTGTGAACGCGATCCTCGATGAGATCGTGGCAGCCCTGGCGCGCGGCGACCGGGTCGAGCTGCGCGGCTTCGGCGCGTTCTCGGTGAAGCATCGCCCCGCCCGCGCCGGCCGCAATCCGCGCACCGGCGCGCATGTGCCGGTCGATCAGAAGAGCGTTCCGTTTTTCAAGACCGGCAAGGAAATGCGCGAACGGCTGAACCGCGACAGCGGGGCTTCCGACGCCGGCGCGTAGGCGTTTTACGCCGGTTGGCCGTGGGGTTCGCAAGCCACTAGCGGAATGGGCCAAGGGCCTCCGTCAACGCGAGAGATGGTCATGCGAAAGTTTCTCACGGCTCTGGTCGTCATTCCCCTTGGCCTGTTCTTCGTCATCTTCGCGGTCGCCAACCGGCATCTGGTGACGGTGTCGTTCGACCCGTTCAATTCGACCTATCCGACGGTCGGGGTGACGCTGCCGCTGTTCGTCGTCATCATCGCGGTGGCGATCCTCGGCGTGGTGGCGGGCGGCTCCGCGACCTGGTTCCGGCAGCGCCACTGGCGGCGCGCCGCGCGTCAGCACGAGGCCGAGGCGCGGGCGGCCCGGACGCAACTGGCCGATCTCCGCGCAAGCCAGGCGGCCTGGCGCGGCGATCCGCAGCGCCTTCCGGCGCTGACGCAGGGCGGCGGTTACGGGTCCGGCGGGCGAGACAAGCAGGGCGCGACGTTGTAGAACCCGCCCCGTCAGCCCGGTTTAAAGTCCCTGTTTTCGTTGCCCGAAGGAACCATGTCCCTGCTCGTCAAAATTTGCGGCCTGTCCACGCGCGAGACGCTCGACGTCGCGCTGCAGGCTGGCGCCGACATGGTAGGGTTCGTGTTCTTTCCGCCGTCACCGCGGCATCTCTCTCTCGAGACGGCGCGTGATCTCGGCCGCCAGGCCAAGGGCCGCGCCGTCAAGGTGGCGCTCACCGTTGATGCCGACGACGCCACGCTCGGCAATATCGTCGAGGTGCTGCAGCCCGACATTCTGCAGCTGCACGGCAAGGAAACCGTGGCGCGGCTGCGCGACATCAAACGGACCTTCCGATTGCCGGTCATGAAAGCGCTTCCGGTCGAGACCGCGGCCGATCTCGTGCCGTTGCCCGGCTATGCCGCCGTCGCCGACCGCATCCTGTTCGACGCCCGTGCTCCCAAGCACGCCACACGTCCGGGCGGCCTCGGCGCGGTATTCGACTGGCATGTGCTCGAAAATCTCGACCTCAAACTGCCGTTCATGGTCTCCGGCGGTCTCCATGCCGGGAATGTCGCGGAGGCCGTGCGCGTCACCCGCGCCGGCGGCGTCGATGTTTCCTCGGGCGTCGAGCGCACGCCCGGCGTCAAGGACCCCGAGATGATCCGCGCCTTCATCCGCGCCGCGCGCGCCACCGAAGAGTTGATGATTCGATGAATCCAGCCTTACCCAATTCCTTCCGCAGCGGTCCCGACGAGCGCGGCCATTTCGGCATTTTCGGCGGCCGCTTCGTCGCGGAAACGCTGATGCCGCTGATCCTCGATCTGGAAAAGGCCTATGCCGACGCCAAGGCCGATCCGGCGTTCCAGGCGGAAATGAACGGCTACCTCAAGCACTACGTCGGCCGGCCGTCGCCTCTCTATCTGGCCGAGCGCCTGACCGAGCATCTCGGCGGCGCGAAAATCTATCTCAAGCGCGAGGAGCTGAACCACACCGGCTCGCACAAGGTCAACAACGTGCTCGGCCAGATCATGGTGGCGCGGCGGATGGGCAAGAAGCGCATCATCGCCGAGACCGGCGCCGGCCAGCATGGCGTCGCCACCGCGACCTTGTGCGCGCGGTTCGGGCTCGAGTGTGTCGTCTATATGGGCGCGGTCGACGTCGAGCGGCAGCAGCCCAACGTCATCCGCATGGAAATGCTGGGCGCCAGGGTGGTCCCTGTGCAATCGGGCTCGCGCACGCTGAAGGACGCGATGAACGATGCGCTGCGCGACTGGGTCACCAACGTGCACAACACCTTCTACTGCATCGGCACCGTTGCCGGTCCGCATCCCTATCCGATGATGGTGCGCGACTTCCAGTCGGTGATCGGTGACGAGACCCGCGTGCAGATGCAGGAGGCCGAGGGCCGCCTGCCGGATTCGCTGATCGCCTGCATCGGCGGCGGTTCCAACGCCATGGGGCTGTTCCATCCGTTCCTCGACGATCCCGGCGTCGAGATCTTCGGCGTCGAGGCGGCCGGCCACGGGCTGACGCAGTTGCATGCGGCGTCGATCGCCGGCGGCCGGCCCGGCGTGCTGCATGGCAACCGCACCTATTTGCTGATGGACGACGACGGCCAGATCCAGGACGCGCATTCGATCTCGGCGGGGCTGGATTATCCCGGCATCGGGCCGGAGCATTCCTGGCTGCATGAGACCGGCCGGGTGACCTATCTGTCGGCGACCGATGACGAGGCGCTGGCGGCATTTCAACTGCTGTCGCGGCTCGAAGGCATCATCCCGGCGCTGGAGCCCGCGCACGCCATCGCCAAAGTGATGGAGCTCGCGCCGAAGCGTCCCAGGGATCACCTGATGGTGGTCAATCTCTCCGGCCGCGGCGACAAGGACATTCCGCAGGTGGCGGACATTTTGCGGGGGAAGAAGAAATGACCACCCGCATCGACGCACGCTTTGCCGAGCTGAAGAAGCAAGGCCGCTCCGCCTTCATCACCTTCCTGATGGCCGGTGATCCCGATCCCGCGACCTCGCTCGATATCGTCAAGGCGCTGCCGAAGGCGGGAGCCGACATCATCGAGATCGGCATGCCCTTCACCGATCCGATGGCCGACGGCCCGGCGATCCAGGCGGCCGGCTTGCGCGCGCTGAAGGCCGGCATGACCCTGAGGAAAACGCTGGCGATGGTGCGCGAGTTTCGCAAAGGGGACAACGCGACGCCGCTGGTGCTGATGGGCTATTACAATCCGATCTATATCTACGGCGTCGATAAATTCCTGGTCGATGCGAAGTCCGCCGGGGTCGACGGCCTGATCATCGTCGATCTGCCGCCGGAGGAAGACGTCGAATTGTGCCTGCCGGCGATGCAGGCCGGGCTCAATTTCATCCGGCTGGCGACGCCTACCACCGACGACAAGCGGCTGCCCGCGGTGCTCGCGAATACGTCGGGCTTTGTCTATTACGTCTCGATCACCGGCATCACCGGCAGCGCCAGCGCCAATACCGCCGTGGTCGGCGAGGCGGTTGCCCGGATCAAGCGGCACACCCAATTGCCGGTTTGCGTCGGCTTCGGCATCCGGACCCCGGAAGCGGCGCGCGGCATCGCCGAGAACGCCGACGGCGCGGTGGTCGGCACCGCGCTGGTCGATGCCCTGGCCGCCAGCCTCGATGCCCAGGGCCACGCGACCGCGAAAACGGTGACCGCGGTGGCCGATCTCGTGGCAGCCCTGGCGCAGGGCGTGCGGGGAGCCAAACAGGCTGCGGAATAAGCCACAATTGCAGGCGAGATAGACCGTCGGCGGCGACTTGCCGGGTAACGACCGGGCCGCCATATAATTCAGAGCGCGATCAGCAAAAGTGGATTCCGGTTTTGCGTCCGATCGCGCTCTAAACTATTGAAGTGAGCGCATGATCTTTCGCCAAACCGCTCACACTTTGGCGGATCATGCGCTAACGATGCGTATTTGACCGCATTTCGGAGCGAAACATGAATTGGCTCACCAACGTCGTCCGGCCGAAGATCCGCAGCATCCTGCGCCGCGAAACGCCGGAGAATTTGTGGATCAAGTGCCCCGATTCCGGGCAGCTCGTGTTCTACAAGGACGTCGAGGCCAACCAGTTCGTAATTCCCGGCTCGAACTACCACATGCGCATGGGCGCGGTGGCGCGGCTGAAATCGATCTTCGACAACGAGACCTGGTTCGACGTGGCGTTGCCCGAGGTGACCGCCGATCCGCTGAAATTCCGCGACGAGCGCAAATATGCCGACCGCATCAAGGATGCCCGCGCCCGGACCGGGCTGAACGACGCCATCAAGGTCGGCTACGGCAAGCTCGAGGGCGCCGGCGTCGTGATCGCGGTGCAGGATTTCGATTTCATGGGCGGCTCGCTCGGCATGGCCGCCGGTGAAGCGATCGTGCGCGGGCTCGAGCTCGCGGTCGAGAAGAAATCGCCGTTCATCGTCTTTGCGGCCTCCGGCGGCGCCCGCATGCAGGAAGGCATCCTATCCCTGATGCAGATGCCGCGCACGACCGTCGGCGTGCAGATGCTGCGTGAGGTGAAACAGCCCTATATCGTGGTGCTGACCAATCCGACCACCGGCGGCGTCACCGCCTCCTATGCGATGCTGGGCGACGTGCAGATCGCCGAGCCCGGTGCGCTGATCGGCTTCGCCGGCGCCCGCGTCATCGAGCAGACCATCCGCGAGAAATTGCCGGAAGGGTTTCAGCGCGCGGAATACCTGAAAGACCACGGCATGGTCGACATGGTCGTGCACCGTCACGATCTGCGCCCGACTTTGGCGCGGCTCTGCCGGCTGCTGACGAAATCGCCGGCGGTCGAAACCGCCGCGAAGCCCGCAGCCGAGGTCGCCGCCGCGGCTCCGATCGTATCGGGCGCGGATGTGGCGCCGGCCGTACCTCACGCGTGAACGCGCCCGCGGCAAAACGGGACCAGCCGCTCGGCGAGCTGATCGCGCGGTTGTCGGCGCTGCATCCGAAGCGCATCGATCTCGACCTCGAGCGGATGCAGCGGCTGCTGCAGCGGCTCGATCATCCCGAGCGCCAACTGCCGCCGGTGATCCACGTCGCCGGCACCAATGGCAAGGGCTCGACCATCGCGTATCTGCGCGCGATCCTGGAAGCGGCCAACCTGCGCGTCCACGCCTACACCTCGCCCTATCTGGTGCGGCTCAATGAATGCTATCGCTTAGGCGCAGCCGGCGGCGGCGCCCTGGTCGGCGATGAAGAGCTGCGCGCCGCGCTGGAACATTGCGAGCGCGCCAATGCGGGCGCTCCCATCACCATCTTTGAAATTGAAACCGCGGCGGCATTTTGCCTGTTCGCGCAGCATCCGGCCGACGTGGTGCTGCTGGAAGTCGGTCTCGGCGGGCGGCTCGACGCCACCAATGTGGTCGAGGCTCCGATGGCGACCGTGATTGCGCCGGTCAGCATGGATCACACCGAATTTCTTGGGCAAACCCTGATGACGATCGCCCGCGAAAAGGTCGGCATCGTCAAGCGCAACGTGCCGGTGGTCTGTGCCGAGCAGGCGCCGGAGGCCATCGCCATCATCGAACAACAGGCCAGGCGCATGCATGCGCCGCTGTACCGGGCCGGGCAGGAGTGGCACGTCAATGTCGAGCGTGGACGCCTGGTCTATCAGGACGAACGCGGCTTGATGGATCTGGCGGCGCCGAAACTGTTCGGCCGGCATCAGTTCGACAATGCCGGCCTCGCCATCGCCACGCTGCGTGCATTGGATACCTTGAAGATCGATCCCGCGGCGTTCGAGGCCGGCATCGTCGGCGCCGAATGGCCGGCGCGGATGCAGCGGCTGGCGGCAGGCGCGCTGGTGGACCAGGCGCCGCTGGATTGCGAGATATGGCTCGACGGCGGACACAATGCCGAGGGCGGACGTGTCGTCGCCGCAGCCCTCGGCGATCTCGAGGAGCGGGTGTCGCGTCCGCTGGTGGTCATCGTCGGCATGATGGCCAACAAGGATGCGGCCGGGTTTCTTGCCAATTTCGCCGGACTGACCCGCCACATCATCGCGGTGCAGATCCCGGATCGCGACAACGCCATGCCGCCGGACCGGCTGGCGGACGCCGCGCGTGCCCTCGGCATGCGGGTGGAAACGTTAGGCAGTGTCGAAGCCGCCTTGCGTTCGCTCACCCGCCTCGCCTACGAGGTGCCGCCGCGCATCCTGATCACGGGGTCGCTGTATCTCGCGGGACATGTGCTTGGCCTCAACGGCCCGCCGCCGGGATAGGTCGACAGCTCGATGCGCTTTGCCGCCATTGCGCTGGCGACCGGGTGGATCGGTGACGCAAAACAAAACGGCCGGCGATGAGCCGGCCGCTTTCAGAATGATCGTTACGCGGGAAGCGGCTCAGACCGCGGCGGTGATCCACTGCTGCAGCTTCGCCTTCGGCGCGGCGCCGACCTGGCGCGAGGCCATCTCGCCGCCCTTGAAGATCATCAAAGTCGGGATCGACATCACGCCATACTTCGAGGCCGTCTTCGGGCTCTCGTCGACGTTCAGCTTCACGATCTTGACCTTGTCGCCCATCGCGCCGGAAATCTCGTCAAGCGCGGGCGCGATCATGCGGCAGGGGCCGCACCACTCGGCCCAGAAATCGACCACGACCGGGCCGGTCGCCTTGAGCACTTCGGCTTCGAAATCGGCGTCAGAAACCTTGCCAACGGCCATGGGAATACCTCGTTCGGGTTGGTTGGAGAGCGCGGTTGAGAATCGCGCTTGGGATGATATGGCCAACCTATGAACGCGATCTTGCCCGGTCAAGCTCGCTCACGCCGAGATGATGGATGCGAGCTGCGCGTCCAGCGCGGGGGGAGAAATCTCCATCAAATCAGGGGTTTCGGTCCAAAGCAGCGCGGCCCGGACCGGCCGCTGGGGATAAAGCTTGCGCAACACCGCCCGGTAGAGGGCGAGCTGCCGGACATAGCCGGACGGCGCCCCGGCCTCTACGGCCGGCGGGGCGTGGTTGGTCTTGTAGTCGACGATCAGGACCTCGGCCGGTGTCACCACCAGCCGGTCGATCTGCCCCGAAACCAGGGCCGGCGGCCGTCCCGGCCGCTCCAGACGTCCCGCGATCGAAACCTCGGCGCGGCTGTCGGGCGCGAACACCGGCGCAAAACGCGAATCCCCGATCAGCGCCAGCATGGCTTCCGCCAGCGCCTCGCGGTCGCCGTCGCTCCAGTCGCCGGCGTTGCGGGCGAGGTAGCGCAGCGCCGCGTCGCGGCGGCGCTCGGCTGTGACGTCGGGCAGGGATTGCAGCAGCCGGTGCACCAGCGTGCCGCGCAACAGCGCCCGCGCGCGCAACTGGATGGATTCGCCTGACCGGACCGGATGGCTCTCGTCCGCGGCGGGGTCGGACGGGCGCAGCAGGTTGTCGGCGGCTGGTTCCGCAGGCGCCGGCGCGCGCAACCAGGCGGGCAACTCGGCCCGGGCGACTGCCGCTGGAGCCGCAGCCGCGGCTGTGGAAGCCGTGACGTCCTCAGGCCGCGCGTAGCGTTTCACCACGCCGTCAGTTCGCTCGATCTCCTGCAACTGCAGCCCGGAATTTTCGAGGCCCTTGACGATCAAATCGTACCAGGAATTCCTGCGCACATTGTTCATGTTGCCCGGCATGCAGCCGCCGACGATCAGGCGGTCGGCCGCGCGCGTCATCGCCACATACAGCAGGCGGCGGTACTCATCCTCGGTTTCGGCCAGCATCGCCTCGCGGGCCGCCGCGACCTCCGCGGGATCGTCGGCCTTCCTGCCGGCCCAGACCACGACGCCGGGTGCATGCGACGCCGCATTGTCCTGCGGCAGATGGATGAGTTTCAGGCGCTGCGTATCGGACGGCGACGACGTGGTGTCGACCAGGAACACGACCGGCGCCTCCAGTCCCTTGGCGCCGTGCACCGTCATGACGCGGACTTCGTCGCGCGTGATTTCCATGTCGCGCTTCACTTCGGTGTCGGCCGCGCGCAGCCACGCCATGAAGCCCTGCAGCGAGGCCGGCGCCTTGCGCTCATAGCCAAGCGCCAGTTCGAGAAATTCGTCGAGCGCGTCATTGGCTTCATGGCCGAGCCGCCTCAGGATCCGCTTGCGGCCGCCGTCGCCGCCGAGCAGCCAGGCATAGAACGCAAACGGCGTTCCCGCGGCACAGCGGCGCTCGCATTCTTCGAGACGCTTCAGCGCATCCGCGAACTTTCCGTTGCTTGCGGCGTGAAGACTCAAGGCGCCGCGCAGCGATCCCTTGCGCTGCCACGCCAGTGCGAACAGGTCGTCGTCGGAAAGGCCGAACAGCGGGCTCTTCAGCGCCACCGCGAGCGCGAGGTCGTCCTGCGGCAGTAGCAGCGCGTCGGCCAGGTTCATCAGGTCGATGATCGCGATATGCTCGGTCAATTTCAGCCGGTCGGCGCCGGCGACCGGGATATTGGCATGCTTCAGCGCCTGGATCACGGCGTCGAAGGCGTTGCCGCGCCGCCGCACCAGCACCAGCATGTCGCCGTAGCGCAGCGGGCGGCGCTTGCCGGCGTGGCCGGTCATGGTGCCGCTTTCGATCAGCGTTTTGATCTCGGCCTGGATCCGTTTTGAAAGCTTCACTTCCGGACTGGTCACGGACACGCCGTCGAACGGCGCGCGCCAGCCCTCGATGTCCTGCCGGTCGTCGGCTTCCGCCAGTTCCCAGAGATCGATCAGGCTGGGCCCGGCGTCGGCGAGCGAATGGTGGATCGGGTAACCCGTCTCGACCGAATGGATGCTGCCGTAGATCTCCTGATCGCGAAACACATGATCGACGGATTGCAGGATCGCCGCCCCCGACCGGAACGAATAGTTGAACGACACCGGATCGAATTTCAGTCCGGCGGCCTCGAACTTCCTGTGCAGCAATCTGCGACGTGTATCGAATTCCCGTGGCGCCGCGCCCTGGAACGAAAAGATCGACTGCTTCTCGTCGCCGACCGCGAACACCGTGCGGACGACGCCGTCACGCGCGCCCTCGCCGGCGGTGAATTCGGAAATGATGTGGTCGACGATGTCCCACTGCCGGGGGCTGGTGTCCTGCGCCTCGTCGATCAGCACATGGTCGACGCCGCGGTCGAGCTTGTAATGCACCCAGGCCGACGCGCCGCCGTCCAGCATCGCCAGCGTCTTGTCGATCAGATCGTCATAGTCGAGCAGGCCGCGTTCCTGCTTCTCGCGCCGGTAATTCGCCGCCGCCGCGGTGGCGATGTGCAGCAGGGCTTGTGTGCGGTCGCGCGCGGTGACCGCGCGGCGCCGCTCGATCAGCGGTTCGATGCGGAGGATTTCGGCTTCGAACAAACGCCCGATCGCCGGGTTCTTGGCGGCGAACCGTTTGGTCACCACGGTTTTGCGGGGGTTGCGCTCGTCGGTCAGGAAAACACCGAGATATTCGTCGACCTGCGTGGCGCCGGAAGAAACCAGCGCCGCGCGTAGCCTGGCTGCCTGGTCCTGATCGGATTTACTGCCGGTGTCGAGTGCGGCGGCGATCTCTTCCCATCCCGTTCGCCGAAGATAGGGCCCCTCGACAATCTCGCGTTCGACATCTTCGATGGTGTCGCCGGGATCGACGCCGAGCGCGGCCGACACTTGCGCGGCGGCCGCGTCGGCGGAACCGGCGCTGTCGGTCCAGGCCATGAAGTGATCGCGGCTGAGACAGGCCTCGCGCACGACGTCCTTGAAGGTGACGTCGGCGGCGCTGGCCATGGCGGTCATCAGGGCGCGCCCGGCGGCGCTGTCGGGATCGCGCGACGCTTCCAGCAGCACTGCGAGATTGGCGCGCTCCATCATCTCGGTCTGGTCGCGGTCGTCGAGTACCGCAAAGCGCGCCGGCACATTGGCCTCGAAGGGGAATTGCTGCAGCAGCCGGGTGCACAACGCGTGGATGGTCTGCACCTTCAGCCCGCCCGGCGTTTCCAGCGCGGACGCGAACAGTTCGCGGGCGCGCATCCTCAAATCGGCATCGGGCCGCGCGATTCCCGCTTCGACGATCGCGGCGTCGAGCGCGTCGTCGTCGAGCGTGACCCAGTGGCCGAGAGTGGAGAACACCCGCTCCGCCATGTTGGCCGCGGCGGCCTTGGTGAAGGTGATGCAGAGGATTCTTTCCGGCGGCACGCGCGCCAGCAGCAGCCGGATCACCCGCTGCACCAGCACATGGGTCTTGCCCGAACCGGCATTGGCGGAAACGAATGCGGAAGCCCCAGGATCGGACGCGCGCGCCTGGGTGGCGCGGACGGCGGGGGGGATGGGGCGCGGCGCCATCACCATTCCTCGATCCCCAGCCCGCCGGCCGCGGACCATTCCTTGATGCGGGCGAGATCGTCGTAGCTGCCGTAGCGGTTCGACCACATCGACAGATTGAGCGAAGTATAGGCCTGGCTCTCGTCCTCGAAGGCGCGGATCAGGTTTTCGAGCTTGTTGCGTGCTTCGTCGGCGGCGTCATCGGGCGGCTGCGGCACATCGCGCTGATTGATCTTCAGCTCCAGCACCCTTTGTTCGCCCGGCGGATTGTTGCCGCTGAGGCGGACATAGACGAGTTCCCCGACCGACGAGCCTGCGTCGATGCCGTCGAAACCGCCCTCGCGCAGGATCGCCGCCTCCAGCGTCAGCTGCGGCGACAGCCCCATCCGCACCTGCTTGCCGGTCGGCGGCTGTCCGGTCTTGTAGTCGAGGATGGCGAACGTGCCGTCGTGGCGGCGTTCGATCCGGTCGGCGCGCGCCGACAGCACAAAGCTGCGCGCATTGTCGAGCGGAATCGCAATCTCGCCCCTGATCTCGGCGTCGATGGCGCTGACATTGCCGCGCCGCACGGTCTCCCAGTCCGCAAACCATCGGGCGATGCGCTGGAATCGGGGCCACCACAGCGCCCGTGCCTCGGGGCGCTCCATCAATGGTGTGAAATATTTCTCGCCAATGCCGCGCAAGGTCCGCTCGGTATCGTCGGGCAGCGCCGTGGCAAATTTCTGGGTGAATTCGCCGAGCGCATCGTGGATCGCCGAGCCGCGGTCGGCGGCTGACAGCGGCATGTCGACGGGATCGAGCGCCGCAAGCTTCAGAATGTATTTCGCGTAGATCGTATAGGGATCGCGCAGCCAGTCCTCAATCGCGGTGACCGACAGCTTCAGCGGCCTGACCGCGCGCGGCGGTCTTGGCGCGGGCTGCTGGACCGGCTCGACCTTGTCGGGGCTGTCGAGCCGATCGGCAAAACCGACATATTTTTCGCCGGCGGCCCTGGCGGCTTTCCAGCGTTCCTCGCCCGCCACCGCCTCGAGCCGGTGCAGGAAGCGCGAGGCCACCGCCGGCGCGCCGCCGATCTTGGCGGCATGGCTGAGGATGACGTCGTCGGCGCCGAGCAATTGCGCAAAATCGTGTGCGGAGAGGCCGATGCGCCGCTCCGGCAAATCGAGTCCGAGTTCGTGCCGCATCGGCCGGCTCAGCCACGGATCGATCCGCGGCGCCGGCGGCCAGACGCCTTCGACCAGCCCGCCGAGAATGACGCGGTCGGACTGCGTCAGCCGCGCTTCCAACTGGCCATAGATGTGGAGCTGGGCGCGCGCCGATTCCGGCCGCCGCACGATGCGGTCGCCGAACGCGGTCTGGAATACTTCCGGATAGTCGCCGAGTTCGACCATCAGGCCGCTTGGAGCCTGGCTGCCGAGCAGGTCGTCGAACGCGGACGCCAGCGCAGATCCTTGCAGGCCTTCGAAGCCGACCGCGACGCCGTGCTGGTCGCGCGACAGCTCGATCAGGACGTCGCGATGGCGTTTTGCCAGCTCGGCAAAATCATGGGGCTTTGACGCGCTGATACTTTCGAGCGGGACAAGCGCCTTCTGCAAGGCCCCGATCAGCCCTTGCGCCGAATCGAGTTCCTCGTCGTTGAGCCCGGCCCGGGGCTCGGCACGGTGCAGCGAGGACAACTCGCCGTTGCGGAGCTTGGCGAGCTCCTGGCGGAAGCGGGCGAAATCGTGCGCCAGCCCGCCGCTGCCGGCCTGCGGACGGGTGCCGCGCAACAGCGCCAGTTCGAGCGCCTCGACGGCGTTCTTGAAAGCGCCCTGTGCGCCGCCGAGCCGGCACAGCGGATGTTTCAACAGCGCCAGCAGTGTCGGCGGCTCCAGCCCGCGCGCCGCCGCCTCCGCGGCGAGGCGGGCGAAGATTCCAGCCGGTGTATCGGTCAGCGCGTCGCCGCCGGAATCGTCGAATTCGAGATTCCAGCGGCCGAGTGCCGCGATCACGCGCCGCGCCAGCGCGCGATCCGGCGTCACCAGCGCCGCCGACTTGTTCTGATGCCGCGCCTCGCGCATCGCGACGGCAATCGCGAGCGCCTCCATCTCGGGATTGGCCGCCTCGATGACGGCGAGATTGGCCATGCCGTTCGAAATTTTTTCCGAAACCTCCGGCTCGGCCAGCCGCCGATGCCATTGCGCAGATGCATTCGACGGCCGCATCGCTTCGGAGACCAGCACATCGCGCCCGTGCGGCGACGGCTCGCCGAGGATTTCGACATCGCTGCGCCTGATGCCGAATCGCTCGAGCAGCGCGTGCATGGCGTATTGCGGATGGTTCGACGCCGGGGGAGCGGTGTATTTGCCCTGCGCGTCGATGACGCCGCCGATCAATTGCCAGGCGTCGCCGTCGAGATCGGTATCGAGCCCCGGCAACACCACCGCGCCTTGCGGCAGGGCGGCGACCGCGTGCAACAGTCTTGCGGTCGACGGCATCGATCCGGTCGAGCCGGCCGCAATCACCGGGCCATCGTGATGCGCGGTCAGGCGCGCGGTTTCGGCTTCGATCAACAGGTCGCGCCGCGCCGCCGGCTCGATCCTGCCATGGGCGCCGAGGATCGCGGGCCATGCGGTCTTCGCAACATCGAGGAATTGCAGCGTCAGCTGCCAGTATCGGTCGAGCGCATCCGGCACCAGCCCGTCGAGATCCGACCATTCGACCTTGCGGGTCACCATGTCGTCCATCAGCCGCGCCAGGTCGTCGGCCAGCGCCAGCGTGGACGCCGGCCCGCCGGTCACCAGCGGCGCCTGCGCCGCATCGGCGGGCCTGATCCGCTTCGCCCATAAAGCGATCAGTTGCGCCAGCAGCAGGCGGCGCTGCAGTCCATCCATGGCGGGGGGAATTTCCAGCGCCGCCGATCCGGGCGAGGTCGCCTGCGCGAACGCCAGTTCGTCCTCGTCGATGTCGCCGAGCGCCACGATGCGCGGCAGCACCACCGCGTCGGTCTTCAGTTCATCGAGAAAGATTTCCCGCGCCATGCGTCCGGCGCGCAGGGTCGGCAGATACAGCGTCGCCTGCGCCAGCCTCGCCGGATCGCGGCGCGCCTCGAAGCCGTCGACGAGCCTGCCATCGACCAGCGCGGCAATGACGGAGCGCAGCAACGGCGCCGAGACGGGAACGCTGAAAACGCGCATGGGCTTCCTGATTCGGGATCAGGGCGCATCATGGCATGGGCGGCATTTTGGGTGCGACTCTTAATTGGCCGGGACGACGGATGCCTCAGGCCACGCTTTCGAGAAACGCCTCTTCCGCCGCCTCGACCGCGTCGGGGGTTCCGACATGCATCCAGACGCCGTCCAGCCGCAGGCCGAACAGCCGCTCCTGTTCATTGGCGCGGTCGAACATTCTCGTCAGCGAGAATTCGCCCGCCGGCGCGCCGGCGAACAGCGCCGGCGACATGATCGCAGCACCCGCATAGACGAAGGGGACGACCTGATGCTCCCGGCGCTTGCGCAGCGCGCCGTCCGGCAGCATGGCGTAGTCGCCGCGGCCGCCATAGCCGATGCTGCTCGTGGTCGGCGCCATCAGCAGCAGGATATCCATGCGCGAAGGGTCGAAGGCTTCCGCCAGCCGCGCCAGGTTCGGCCGCACGCCGTCGATCCACAGGGTGTCGGCGTTGACATGGAAAAACGGGGCGTCGCCGAGCAGCGGCAACGCCTTGACGACGCCGCCGCCGGTGCCGAGCACCTGGTCGCGTTCGTCCGAAATGATCACGCGGGGCTGCTTCCGTCCGGCGGTGTGATCGATGATCTGGTCTGGTAGATAATGCACGTTGACGACGGCCTCGCTGACGCCGGCCTCGCCGAGCTTGTCGAGCACATGATCGAGCAAGGCGCGGCCGGCGACGCGAACCAGCGGCTTCGGCATCTTGTCCGTCAAGGGGCGCATGCGCAGGCCAAGGCCGGCGGCGAGGACCATGGCCTTTGAGGGTTTGACGGACATTTTCAGGGACTTCTCGAAGGGTTGTCGTTGGTGTTTCGGATCATATCACGGCGATTCGTACCGCGCATGGAGCTTGACGCCATAGTCGCCGGACATGACGGCGATACGACGGCGGCAACGATACGCTCAGGCTTCGGCCGTCGCGCGCCGGGCAAGTTTCTTTCTCTTGTCGCCCGTCTTGAGGAAATTGACGCCGATTTGATCGCCATTGACCCAGGCCAACTCGCAACGGCGGTAGGCGAGGCCAGTGGACGACAGCAGCAGGAAGAACTCCTTGAGATGCAGTCCCTCGACGGAACCCTCAACGGTGAGCTTGGCGCCGGTCTCTGAAATATCTTCCATGGTGCATTCGCGCCGCCAAGTGCCGTCGATGCCCATCATATGCGCGGGGATGCCGCGCTCGAATGTGACGCGCTCGCCCTTGCGCCGCTCTGTCGCCATTGATTTGCTCCGCCAACAGCCACCGCACCCCGTGCTCCCAGGGTAGGGCTCTGTCGGCAGACTAAGGCGGGGTCGGCTAACAACCGGTAAACCAGGCGCTGTTTACAAAGCGGTTGGCGCGCGATTCGGCCTTTGATTCGAGCACTGGGGCGCCGTGGCGCGTGATGGACGAGGCCGGTTTCGCGACGCACCTCAAGCGCTCTTTGGTTCCTTCCGAGAGCGGACGGGGCGAGCGGTCGCTCGCGCCGACGTGTTCAGTGCCACGGCGGCGCGAATGAGCGCCTTCAGCGCCTTTTCGTCGATCTTGTCGCCCTCATGGAAATCGATGGCACGCCTGGTGTTGCCTTCGAGGCTGGAGTTGAAGAGGCCCGAAGGGTCCTCCAACGCAGCGCCCTTGGCGAAGGTCATCTTCACGGCAGCCTTGTAGGTCTCGCCGGTGCAGATGATTCCGGCGTGCTCCCACACCGGAACGCCGCGCCACTTCCATTCCTCAACGACGTCCGGGTCAGCATCTTTGATCAGCTTTCGAACCCGGGCGAGCATCTCGCCCCGCCAGTCATCCAATTCCTTGATCCGCGCATCGATCTGCTGGGAGGGAGAGCGATCTCCCTTTGCTTCCTTCGAGGCGGTCTTCGCTTTCGTTGTCGTCGCTTTTTTCATGATTTTGTCGCTCGCTGGGCAACATACGGCAGCATGAACATGTACAGACCCGTGAACAGGAGCAAGAACAGCGGGAGCAGTGGCGAATAAACGATCCAAGCGGGCGGTTCGCCCAATGCCATGGCGATAAAGTTGGCGGCGACGGTCGCCGTAAATATGATCGACAGCCAACGGTGAACCTGCCGAATCCGATTGTTCCAATTCAATGGGACCTCCTCTGAAATAAAGACGACGCGCAATGGGCAGACCTCAGTCTGTCCGCGCCAAGACCTGCTCCAGCTTCGCGAAGAACTGCTGCCACCCCGCCTTGGCACCGCCGAAGGCCTGCTTCTGATCCGGCCGGAAGCCCGACTGCTGCATGCGCAGATGCGTCCCCGTGCGCGTCGGCGTGAGCGTAAAGATCACCACGCTCGTCAGATTGTAGGCCGCATCGTCGTGCGCAAAATTCCAAGTGTAGGACAGCGTTCTGTTCGGCTCGATGGCGAGGACCTCGCAGTCCAGCACGCCGCCCCAGTCTCCGCGAAGATTGAAGCGGTGCCCCACGCCCGGCTTGAAATCGTTCTTCATCAACCACTCCTCGATCAGGTGTGGTTGCGTAAGCGCGCGCCAGATCTTTTCCGGCGGAAAAGGCATCTCCCGTTCGACAATGACGGAGAGCGTTTCGGTCGCAGTATTGCTCATTGGTCCATCCTTTTGAGCAGGTCTTCGAGGTCATCGAACCGGCTTTGCCAGAAGCCGGCCATTTGGCTTGTCCAGTCGATCAGCGGAGCCAAGGCGCCGAGCTGCGCGCTATAGTGCGTCTGGCGGCCTTCGTGGCGGTCGCGCACCAACCCGGCCTGCTTCAGGACCCCGAGATGCTTTGAGACGGCCGGTTGCGAGACCCCGGACTGAGCCGTCAGGGCTCCGACCGTCTGCTCTCCTTCGCGGCACAATCGCTCGAAGAGAGCCCGCCGGGTCGGATCGGCGAGCGTTCTGAAGAGCACATTATGAGCGTTCGGCATTCGGGATCGATAACTTTTTGGTTATTGATTAACGTATAACCATCGAGTTATGAGCCGGTCAAGTGTGAAAATGGATTCTTCGAGCAACGTCCGGGAGTCCGGCAGATTGCATAGCCGGCTCGCCGTTCCGCCATGCAACTTTGCAAACGGGGTCTAAGGAACCGGCGGGGGAACGTTGGCGGAATACCACTCCTTCAGCCGCGCCAGCGCGGGGTGCGCCAGCGAGCGGTTGAGATAGGTCCATATCCGGGGCTGGTGACGCAGATATTGCGGTTTGCCGTCGCGCCGGTTGAGCCGGGCAAAGGTGCCGAGCAGCCGCGTGTTACGCTGTGTCGACATGATAGCGTAGAGCTCGGCAAACTGGGCCGCATCGAAGCTCTCGTCCGCCGCGCGCCGCGCCTTGATGTAGTGCGCGAATAGCGAGAGTTCGAGCTGTTCGGGGACGTCGATCCGCGCGTCCTGCAACAGCGACACCAGATCGTAGGCTGCCGGTCCCAGCACGGCGTCCTGGAAATCGATGATGCCGACCCGCGCGATGCCCTCCCGCCCGGCGAGCCAGATCAGATTGGGCGAATGAAAGTCGCGCAGCACCCAGGTCCGGGGCGCCGCCGCCGGCTTTGCGAGCAGATCGCGCCATAGGGTGACGAATTCGGCGCGCAGATCGTCGCTCGGCTCGGCGCCGCGATCCGGCAGGTACCATTCGAGCATCAATCCGATCTCGACCAGCAACGCATCGGTGTCGAACAGCGGAATGGCGTAGGTGAATTCCTGCGCCAGCGGCAATTTCTCCGGCAACGGCTCACGATGCAGGGCCGCCAGCATATCGGTCGCCGCCTCATAGCGCTCGGCGATCGGCCGCGGCGGATCGCCCTCGATGACACCTTCGCTGCCGAAATCCTCGGTGATCAGGAATCCGGCCTCGAGGTCGGCGTGATGGATCGCCGGCGCCGAGAAGCCGCGCTCGCGCAGGCCGCCATCGATGGCGACGAACGGCCTGACGTCCTCGGCCAGATGCACGGCTGCGCTATAGGATTTTCCGGCATAGATCGCGGGCCCATCCGGGCGCCGCGGCGAATTCATCAGGATCACGACGCCGTCGTCGCGGATCAGCCGCGCATAGGAACGCGTCGAGGCATCGCCGGCCATGCGCTGGCGCCTGGCATCGATATAGCCGGCGCGATCGAGGAACTGCCGCAGCGCTTTCAGCCTTGCGACCTGCGCGGCCGCCTTGCCGTAACCGGTGATTTCAGCGGCGCGGGCGGCCGATCCCAGCGCCGGGCGATGGCTGAGCGCGATGTCGATGCGGTCCGGTGGAAGCGCGCCCGGCGCACGTTCCGGCCATTCGATCAGCGCCACCGTGGCTTCAGGCAAAGGCGACAGCCCGATCTCCTCCAGCTCCATGGGATCGTTGACGCGGTAGAGATCGGCATGGATCAGCGGGAACGGCGGCAGGTCGTAACTCTGCGCCAGCGTGAAGGTCGGGCTTGGAACCTCGATGGTGTCGTCGCCGGCGAGATAGCGGATCATGGCGCGCGCCGCGGCGGTCTTGCCGGCGCCGAGGTCGCCCGAAAGCGTGATGACGTCGCCGGGGCCGATCAGCAAGGCAAGGTCGGCCATCAGATGCGCCGTCGCCGTCTCGTTCGATAACGCCAGCGCGAATGTCGTGGGAGCGCTCATTCCGCGGCGTGACGGTGCGCGGCCTGATCGGTCGGGAAGTCGCACGTCACGGTCGTGCCCTTGCCGACGATCGAATCGACGCTCACCTTGCCGCCGTGCAGTTCGACGAAGGAGCGCACCAGCGACAGGCCGAGGCCGGCGCCGCGATGCCGCGAGCCGTGGGAATGGCTCTCGAACCAGTCGAATACCTTGTCCTTGACGTCGGGCGGAATGCCCGGGCCGGAATCGGTCACGGTGAACACGACGCTGCGCTCGGTCCGCCGCGCGCTCAGCCCGACGGTGGCGTCCTGCGGCGAGAAGCCGACGGCATTGGCGAGGAGATTATACAGCACCTGCACCACGCGGCGCTCGTCGCCGACGAAGCTGCCGATATCGGGATCGACGTCGACCTTGAGTTCGATGCGGTCGGTGGCGAGCCGGTCCTGGATGCCTTCGGCGGCGGCCTCGATGGTCTTGCGGATGTCGACCGAACCGAGATTGAGCGACATCGCGCCGGCGTCGATGGTGGCGAGATCGAGGATGTTGTTGATGATGGCGAGCAGCGCGTTGGTCGAGGCGGTGATGTAGCCGAGATATTCGGCCTGCTTCGGCATCAGCGGGCCGGTAGCGGGATCGGCGAGGAAGTGCGCGAAGCCGATGATCGTGGTCAGCGGCGAGCGCAGTTCGTAGGACACGTGGTGGACGAAATCGACCTTCATCTGGTCGGCGGTCTCCAGCGCCTCGTTGCGCTCGCGCAGCGCGCGCTCGACGTTCTCGGTGTCGGTGATGTCCTGGAACGTCAGCATGGTGGCGCCGTCGGGCAGCGGCATGGTCATGCAGTCCAGCACGCTGCCGTCGTTGCGCTCCAGCTTCAGCGGCACCTCGACCCGGTTCTCGATCGCGGTGATGGCTTCGCGGATGGTGCGCCAGGTATCGGCATCGTCGAACAGCGGCCTGCACCAGGCTTCCACGGTCTCGATATGCGGCTGCTCGCGCAGCGCTTCGGGCGACAGCTTCCACATTTTGGCGAAGGCCGGATTGAACAATTGCGCGCGGCCATTGCTGCCGAACACCGCGACGGCTTCGGCGAGATTGTCGAGGGTTTCGCGCTGGACGCGGATCAGGCCGTCGAACCGGCGCGCCAGGTCGAGGCTTTCGGTGACGTCGTCGAACAGATAGGTGACGCCGCCCTCCGGATTGGGCGTGGTGACGACGCTGACGGCGCGACCATCGGGCAGGTACCAGGTGTCCTTTTCGGGCTCGACCGCGCGATAGGCCTCGTGCAGCCTGGCCTTCCAGGCCCGGAAATCCGGCTGTTCCGGCAGCTTGCGCGCGGCGCGCAGCCGGTCGAGCACGCTCGAATCGTCCGGATTGCCATCGAGAAAGACGCGGTCGAGATCCCACAGCCGGCGATAGGAATCGTTGTAGAAGGCCAGCCGCCGCTGGCCGTCGAATACCGCGACGCCGGACGACAATTGATCGAGGGTACGGCGATGGGCCTCCGCCATCCGCTCCAGCGCCGCGCGCAGCGCGGTAGCCTCGCTGGCGTCGATGGCGATGCCGGCCGAGCCGCCGCCGACGTTCATCGCATGGACATCGTAGATGCGCCGTTCGCCGCCGAACACGACCGGCAGCCGCGCGGTAAAGGCCGCGGTGTCCTTCAGCGCGCGCTCCATGACGCCGCGGTCGCCGCTGTCGAGCAGTTCGAGGCCGCGATCGATCGCGTCCGCGACGCTGACGGTCTCTGTCGCCCGCGCATAGGCGGCATTGGCGTAGCTGAGACCGCCCTTGGCGCTTTTGGTCCAGATCGGCCAGGGCGCCGCGGCGGCGAAACCTCGCAGCATCTCGGTTTCCTCCGAGAGCGCCCTGAGCCGGAGGTTGGTTTCAGCCAGTTCCCGGCGCACTCCGCCGAGTTCGCGAATCCGCACAATGGCTTGGCCGCCGATGGCGCGGCCCATGGCCTCCAGCGCGTGTCCGTTGGACGTGGTGAGGTTGAGCAGAAAACCCTCGCCGGCCTCGCGCAGCGCGTCGACCGCGTGATCCATCTGCAGCGCCGGCTCCGGCGGCAGCCAGGTTCCAAACGCCAGAATCCGCTGCGGCGAATCCTGCGCCAGCAAGAGCGAGGTATCGCCGCTGATTTGCGGGCGATTGTTGCCCGCCGCCCACGAGATCAGGATCTGGGGTTCCGCGAACAGCAGCGCGCGCAGGCGGTCGGCCTGCACCTGCAGATCCCCGATGTCGGAGCGCAGCCGCGCCTCGTTCCTTGCCGCGCGGACGCGCGTGCGCATCAAAAGGATTGCGGCCACCACCGAAAAGCCGAGCAGCGCCAGGGCCGTGGTCAGGATCACGAATTCCTGGTGATCGAGATCGAGATAGGCCGCGATCGCCTGCGCGAGCCCTTGATCCTCCGCCCGCGCCGGCGCAATCGGCAGCAGTGCCGCACTGGCAAGGGCGATCAGGCCGTTGCGTGCCAGTGAAGTGCACGACAGCAGGGTCCGACGCATCGCCACGATCACGCCCGACATGGTTTGCCCCAAACCGCACGACTTTGCGCCCGGCGCGCTTCAACCCGCCGTTCGCGAATCGAATGACAATATCCCCAACGGGACTCGACGGGTAAGAGTCCAGACCGTGAACGCGAATCCCGGGGCGAAAAAATGCGCCGCGGTGACGTTTACGGAAATGGATTTCGTAAAATTGCCGCTGCATTCAGCCCGGTCGCGCCGCCCGAATGGCTTTTTGCCGTCAGCGGCCGGTCGAACCGAAGCCGCCGGTGCCGCGGTCGGTCGCCGAAAGCGCCGCCACGGGAACGAACTCCGCCGTCGTCACGGGTGCAATCACCATCTGCGCGATGCGCTCGCCGCGCCGGATCGGGAACGGGGCGTCGCCATGGTTGATCAGGAGCACGCCGATCTCGCCGCGATAATCCGCGTCGATGGTGCCGGGCGAGTTCAACACCGTGACGCCATGCTTGGCGGCAAGGCCGGAGCGCGGACGAACCTGCGCTTCATAGCCCGGCGGCAGCGCGATGGTGAGCCCGGTCGGGACCAGCGCATATTTTCCGGCGGCGAGCACCAGTGGCGCGCCTTCCGGAACCGCCGCGAGCAAATCGAGCCCCGCGGCGTGCGCGCTCTGATAGGCCGGCAACGCCAGGCCTTCGCCGTGCGGCAATTGCCGGATCTCGACTTTGATGCGCGTGCTCACGAGACCTTCTCCACGGTGCCGGCGATCCGCGCCACCAGTTCGGTTGCGACCTGTTCCTTGGTCATGACAGGCCAGGAATCGACGCCGATGTTTACGCCGTCGCGGGTCAAGAGATGCACCGTGTTGCGGTCGCCGCCCATCACGCCGGTTGCCGGCGAAACGTCGTTGGCCACGATCCAGTCGCAACCCTTGCGCGCGAGTTTTGCCTTGGCGTTGTCGATCAGGTGTTCGGTTTCGGCGGCGAAGCCGATTACCAGCGGCGGCCGCTTGTCTCCGAGCTTCGAGATCGTCGCGAGGATGTCGGGATTTTCCACCAGCTGCAGCGGCGGCATGCCGGACCCGGTCTTCTTCAGCTTCTGCTCGCCCGCATTGGCGACGCGCCAGTCGGCAACCGCGGCGGCGAAGATCGCGATATCTGCCGGCAATGAGGCTTCGACCTGCTGCAGCATGTCGCGCGCGGACTCGACGTGCTTCACAGTGACGCCGGGGGGATCGTCGAGATCGACCGGGCCGGAGACCAGGATGACATCCGCGCCTGCTGCCTGTGCTGCAGCCGCAATGGCAAAACCCTGCTTGCCGGAGGAGCGGTTGGCGATGTAGCGCACCGGGTCGATCGGCTCATGGGTGGGGCCCGCGGTAATCAGGATGCGTTTGCCCGCCAGCGGCCGCGGTTGCGGTGGCCGCAGCAGACGTTCGGCGGCGGCGGCGATTTCCGTGGGCTCCGCCATGCGGCCGACACCGGCCTCATTGGCTTCCGCCATCTCGCCGGCATTGGGTCCGATCATGGCCACGCCGTCGCGCTCGAGTTGCGCGACATTGCGGCGGGTGGCGGGGTTGTTCCACATCAGCGGGTTCATCGCCGGCGCCAGCAGGATGGGCCGGTTGGCCGCGAGCAGGACGGCGCTGGCGAGATCGTCGGCGTGGCCCTGCGCCATCTTGGCCATCAGATCGGCGGTCGCCGGCGCCACCACGATCAGGTCGCATTCACGGGCAAGGCGAATGTGGCCAGCGTCGAACTCGCTCGCCGGATCGAACAGGTCAGTGTAGCAGCGCTCGTTCGACAGCGCGCTGGCGGAAAGCGGCGTGACGAACTGCTGCGCGGCGCGGGTCAGGACGCAGCGGACGTGGATATGCCGCTCCTTCAGCCGCCGGATCAGGTCCAGCGCCTTGTAGGCCGCGATGCCGCCACCGATGATCAGGGTGACACGGGCCTGCTCCGTCGCATCAGCGGCGCGCCGGGGCGCGCGGGACGGGGCCCCAGACGGCGGAGCGGCCTGCGAGAGTGCAGCGGGCGACAGGGGCCGACCCTTGATGAGATCACCCAGGATTACCCGGACTTCCTCTTCCACCGAGCGGCCGTTTTTGGCCGAACGCAGGCGCAGGTAGACCTTTACGGCCTCGTCGAGCTTTCGGATGGTCAGGCTGGCCATGAGCAGTCCCGGCAAAATACGATAGCAATGCTATCATCTGGTGTATGCAATGCAATCACAATTGCCGGACCGCGAACAGGATCGCGATAAAGGTGCCCGCGATGATCCACAGCGCCAGGGTGCGCCAGCGGCTCTTGCGGCCCTCGGTCCGGCCCATCGCCGCAATCGTCTCCGGCGACAGCCTGATGCCTTCCCGGGTCATGGTCTCCAGCTGCTCCAGCACGGCGACCGACCGCGAGGCGATCGCCGGCAGGCCGGCCAGCACCCGGCCAAGCTCGCCGGCGCCCGACATCGCGCCCTGAACGCGTCCGACCGGGCCGAGATTGCGCTCGATCCATTCCCGCACCACGGGATCGGCGACCTTCCAGATGTCGAGTTTCGGATCGAAGCCGCGCGCCACGCCCTCGACCACCACCATGGTTTTTTGCAGCAGGATCAGTTCGGGGCGGGTCCGCATGTCGAACAGGCCGGTGACCTCGAGCAGCAAGGTCAACAGCTTCGCCATCGAGATTTCTTCGGCGGTGCGGTTATGGATCGGCTCGCCGATGGCGCGGATGGCTTGCGCGAAATTCTCCACCGAGTGATGCGCCGGCACGTAGCCGGCCTCAAAATGCACTTCCGCCACGCGGCGATAGTTGCGGGTGATGAAGCCCAGCAGGATTTCGGCAAGGAAACGCCGCTCCTTCATGCCGAGCCGGCCCATGATGCCGAAATCGACCGCCACCAGCCGCCCGCCATCGTCGACAAACAGATTGCCGGGGTGCATGTCGGCGTGAAAGAAGCCGTCGCGCAGCGCATGGCGCAGGAAACTCTGGATCACCTTGCGCCCGAGGTCGGGCAGATCGACCTGCGATTGCTCCAGCCGCGCATGGTCGCTCAGCGCGATGCCGTCGATCCATTCCATCGTCAGCACATTGTGCGTGGTACGATCCCAGTCGACGGTGGGCACGCGAAAATCCGGATCGTTGCGGGTGTTCTCCGCCATCTCGGAGAGGGCGGCGGCCTCCAGCCTCAGATCCATCTCCATCGCGACCGAGCGCGACATCGTATTGATGACCTCGACCAGCCGCAGCCGCCGCGCTTCCGCCGAATGGGCTTCGGCCTTGTGCGCGACGAAAAAGAAATCGGCGAGGTCGCGGCGGAAGCGCGCGGCGACATTGGGTCGGAGCACCTTCACCGCAACCGCGGTGCGCACGCCGTCGCGCTCGACTTCAGCGCGATGTACCTGCGCGATCGAGGCGGCGGCGACCGCCGGACCGAAGCTCGCAAAGGCCTGCGCCACCGGGCGTTCCAGCGACTGCGCGATCACGGCCTCGGCTTCGGCTTGCGAAAACGGCGGCAGCCGGTCCTGCAGGCTTTCCAGGTCGCGCGCCATCATGACGCCGACCACGTCGGGACGGGTGGCGAGAAACTGCCCGAGCTTGAGATAGGCGGGTCCGAGCCGCGTCAGCGCGCGCGACAGGCGCGGGCCGGACTTGGCGCCGGGGCGCTCGACCAGCCGGGCGATGCGGAGCGCGAGCTGCCCGGGCGGCGGCACCAGCGAGGGATCGACGACGCCGAACACGCCCTCACGCGCGAACACGAAACCGGCGCGGGCCAGCCGCGCAATGTGGGTAATTGCAGAAATCACAAACGCCAGCCCGAATGCAACGCCACGATGCCGCCGGAAAAACTCTGCCAGCTGGCGCGGGAAAAGCCGGCGGTGCGCATCATCTCGGCGAATACATTCGGCTTCGGGAATTTCCGAATCGATTCGACGAGGTACTGATAGGACTCGGCGTCGCCGGTCACGGCGCGGCCGAGCGGCGGTATCACCTTGAAGGAAAACAGATCGTAGATGCGGTCGAGGCCGGGCGTGTCGACGGTGGAGAATTCCAGGCACAGGAACCGCCCGCCCGGTTTCAGCACGCGATAGGCTTCCTTGAGCGCAAGATCGATCCGCGGCACGTTGCGGATGCCGAACGCGATGGTGTAGGCATCGAAGCTGCGATCGGGAAACGCCAGCGCCTCGGCATTGCCCTCGACAAACGACACCCGGTCGTCGAGATGGCGCGCCGCCGCGCGCGTGCGGCCGACCTCCAGCATGTCCGAATTGATGTCGCAGACGGTCGCCCGGAAGCCGGCGCCTGAGGCCTCGGCGGCGCGAAAGGCGATGTCGCCAGTGCCGCCGGCGACGTCGAGCAGCGAAAATGGCGTATCCCCGCGCGGCGGATTGAGCGCGTTGATCATCAGGTCCTTCCAGACCCGGTGCAGGCCCGCCGACATCAGGTCGTTCATCAGGTCGTAGCGCTGCGCCACGCTGTGAAACACGTCGTTCACCAGCGTCTGCTTGTCCCCCAGGGGGACATCCCTGAAGCCAAAATGGGTGGTCTGGTCGGATTGGTTCATGCCGTCGGTCCTGAGCGAGTCCTGCCGGTACTGGGGCCGGCATGGAAGGTTTTTCCCGTCATTGCGAGCGCAGCGAAGCAATCCACAGCGGCAAGAAAGATCGGATTGCTTCGTCGCTTCGCTCCTCGCAATGACGAGGATCTGATTGGATCGGACCATAGCGCGCCCGCCGCAATGGCGCTATCACGTCACGTCCTCAAGGTGAACGCCCCCGATGCCTGAATTGCCCGAAGTCGAGACCGTCCGCCGCGGCCTGCAGCCGGTCATGGAGGGCTCAAAAATCCTGAAAGCGGAGGCCAGGCGCAAGGATCTGCGGTTTCCGTTCCAGAAGGATTTCGTGGCGCGGCTCGAGGGCCAGACCGTGACCGGGCTCGGCCGCCGCGCCAAATATTTGATGGCCGATCTTGGCTCGGGCGACGTGCTTTTGATGCATCTGGGCATGTCGGGCTCGTTCCGCGTCCTCAAGGATGATGGCGATGCGGCGCCGGGCCAATTCCACCATCCCCGCAGTGAGAACCGGACGCATGATCATGTGGTGTTTCAGATGTCGTCAGGCGCATCGATCATTTTCAACGATCCGCGCCGCTTCGGCTACATGAAGATCATTGCCCGCAGGGCGCTCGACGACGAGCCCTTGCTGAAAGGCCTCGGCCCCGAACCGCTCGGCAATGAATTCGACGCAAAAATGCTGGCGCAGTCCTGCGCCAGCAAGAAGACCAGCCTGAAGGCCGCATTGCTCGACCAGCGCGTGGTCGCAGGGTTGGGCAACATCTATGTCTGCGAGGCGCTCTATCGTTCGCAGCTGTCGCCGCGAAGGCTGGCCGCCACGCTGGCGACCAAAAAGGGCGAACCCACCGATCACGCCAGGCGCCTGGTGAGTGCCATCCACGGCGTACTGAACCAGGCCATCAAGGCCGGCGGATCATCGTTGCGCGACCATCGCCAGACCTCGGGCGAACTCGGCTATTTCCAGCATTCGTTCCAGGTCTACGACCGCGAAGGCGAGAAATGCCAGACCGCCAAATGCGGCGGCGTCGTCAGGCGTTTCACCCAGAACGGCCGTTCGACCTTCTGGTGTCCGAAGTGCCAGAAGTGAGGTAGCCGCTTCCCGGCGAAGCGAAGCAATCCAGCGGGGCTGGCAGGCTTTGATGGTCTGGCCGAACCGGCGCAACGAATTGCAGGGATCAGGGAGAGCCAAGGGCATGAATGGTAACTGGCGCGATCGCACCGACACCGTCTTCGAGTGTCAGAAGCAGCCGGCCTCGGGCAGCCGCGGCATGGTGGTCAGCAATCATCCGCTGGCCTCGGCCGCGGGCGCGGAGATGTTGGCTGCCGGCGGCAACGCCATCGATGCCGCGATCGCGGCCCTGTTCACGTTGACGGTGGTCGAGCCGATGATGGTCGGAATCATCGGCGGCGGCATGGCGCATATCCGTCTTGCCGACGGCAGCCACCGCTTCATCGACGGCCAGAGCACCGTTCCGCTGGTCGTCCGTCCCGACACCTATCGATCGAAGCCGGGCTCGGCCCATGACGTATTCGACACCGTCGACGACGAGAACCTGAACGGGCCGAAGGCGGTCGCGGTGCCGGGCTCGCTGAAGGCCTGGTGCGAGACCTTGCGCCGGTTCGGCACCATGTCGCTCGCCGACGTCATGCAGCCCGCGATCAGGCACGCCTCGCGCGGCTATGCGGCGACGCCCTATCTGCAGGAATGCATCGCCGACAGCGCGCGGGAGATGCTGAAGGACAGGGCGATCTCGGCAATCTATCTGCCGAACGGAACGCCGCTCAAGGCCGGCGAGCGCGTCGTGCAATCGGAATATGCCGAGACGCTCGCGCACATCTCGCGCCACGGCGACACGGCGCTCTATGCCGGCCCGCTCGGCGATATCCTGGTCGATTACATGGAGGCCCATGGCGGCTTCATCACGCGCCGGGACCTGACGTCCTACAGGACCGTCGAGCGCGCGCCGATCCGAACCGATTATCGCGGCTGGCAGATCCTCGGTCCGCCGCCGCCGGCGGCCTCCGGCGTGCACATCGCGCAGATGCTGAACATTCTCGAAGGCTATGACATCGCCGGAAAAGGCTTCGGCACCGCCGCAACCATCCATCTGCTCGCCGAAGTGCTGAAGATCGCCTTTGCCGACCGCGCCGCCGCCAGCGGCGATCCGGATTTCGTCGGCGTGCCGGTGGAGCGGTTGACCTCGAAGGACTATGCGAAGGAGCGCCGCCGCGCCATCGATGCAAACCGTGCGCAGAAATGGAGCGCGGGCGTGGCGCAGCTCGAAGGCGCGCACACCACGCACATGACGGCGGCGGATTCGATGGGCAACGTGGTCGCGACCACGCAGACCATCAACAATCTGTTCGGCGCAAGGATCTTGATCCCCGGCCTCGGCACGATACCGAACAACTACATGAACCTCTACGATCCGCGGCCCGGCCATGCGCTGTCGCTGGCGCCGGGCAAGCGCGTGACCACTTCGATGTCGCCCATGATGGCGCTGCGCGACGGCAAACTCGTCTATGCGCTGGGCCTGCCCGGCGGAAAGAAGATCTTTCCAAGCGCGATGCAGGCGCTGCTCAACCTGATCGATCACGGCATGAACCTGCAGGAGGCGGTCGAGGCGCCGCGGGTCTGGACCGAAGGCAATGCGCTCGAGGTCGAAGCCGCCGTGCCGGACGGCGTTCGCGCGGCGCTGGCGGCGATGGGACACGACGTGCTGGCGGTGCCGACCGTGGCCGGCGGCATGAATGCGATCCAGTTCCACGAAGACGGGTCGATGTCCGGCGCGGCATGCTGGCGCGCCGACGGCACGCCGATCGGTCTTGCCGGAGGGCTGGCGCGCGCGGGGATCCGGTTTGGCTTGGCGTAACCGACGCTGGATCGCAGGCCGCGACGTCCGTCAGGGCAGGCGGCCGCCTTGCAGGTGGAAGGTCCAGCC
This sequence comes from Bradyrhizobium sediminis, assembly GCF_018736085.1. Lineage (NCBI taxonomy): Bacteria > Pseudomonadati > Pseudomonadota > Alphaproteobacteria > Hyphomicrobiales > Nitrobacteraceae > Bradyrhizobium > Bradyrhizobium sediminis. The sequence continues at coordinate 63,061 of NZ_CP076134.1, read as the reverse complement.
GGCGGCGGCGACGGCCTGCTCGACGGCGTCGCGCACCTTTGCGTAGTCGATGGTGCCGCCGCCTCCCGGCGATACGTCGCTGCGTTCGCCGGACAACTTCCAGCCGCTCACCTTGGTCTTCTCGACGGTCACCGTCGGCGGCGGCAGGCCCCAGCTCGATTCGGTGACGGCTTCGCGGAACTGCACCGTGCGATCCGCTTCCGACGGCCGGCACGACATCCGGTAGGTGACGGTGCGGGCGCCGAGCCACCATTTCGACCGGATCGGTTGCGCTTCGCCGACCAATCCCTGTTTGGCATCTTCATGGACGGACAGGCCGAGTGCGCCGAGCCTGGTCTTCAGCCCGGCCAGCAAGTCCTGCTGCGATAGGTCAGGCATGGTTCGCTCTCAGTGCTTGTACAGGATGCGCTGCCAGATCGTGCCGCCCAGATATTTGCTGCCGGCGACGAAGTAGACGATCAGCAGCGTCAACAGCACCAGCGCCGGCAGGCCTTCGAGCTTGAAGCCCTCTGACGTCACGTTGCCGGTCAAATAGCCGATGGCGTAGCCGCCGCCGAAAAACACCATCACGAAATCGAGAATGGCAGCGAGCACCTTGCGCCAGGTGGCTACCGGTTGCCCGGCGTCGGTCATCCCTGCCCGGCGGCGAGTGCTACGATCGCCATCTTCAAAAGGCGCTTCATCGTCATTCCGTGAAATTGCTCTATTCAGATAAAATCACGTACATTTTTGCGGGGAAATTTGCGGATCGATCGGCCGGACTGTCATTGATCTGCGTCAACAATCCGTGCGGCGCGCTGCGCCGACCCGGTGGCGGATGATGACGGCGTGCGCGTGGGGCGGCTCTCGAAGCCTTACTTCCTTACGCAGATCACGCGCACCACGGCCGCCTTGGCGTCCGATGAGCCGCCTGCCGCATTGACGCCGTTGGCTTTGAGAAAGTCGCGCACAACATCGGCTGGCACCAGCGCCGCCTGCGCCGCAGCCGCGCCATTGGTCGGTCCCGCCACCACCACCGGTTTCAACAGCGCGATGCCGGCGAACTTGCCTTCCGTATCGAGCGCCGCGGCACCCGAAAAGCCCAGCGCCGGCGCCGGCGACAGCGCGAGATCGCTGCCATTGCCGGCCGGTGCGATCGAGGCCTTGACGCTGCTCACGGCCGCCGCACCACCCTGATTCTGCGGATCGGCAATCCCCGTCAGTTCGACGCCTGATTTCGCCGCACCATTGGCGAGGTTGAGCGGCTGCAATCCGCGCGCGCCATAGATCCGCAGCAGCGCGAGATCGCGGTCCTTGTCCTCGGCGACGCGATCCGCGTTGCCGTGGCCGGCGATTGCGATCGTGAGACAGCTGTCGGTGACCTGACGGTCGGCAAGGATGGCGCCGTCGCCGCTGACGACGATGCCGGTGCCGTATTCGACCGTCTTGCGCGGCGGCGGGCCCGCGATCTGCGCGCCCGCCGGGAACGGGTTGAAGGCGCTCGACATCGCGATCACCACCGGCTCCACGGTGCCTTCGACGGCCTGGTCGTACAGGATGGTGAGGATGCGGACCTCGTCGCCCTTGAACGCTCCGCGCACGTAGAATTTCTTCAGGCCCTGCATGCCCGACAGCACGAAGAAGTCCGGCTTGACCACGGTGTAATCCACCTTGCGTCCGGCGGGCTCCTTCTTTTCCTGCTCGGCGAGCTTTGCGGTGGAAGGGCTTGCTACCTTGCTCCGCGCAAGCTGGATCTGCACGGTGCCGGTGGGGGAGGTCCATTTGGCGCCATTGGCGTCACTGGATTGCTGCGGCACCAGTTTCGCGGGCACCCCAAGCCGCACGCCGGTGCCGGCATCGGTGACGATCTTCCAGCCGACATTGTCCTGCCGCCGCTTCGCGGTCTCGGCGAGGATGCCGCGCTCCTGCGGATTGAGCACGCCGGTCTGCTTGCCGCCACGGGCCTTCTGAAAGGCCTTGATGGCGGCGACCATTCGCTCGCTGACTTCGCCCGTGATCGCACCATTGTAATCGCCGACCCAGGCGAGGTCGGACTGGATCGCCAGCCGCTCCGCCTGCGCCATCGCTTTGGCGGTATCGGCCGGGGTCTGCACCGCGGGCCGGATCGGCACGGTCGTGACCTGTTTCGGCTTGGCGCCCGCGGTGGACGGCGGCGTCATCTGCGCACTCGCGGCAGTCCCGATCGCCACGACCATCAATGTTGCCGTCAGCAGCGATCTCATGACAGGTCCCGTCCATTGAAGTAGTCGTAACTAAGCACATCTGCTTGGTCGGCAACAGCTATGCGCTGGTTCAGCAAATTTGGGGTAGATTAAGGGCCGTCATTGCGAGGAGCGGAGCAATCCACAGGTCCCCGAGCATGGCGCCAATGGATTGCTTCGCGGAGCCTGTCATCGGGCGGCGCTGCGCGCCGACCCGTTGGCTCGCAATGACGGCAAAGGAAGGAAATACGTGAGTATGCTGAGCGCCGAGGAACTCGAACGATACGCCCGCCACATCGTGCTGCGGGAGGTCGGCGGCCCCGGCCAGGCCGCCCTCAAGGAAGCATCCGTGCTGGTGATCGGGGCCGGCGGTCTCGGCGCGCCCGCGCTGATGTACCTAGCTGCGGCCGGCGTCGGCACGCTCGGCGCGGTCGACGACGACATCGTGTCGCTGTCCAATCTGCAGCGCCAGATCATCCACACCACGCCTGATATCGGCAGGCTGAAGGTCGACAGCGCCGCCGGGCAGATCTACGCGCTCAATCCCCATGTCAGGTTTGCCGCGCACGCCACGCGGCTTGCCGCCGACAATGCGATGGAACTGATCGGCAGCTACGATCTGGTGCTCGACGGTTCCGACAATTTCGAAACCCGCTATCTGGTGTCGGATGCGTGTTTCCTCGCCGCCAAGCCGCTGATCACGGCGGCGCTCGGCATGTTCGACGGATCGCTGACCACGATTCGTGCACACGAGACCAACGCCGAAGGCGAGTTCAACCCGACCTATCGCTGCCTGTTCCCCGAACCGCCGCCGCCGGGCACGGTGCCGGCCTGCGCCGAGGCCGGCGTAATGGGTGCGCTCGCGGGGGTCTTGGGATCGATGATGGCGCTGGAGGCGATCCGCGAGATCGTCGGCTTCGGCGAGGGACTGGTCGGCCGCCTCTTGATGGTGGACGCGCGCGCCATGCGGTTCGAAACCCTGCGCTATAAGCGCGATCCCGCCAACCCGCTCAACGGCGATGCGCCTGTCATTACCGATTTGAGCGGCTATCTGAGCGGCGATCTCTGAGCGCGCAAGAGGTTGCCAACTGAGGCGGCGCTAGGGCGGGGGGCCGTGACGAAGGAGCATTTTTCGTCTCGTGCCCCGGACGCAGCGCAGCATGAGTGCTGCCGAGCCGGGGGCCTCTCTACTTTGCATGGGGTTGTTTTCGCGATTTCTTGTCCGGCCCTGCCGTGCACCGTCGAAGGACGCTATGCCGGCTCCAGGACACGAGATCATTAGACTAGTGTTTCGCGATTGCAGGAGAGGGTAAGAGGCCTCACAGCATGCTCGGCAATACCCGGTCCGGCGGCTTGTGATTGTCGAGGAAGGTCCGGATGTTGATGATCACCTTCTCGCCCATCTCGACGCGGCCTTCGATGGTCGCCGAGCCCATATGCGGCAGCAGCGTCACCTTGCCGGCCTTGGCCAGCCGCACCAGCTTCGGACTGACCGCGGGCTCGTTCTCGAACACGTCGAGGCCGGCGCCGGCGATCTCGCCGGCTTCAATCAGCTTGATCAGGGTGTCTTCGTCGATCACCTCGCCGCGCGCGGTGTTGACGATATAGGCGTCCTTGCGGATCAGTTTCAGCCGCCGCGCTGACAAGAGATGAAAGGTGGCCGGCGTGTGCGGACAGTTCACCGAGATGATGTCCATCCGCGCCAGCATCTGGTCGAGGCTTTCCCAATAGGTCGCGCCCAATTCGTCGGCGATGACCGGCGCAACCGGGCGGCGGTTGTGATAGTGGATCTGCAGGCCGAAGGCGCGCGCCCGGCGCGCCAGCGCCTGGCCGATGCGGCCCATGCCGATGATGCCGAGCCGTTTGCCGCCGATGCGATGGCCGAGCATCCAGGTCGGCGACCAGCCCGGCCAGTTCTTGCCCTCGGTGAGGATCGAGGCGCCCTCGACCAGCCGCCGCGGCACCGCCAGAATCAGCGCCATGGTCATGTCCGCGGTGTCTTCGGTCAAAACCTTCGGCGTGTTGGTCACGGTGATGCCGCGCGCATGCGCCGCAAGGACATCGATATTGTCGACGCCGTTGCCGAAATTGGCGATCAGCCGCAGCTTGCAGTCGGGCTGCTTGAGAATCTCCTCGGTGATCTCGTCGGTGACGGTGGGCACCAGCACGTCGGCGGTCCGCACCGCCTCGGCGATCTGCTCCGGCGTCAGCGCCGTATCGTCGAGATTGAGCCGGGCATCGAACAGCTCGCGCATCCGGGTCTCGATCGAGTCCGGCAGCTTGCGCGTGACGACAACGAGAGGCTTTTTCTTAACCGACATATCCTGCTCTCATGAGGCCTTTGGCTCGCCAACCTTTTGGATCGTCAACCTTTTGGATCGTCAAAGGCTTGCCCGTTCAGACCTCATTAACCCGGTTGTTCGACACTGCGGCTGCCGCGCGGTCCCGGTAATTCCTTGGGGTTCCCCGATATTTCCCGTTGGCTTCCCCTCCGGAAAATTCGGGCTCGTCTTGGTTCTCAAGCGTTCCGTCCTCTCTAGCAGAAGGCCGGGCCAAGACAAGAACCCCGGCAAGCGCCGGGGTTGAAAGGCCGAGGGGCGGATGGGGCGGAGTATTAGGGGTTTGGGGGTCGGGATTCCCGGCATTTCAGCTCGAAGAATTTGAGTCGGGTTCTCGGCAGGGGGCGAGTTGATGGCGTTGGGGCGTTTTGGTTCAGTGGTGGTGCTCGCGGCCGCGTTGCTCGGCGCGTCGGTCAGCGCCGGATTTTCGGCCAAGGATTCCGCCGTCACGACCAGCGGCTTGCCGCTGCCGCGCTATGTCAGCCTCAAATCCGATCATGTGAACGTCAGGGCCGGCCCGACCAAGGACAACGATGTCGCCTGGGTCTACACCCGCTCGGGCCTGCCGGTGGAGATCACCGCCGAATTCGAGAACTGGCGCCGGGTCCGGGATTCCGAGGGCGCCGAGGGCTGGGTCTATCACTCGCTGCTGTCGGGCCGACGCACCGCCGTCATCACCATGAAGACCAAGGACGAACTTGCGCCGCTCTACGATCGCGCCGATCCGGCCTCCGCCGTTGCCGCCCGCCTGCAGGCCGGCGTCGTCGCCCAGGTCAAGAAGTGCGCGGCCGGCTGGTGCCGCGTCACCGGCAACGGTTTTGACGGCTGGATCGAGCAGCAGCGGTTGTGGGGTGTCTACGCCGACGAGAAGGTGGAGTGACGCGAAATCATTTGATTGTCGTTCCGGGGCGATGCGCAGCATCGAACCCGGAACCTCGAGATTCCGGGTTCGCGTCTGCGACGCGCCCCGGAATGACGCTGTGCGCTCGGTAAGGCGTCAGCGCTTCTTGCGCAGCCGCACGACCATGTCGACGCGGGCAATCTCGTAGCCTTCGGGCACTTCCGGCATCTTCTGCAGCACCAGATGCGGATCCGGAATGTCGACCAGTTCGTGGTTGTTTTCGAGATAGAAGTGGTGATGCGCCGTCACGTTGGTGTCGAAATAGGTCTTGGTGCCGTCGACGCTGACCTGGCGCAGCAAGCCGGCATCGGTGAGCTGATTGAGCGTGTTGTAGACAGTGGCGAGGGACACCGGGACCTTGGCGAGGGTGGCTTCCTCGTAAAGCATTTCCGCGGTGAGGTGGCGCGCGCCCTTGCCGAACAGCAGCCAGCCCAGCGCCATGCGCTGACGGGTCGGGCGGAGCCCGGCGGCCTGCAGCATTTCATTGACGTCGTGCCAGGGGCAGCCGGTCAGCGCCGGCTGGTGGCCCGCATTGCGGGCCGCGGGACTGACGGCGTCATCATTCAAAATCGAAGCGTCGAGGCTCATTTCCACGTCAGGCACCGCACTCGCTATCTCAGCACTGTTGTCATTGAATATAGAAGGAAATCCCTCAGATGCAAGTATTTCGCAACTAGAACGGCCCTAGAGTTAAGGGGGAACCGGATAGGGGGACGCGGCGATTTACGCTGCCGTGGTGCTTTGCCGTCAGCGGGGCCTATGATAGAGAGCGCGCGGACTTAGCTTTGCGATTCCGGCAAAAGCGAGCGCCGGTTGCCGCAGGACCCGTCCTGACCTGCGGTATTCGCGCCAATTTGCGATAATTGGCACGCTTTCTACGCGAAACGGGTCCATTTCGCTCGAAACGCTCCATCGGGATTTTGAGAGAGGCTCGGCAGCATGCTGGATCGACGCGGCAGTTACGAATACGAGGATCTGCTGGCGTGCGGCCGCGGCGAGATGTTCGGCCCCGGCAACGCCCAATTGCCGCTGCCGCCGATGCTGATGTTCGATCGGATCACCGAAATCTCCGAAACCGGCGGGGAATACGGCAAGGGCATCGTTCGGGCCGAGCTCGACGTGAACCCGGATCTCTGGTTCTTCGCCTGCCATTTCAAGAACGACCCCGTCATGCCGGGGTGCCTGGGCCTAGACGCCCTCTGGCAGATGGTCGGCTTTTATCTCGGCTGGACCGGCGGCGAGGGGCGGGGCCGGGCATTGGGCCTCAGCGAGCTGAAGTTTTCCGGCCAGGTGATGCCGAACGTCCGCAAGATTGTGTACAACGTCGACATCAAGCGCGTGATGCGCCTAAAGCTCTGGCTGGGCATCGCCGACGGCTGGCTTTCGGCTGATGGCGAGATTATCTATCGCGCCAAGGATTTGAGGGTGGGGCTCTTGAAGCAGGGTACCACATTGCCGGGAGCGTAGGTCCGGCGAATCGGGCGGCGTTCGGTTCGACGATGGCCATCACACAAAACGGAAACGACAAGGCGAGGCGATCATGAGGCGGGTTGTCATCACGGGGATGGGCATCGTCTCGTCCATCGGAAACAACACCCAGGAAGTACTGGCAAGCCTGCACGAGGCGAAGTCCGGAATCACGCGCGCGGACAAATATGCCGAGCTCGGTTTCCGCTCCCAGATACAGGGTAAGCCCACGCTCGATCCGGCCGGCGTCATCGATCGCCGCGCGATGCGCTTCCTCGGCGAGGGGGCGGCGTGGAATCACGTCGCGATGGAGCAGGCGATCCTGGATTCCGGCCTCGAGCCCACGGAGGTTTCCAACATTCGCACCGGCATCATCATGGGCTCCGGCGGACCGTCGGCGCGCACCATCGTGGAAGCCGCCGACATCACCCGCACCAAGGGGCCGAAGCGGGTCGGGCCGTTCGCGGTGCCGAAGGCAATGTCGTCGACGGCGTCGGCGACGCTCGCCACCTGGTTCAAGATCAAGGGCGTGAACTATTCGATCTCGTCGGCCTGCGCGACGTCGAACCATTGCATCGGCAACGCCTACGAAACCATCCAGATCGGCAAGCAGGACATTATTTTCGCCGGCGGCTGCGAGGAACTCGACTGGTCGCTGTCGGTGCTGTTCGACGCGATGGGCGCGATGTCGTCGAAATACAACGATACGCCCGCGACCGCTTCGCGCCCCTATGACGTCAGCCGCGACGGTTTTGTGATCGCCGGCGGCGCCGGCGTGGTCGTGCTCGAGGAATTCGAGCATGCCAAGGCGCGCGGCGCGAAAATCTACGGCGAAATCGTCGGCTATGGCGCCACCTCGGACGGTTACGACATGGTGGCGCCGTCGGGCGAGGGCGCCGAGCGCTGCATGAGAATGGCGATGGCCACGGTCGACACCAGGATCGACTACATCAACCCGCACGCGACCTCGACGCCGGCAGGCGATCCGCCGGAGATCGAGGCGATCCGCAAGGTGTTCGGCACCGGCGACAAGTGCCCGCCGATTTCGGCGACCAAGGCGCTGACCGGGCATTCCCTCGGCGCCACCGGCGTGCAGGAGGCGATCTATTCGCTGCTGATGATGCAAAACGGCTTCATCTGCGAAAGCGCCAACATCACCGAACTCGATCCCGTGTTCGCCGACATGCCGATCGTGCGCAAGCGCATCGATAACGCCAGGCTCGGCACCGTGCTGTCGAATTCCTTCGGCTTCGGCGGCACTAACGCCACACTGGTGTTCAAGCGGATGGATGCGTAATCTTGTCATGCCCCGCGCAGGCGGGGCATCCAGTACGCCGCGGCCTCTCAATTCAACTACCGACGCCTCTGGAATACTGGATCACCCGCTTTCGCGGGTGATGACGGTTGAGGGTGAGTGGAGCACTAAACGATGCAGGACCTGATGAAGGGCAAGCGCGGGCTGATCATGGGCGTCGCCAATGATCATTCGATTGCCTGGGGCATTGCCAAAGCGGTGGCGGCGCAGGGCGCCGAGCTTGCCTTTACCTTTCAGGGCGAGGCGCAAGCCAAGCGCGTCAAGCCGCTGGCGCAGTCGCTTGGCGTCGACACCGTGCTGCCTAGCGATGTCGAGGACATTGCCAGCGTCGATTCGGTCTTCGAGGCGTTGCGGGCGAAATGGGGACGGCTGGATTTTCTGGTTCACGCCATCGGCTTCTCGGACAAGAATGAGCTGAAGGGCCGCTACGCCGACACCAGCCGCGAGAATTTTTCGCGCACCATGCTGATCTCCTGCTTTTCGTTCACCGAGATTGCCAAGCGCGCCGCCGAGCTGATGCCGGAATCCGGCGGCAGCATGATCACGCTGACCTTCGGCGCCTCGATGCGGGCAATGCCGAACTACAACGTGATGGGCGTGGCGAAAGCCGCGCTGGAATCCTCCGTGCGCTATCTCGCTTTCGACTTCGGCGCACGCGGCATCCGCGTCAACGCGATTTCCGCCGGTCCGATCCGCACGCTCGCCGGCTCCGGCATTGGCGAGGCGCGCGCGATGTTTGGCTTTATGCAAAAGCATTCGCCGCTCGGCCGCGGCGTGACGCTGGATGAGCTTGGCGGCTCGGCGCTCTATTTGTTATCGGATCTGTCCGGTGGCGTCACCGGCGAAATTCACTACGTCGATTCCGGCTACAACATTGTCTTGATGCCGCGGCCGGACGAATTGAAGGCGGAATAGGGCTCTTACCCCGCCGCGACCTTCTCGGCACGCTGGAACGCCGGGCGCTCCACGCACCGCGCGATATAGGCGTCGAACGACGGCCGCGACGGCACCATCTTGAACAGCCGCACCGCGAAATTCAGCCCCGAGCCGATCATGATATCCGCGGCCGAGAAGGTTTCGCCGAGGATCCAGGGGCCCTTGGCGAGCGCGGCGTCGAGGACGTCGAAGACCTGCGCGGCGCTTCCCCACGCGGCGGTGCTGGTCGGCACGTCGATCTTGGTGAAGATCTGGATCAGCGCCGGCTCGATGCAAGCAGGCGAAAAGAACAGCCATTGCAGGTATTTCGCACGCAGCGGATCGGCCGGGCCGGGCGCCAGCCTGGTCTCGGGATAGCGGTCGGCGACATAGGCGCAGATCGCCGCGGCTTCCCCGAGCGCGGCCTCGCCGTCCTGCAGCGCCGGCACCTTGCCCATCGGGTTGATGGCGAGGAATTCGGGCGACTTCTGCGCGCCGGTCGTGATGTCGGTCAGCACCCGCTGATACGGCAGCCCGCTTTCCTCCAGCAGCCATATCCCGGAAAACGAACGCGAGCGCGGCGACCAATAGAGCTTTATCATCTGGCGTTTTCCTCTTTCTTCCATCGGTAATACTTCATCACGAAGCCGGTCATCGGTTCGACCGCTTCCTTTTCGAATACGAAACCCTCGCGCTCATACCAGCGCCACGCCTTTTCATTCTCGCGCACGCAGCGCAGCCAGATTTCGTCCGGCAGATGCTGGCGCGTGAATGCGAGCAGCCTCCGTCCGAGACCCCGGCCCTGATATTCCGGCGCCACGAATAGCTGGTCGAGATACCTGTCGGGCAGATGCAGCGCCAGCATGGCCGCAAGATGACCGTCATCGTCGACGACGAACAGGCTCCAGCCCTTCTCGATTTCCATCGGGATGCGCGCGCAATTGCGCCAGCAGAAAATTGCTGGCTTCCGCGAGCCCGGTCGAGACCCAGCTGTTCATCCAGACGCGACCGATCTCGTCATATTCGTCGGGGCGAGCGGGTCGGATGGTGGGCGTCGGCATTTCGATTGGACCGCTAGGGCTCTGGAATACTGGATCGCCCGCTTTCGTGGGCGATGACAGTTATTGCGGCGGAGAAGCGCCCGGTGCATTCAGGAAGGCGGCACTCACACCCCCAGCGTGCCGGCCTTCGCGGCGGCGTAGCGCTCGGCGATCTTGCTCCAGTTCACCGTGTTCCACCACGCCTTGAGGTAATCGGCGCGGCGGTTCTGGTAGTTGAGATAATAGGCGTGCTCCCAGACGTCGTTGCCCATCAGGACGCGCCTGCCGTCCATGATCGGGCTGTCCTGGTTCGGACGGGTCTCGATCGCGAGCTTGCCGTCCTTGGTGACGGTCACGAACACCCAGCCCGAGCCGAACTGGCGTCCGCCCGCGGCGTTGAAGTCGTTCTGGAATTTTTCCAGGCCGCCGAGGTCCTTATCGATCGCGGCCAGCACCTCGCCCTCCGGCTTGCCGCCATTCGGTCCCATGATCTCCCAGAACATGGTGTGGTTGGCGTGGCCGCCGAGGTTGTTACGAACAGCGAATTTGATGTCGTCGTTCAGGGCGTTCAGGTTGCCGAGCACGTCGGTAATGGCGCGGGTGCCGAGCTGCGGATTGGCCTTGGCGAGATTGTTGAGGTTGCCGACATAGGCGGCATGATGCCGGTCATGGTGGATTTCCATGGTCCTGGCGTCGATGTGGGGTTCGAATGCATTGAAGGCATAGCCGAGCGGCGGAACCGTGAAAGGTCCGGCCGCGGCGGGTGCTGCGGCTTGCGCGAATACCAGGCGCGGCATGGCCGCGACGGCGGCCGCGCCCGCGGCCGCACTGAAAAAACGACGGCGCGATAATGACGGCATGAAAACCTCCCTGGCGTGTGACGAGCCTTGCATCTTTCGATTCGGATGGATCGTAGCGGCACCGGCCCGAAACTTAAATGCGAATTCAAACCGGTCCTGGTTTCATTTTTGCCGGCCGGGGCGCTGCGGCGTAAACGCGCATGGCCGCATCCCGCGCGGCAAACAAAAAGGGCGGCTGAAAAGCCGCCCCTTCGTTACTCGCAATGGATGATCCGATCCTACTCGGCGGCGCTGACGCCCTCAGCCTTCTGCTTGGCCTCGAGGTCCTCGCCGGTCACCTGATCGACCGCCTTCATCGACAGACGCGTCTTGCCGCGGTCGTCGAAGCCGAGCAGCTTGACCTTGACCTTGTCGCCTTCCTTGACGACGTCGGAGGTCTTCTGCACGCGGCTGGCTGCGAGCTGGCTGATGTGGACGAGGCCGTCCTTGGCGCCGAAGAAGTTCACGAACGCGCCGAACTCCATCACCTTGACCACGGTGCCGTCATAGATCTGGCCGATCTCCGGATCGGAGGCGATCGACTTGATCCACTTGATCGCGGCCTTGATCGATTCGCCGTCGGCGGAAGCGACCTTTACGGTGCCGTCGTCGTCGATGTTGACCTTGGCGCCGGTCTTCTCGACGATCTCGCGGATCACCTTGCCGCCGGTGCCGATCACTTCACGGATCTTGTCGGTCGGGATCTTGAAGGTCTCGATGCGCGGTGCGTACTCGCCGAGTTCGGCGCGCGCAGCGGTCAGGGCCTTCGACATTTCGCCGAGGATGTGGATGCGTCCGTCCCTGGCCTGGCCGAGCGCGACCCTCATGATCTCCTCGGTGATGCCGGCGATCTTGATGTCCATCTGCAGCGAGGTGATGCCCGCTTCGGTGCCGGCCACCTTGAAGTCCATGTCGCCGAGATGATCCTCGTCACCGAGGATGTCGGACAGCACGGCGAAGCGCGAGCCTTCCAGAATGAGACCCATGGCGATGCCCGCCGTCGGCCGCTTCAGGGGAACGCCGGCATCCATCAGCGACAGCGAGGCGCCGCAGACCGACGCCATCGACGACGATCCGTTCGACTCGGTGATTTCCGAGACCACGCGCACCGTGTAGGGGAATTCGTGATGCGGCGGCAGCACGGGGTGGATCGCGCGCCAGGCAAGCTTGCCGTGGCCGATTTCACGCCGCTTGGTGCCGCCCATGCGCCCGGTTTCACCGACCGAGTAGGGAGGGAAGTTGTAGTGCAGCAGGAACTGCTCCTTGTAGGTCCCTGACAACGAGTCGATGTACTGCTCGTCCTCGCCGGTGCCGAGCGTGGTCACCACCATCGCCTGGGTTTCGCCGCGGGTGAACAGCGCCGAACCGTGGGCGCGGGGCAGCACGCCGACTTCGGCGACGATGTTGCGCACGGTCTTGGAATCGCGGCCGTCGATGCGCTTGCCGGTGTCGAGGATGTTCCAGCGAACGATCTTGGCCTCGAGCTCCTTGAACACGCCGGCGATGCGCAGCTTGTCGTATTTCGGCTCCTGGCCTTCGGGGAAGTAGTGGGCCATCACCTTTTCCTTGGCCTTGCCGACCGCGGCGTAGCGATCCTGCTTGACCGGAATGGCGTAGGCGGCGCGCAGATCGGTTTCGATCAGCCCCAGGATTTCCTTCTCCAGCACGCTCTCGTCGACGATCTTGACGTCGCGCGGCTCCTTGGCGGCCTTCTCGGCGAGCTCGATGATCGCGTTGACCACCGGCTGGAAATGCCGGTGTCCAAACATCACGGCGCCGAGCATGATATCTTCGTTGAGTTCCTTGGCTTCCGATTCCACCATCAGCACGGCGTCGGCGGTGCCGGCGACCACGAGGTCGAGCTGGGTTTCGACCATTTCGTCGAGCGTCGGGTTGAGCACGTATTCGTCGTTGATGAAGCCGACCCGGGCGGCGCCGATCGGACCCTTGAACGGCGCGCCGGAAATGGTCAGCGCCGCGGAGGCGGCAACCAGCGCCAGAATGTCGGGATCGTTCTCCATGTCATGCGAGAGCACGGTGACGATGACCTGGGTCTCGTTGCGCCAGCCGTCGACGAACAGAGGACGGATCGGGCGATCGATCAGGCGGGAGACCAGCGTCTCCTTCTCGGTCGGCCGGCCCTCGCGCTTGAAATAGCCGCCGGGAATGCGGCCCGCGGCGTAGGTCTTCTCGATGTAATCGACGGTCAGCGGCAGGAAGTCGACACCCTCTCGGGCCGTCTTCGCAGCGACGACGGTGGCGAGCACGACGGTCTCGCCATAGGTGGCGACGACGGCGCCGTCGGCCTGACGGGCGATCTTGCCGGTTTCAAGCCTGAGGGGACGGCCACCCCAGTCGATTTCGACTGAATGAATATTGAACATTTTATTCGTCTTTCATGGTTTCACGAAAGCACGGACGCCGAAACGAAAAGACCATGCGCAAGATTGCGGGACGCTGATCGCGAAAGCTTCGCGGCCCCAGCGCCCGGCGATCCTGCCATGGTCTTCATGTTTCGAATGGCGTCCATCCTTCCGATGGTACGGGCGTCTTACCCGTTATCGCCCAGCTGCCGGATTGCGACTGGACACGCCGCGCGGACATTTCAAGGTCCGCGCGCTTAGGCACATGATCTGATCGGAAAACCGGAACAGCGCTCTTCCGGACCATGTGAAAACGCGCGCGAGAGGCGCGCGTGAACTGTACTCAGCGGCGAATGTTGTGCTTTTCGAGCAGCGCCTTGTAACGCGCCTCGTCCTTCTTCTTGATGTAATCGAGAAGCGAACGGCGCGTCGACACGAGCTTCAAGAGGCCGCGCCGCGAATGGTTGTCCTTCACGTGGGTCTTGAAGTGCCCGGTGAGGTTATTGATGCGTTCCGACAGGATCGCGACCTGAACCTCGGGCGAGCCGGTGTCGCCGGCCTTGTTGGCATTCGTCTTGATGACTTCCGCTTTGCGTTCGGCGGTAATCGACATCGTCAAACTCTCTCATTGCTGCGAGCCGGACTGGCAGTCAGTCCGGTCAGGTTGAACACGCGCTTGGGGATGAGTTCGCCATTGCCAATTTCGGCGAGGGCCAGAAGCCGGCCTGCCACCGTGACATAGACTGTGCCGCTACAATTGGGCGCATCCCGTCCGCGCAACAAAACGGCCTGGCCCCTGTGGAGCCTTGCCGCATCAGCCCGTGTGACGGCCAGTGCCGGGATGTCGTCCAGCGCGGTCTCAACGGGCAAAAGCGCGTCGGCGAGGCTGCCCTCGCCAGACGCGGCTCTATCGCACAAAGCCTCCAACTGTTCCAGCGGAATCATGTCCGTTTCGCCGAACGGACCGACCAGGGTCCGCCGCAGAGCGCAGATATGGCCGTAACAGCCGAGGATCCGGCCGATATCACGGGCCAGCGCCCGCACATAGGTTCCCTTGCCGCATTCGGCCTCGAATACCGAATGAGCGCTATCCGGTTGTTCTACAAGGGTTAAATGGTGAATCTCGACCGGCCGCGACTTCAGTTCGACGGTCTCGCCGTCGCGGGCGAGGTCATAGGCGCGCTCGCCCTGGACCTTGATGGCGGAGTATTGCGGCGGGATCTGCTCGATCAGGCCGGTAAACTGCGGCAGCAGGTCCTGAATCGCCGCGGCGGAGGGCCTGAGATCGCTGGTCTGGGTCACCCGGCCCTCGGTATCGTCGGTGTCGCGTTCCTCGCCCCAGGCGACGGTAAATCGATAGCGCTTGCGGCCGTCCATCACGAACGGAACCGTCTTGGTGGCTTCCCCGAGCGCGATCGGCAGGCCGCCGGAGGCGAGCGGATCGAGCGTGCCGGCGTGGCCGGCGCGCTTGGCCTGGAACAGCCGCTTTACCACCGCGACCGCTTGCGTCGAGGTCATGCCGATCGGCTTGTCGAGCACCACCCAGCCGTGGACGTCGCGCTTGTCGCGCCGGTTGTTCTGGCGCGGCTGTTTGCCCGAGCGCGGGCGATTCTCGTCGCGCTGCGGAGCCGGAGAAATATTTTTTTCCGGCGCGTCCGAATCGCCGATTCCCGGCTCGATCACGCTGTTGGCGGAGGTCTCGATCATCAGCTCACTCTTCCGTGTCTTGCGAATCGGCTGCGAGGTCTCTTTGCACCGCAGGTGTTCGCAGTAATTTCTCTATTCGTTCCGCTTCGTCGAATCGTTCGTCAACGCGGAAGCGAAGATCAGGCGCAAATTTTAAGTTAACGCGGTGCGCGATCTCGCCGCGCAGGAACTTCTTGTTGCGCTCCAGCGCCGCGATCACGATTTCGGTGTCGCGTCCGCCGAGCGGCATCACGTAGATGGTCGCGAGCTTGAGGTCCGGCGACATCCGCACCTCGGGCACGGTGACGATGTGGCCTTCGAGGTCCGGATCATGCACGCTGCCCTGCGAAAGAATGTCCGCAACGGCGTGACGCACCACTTCGCCGACGCGCAACTGACGCTGCGAGCCGCCGGAGGCGGAGCTTTTCTTCTGGCGGTGACGAGGCATTGCGGTCTCTCGAAAACGATTCGCCATGGCCGGGATTGTCCCGGCCATTGACGTCCTTATTGCGGCTGAATTCCTGAAGACGTGGATGCCCGGCACATCCAGTGCGAAGACGCGCTTCGCACTTTTGGCCGGGCAGGACGTCGAACTACTTCATGATCCTTCTGACGAAGCCGTAAGGTTCAGACTTACAGGCTGCGCTGGATGGTTTCCACGCGGTAACACTCGATGACGTCGCCGACACGCATGTCGCCGTAATTCTCGAATGCCATGCCGCATTCCTGGCCGGACTGCACTTCCTTCACTTCATCCTTGAAGCGCTTCAAGGTCGACAGCTTGCCTTCATGCACGACGACGTTGTCGCGAATCAGGCGGACATTGGCGCCGCGTTCCACGGTGCCGTCGGTGACGCGGCAACCTGCGACCTTGCCGACCTTGGAGATGTTGAACACTTCCAGGATCTGGGCATTGCCGAGCATGGTTTCGCGCAGCGTCGGCGCCAGCAGGCCGGACATCGCCTTCTTCACGTCATCCACGAGGTCGTAGATGATGTTGTAGTAGCGGATCTCGATGCCGTTGCGCTTGGCGGCGGCGGCCGCTTCCTTGTTGGCGCGAACGCTGAAGCCGATGATGGCGGCATTGAAGCCTTCCGCCAGCGTCACGTCGGATTCCGAGATGCCGCCGACGCCGGCATGCAGGATGCGGGCGGCGACTTCATCGGTGCCGAGTTTCTCCAGCGAGCCGAGGATCGCTTCCAGCGAGCCCTGCACGTCGGCCTTGATGATGAGCGGAAAATCCTTGCGGCCCGAAGTCTTGAGCTGCGACATCATCTGTTCGAGCGAGCCGCGCATGCCGGAAATCGAGGCAGCCGCGTTCTCGCGCTTCTGATGCGCGCGGTAGCTCGTGATCTGACGGGCGCGGGCTTCGTTCTCGACGACGGCGAGGCGGTCGCCCGCTTCCGGCGGCCCGTTGAAGCCCAGCACTTCGACCGGCACCGACGGACCTGCCTCCTCGACAGTGTCGCCCTGATCGTTGATCAGCGCGCGGACGCGGCCCATCTCGGCGCCGGCGACGATGATGTCGCCCACGCGCAGGGTTCCGCGCTGCACCAGCACGGTCGCGACCGGACCGCGGCCGCGGTCGAGCTTGGCTTCGATCACGGTGCCTTCGGCGGGACGCGCGGCATTGGTCTTGAGGTCGAGCAATTCGGCCTGCAGCGCGATCATTTCCAAGAGCTTGTCGAGGTTGGTCTTGTTCTTGGCGGAGACCTCGACATCGACGACTTCGCCGCCGAGCGATTCGACCTGAACCTCGTGCTGCAGCAGCTCGGTGCGGACGCGTTCCGGCTTGGCGTCGGGCTTGTCGATCTTGTTGATCGCCACGATCATCGGAACCTTGGCCGCCTTGGCGTGATTGATCGCCTCGACGGTCTGCGGCATGACGCCGTCGTCGGCCGCGACCACCAGCACCACGATATCGGTGACCTTGGCGCCGCGCGCACGCATCGCGGTGAATGCGGCGTGGCCCGGGGTGTCGATGAAGGTGATCTTCTTGCCGCTTTCCGGCGAGGTCACCTGGTAGGCGCCGATATGCTGGGTGATGCCGCCGGCTTCGCCCGAAACCACATTGGCATGGCGAAGCGCGTCGAGCAGCGAGGTCTTGCCGTGGTCGACGTGGCCCATCACGGTCACCACAGGCGAACGCGGCTCAGTGTCGGTCGAATCGTCGACGATGTCGAACAGGCCTTCCTCGACGTCGGAGGCGGCCACGCGCTTGACGGTGTGGCCGAGTTCCTCGGCGATCAGCTGCGCGGTGTCGGCGTCGATCACGTCGGTGATCTTGTGCATCGCGCCCTGCTTCATCAGAAGCCGGATCACGTCGACCGCGCGTTCGGACATGCGGTTGGCGAGTTCCTGGATGTTGATGGCTTCCGGAATGACCACTTCGCGGACGAGCTTTTCCTTCGGCTCGTTCGAGGCATGGCCCTTCAGGCGCTGGGTGCGGCGGCGGAACGAGGCGATCGAACGCTCGCGCACGTCGTCGGCATTGAGTGCGGTGACCAGCGTCAGGCGGCCGCGCTGCTTCTGCGGCGCCGGCTTGGCGGTGGTCTTGGGCGCAGCGGCGGGGCGGACGGCGCCGCCGGGGCCGCGACGGATCTGGCGCGGACCTTCATCCTCGTCGGTGGCGTCGGCGGCGACACCGGGGGCGCGCGCGGGCGGCACTGCGGCGGTCTTGGCCGCGGCAGCCGCGGTCTTGGCCTCGGCTTCGCCAAAGCGGCGCTTGGCCTCGAGTTCGGCCTTGCGCTTGGCTTCTTCTTCCTGGCGGTGACGCTCTTCCTCGGCCTTGCGGCGGGCCTCGGCGGCTTCGCGCTCGGCCTGCTCGATGCCTTCCTTGCTGTTACGGCGCTTGGCTTCCTCTTCCGCCAGCCGCCGCTCTTCCATGTCACGGACTTTGGCGTCGGCCAGCGCGCTGGCGCGCGCGGAACGCTCGTCCTCGGTCAGGGTGCGCAGCACCACGCCACCGCCGCGCGGCGGAGCCGGCGGGGCGGCGGGACGGGCGAGCGGCGCGGGCTTGGCGGGCGCCGCCTTGGCCACGGCCGGCTCCGGCGCATGCGGCGCTTCGGTCGCTTCGCCACCGACCCGGCGCTTGCCGCGCTTCTCGACCACCACCTGTTTGGTCCGGCCATGGCTGAAGCTCTGGCGCACGGTGCCCGTCTCGACGCGCGGCTTGAGCGTCAAGGTCTTGGTCGGGACACTCAGTGTCTTGTCGCCAGGCGTTTTCGTATCAACCATTCAGCAGTCCTAATCTTGTTAAGTCGTGCGTGTCCGCACGGTCTGTTTCGGCGAATTCTTGGCCGCATTGCCGGCTGTCTTGTCGTCATCAGCCATCCGGTATCGGACCAGGGTCTGGCTGCGCGACAGGAACGTGTTGCTCGCCGGGCCCGCGAGCAGCGCAGCATGTATCACATTTGACCGGCCCAGTGCCAAATCCAATTGTTCGGAGGTCAGCGCTGCGACAACCGGGAATTCGTGCGATTCATCGTTAATCCCGGCATTTTGCCTGGCGACGGCGTCCAATTTGCGGATTCCGTCGGCCGCGCCGTCCGAAGCATGGATCAGGGCTTTGACCGAATCCGTGGCCTGCCGCGATTTGAGGGCGTCCTCAACCTTGCCGAAGCCGGAAACGACCTGGCCGGCCTTGGCAGCCATGGCGAGCGCTTCGATCACGCCGCGCACCAGCAGGGCCTCGGTATCGGCCGCGAGCGCCGGGGCAACGCGGACGTCGCGCTTGAAGCCCTTGCTGAAATGGTTACGCCGGACGGCTTCCGCAACCGTCTGACGCGAAGCCGAAACCCAAAGCCCCCGGCCGGGGAGCTTGCGCTTCAGATCCGGGACCACCCAGCCCTCGGGGGAGACGACGAACCGGATCAGTTCGTCGATCGGCCGCACCTCGCGGCTGACCGCGCACATCCGCGTCGTCGCGGACCTGTTGGTCCGCGGTCCGTCGTCGAGATCGGGGTCAGCGACAGCAAGCATGCGAGCGACATCTCTCCGTTCATCTGCGCGTGTTCGGTGCGCAAAACCGGTGTCCATTGTTGCGGAACACGCGCGTCAAACCGGCTGGTCTGCGGTGGCTTCGGTCTCGTCGGTCTTCTTGGCGAGATCGGCCTCGGTGATCCAGCCGGCGATGACGCGCGCCTGCATGATCATGTTCTCCGCATCGTCGCGCGAGATTTCGTTGGCATCGAGAATGCCCGGATGCTTGGTCGGCTCGCCGCCTTCCTTGCGTTCGGTCCAGCCCACCAGATCGTCGGTGGCGCAACCGGCGAGGTCCTCGACGGTCTTGATGTCGTTCTCGCCGAACTTCACCAGCATCTTCGATGTCACGCCGGGCACCGTCTTCAGAGCGTCTTCCACACCAAGTTCCTTACGTTTGTTTTCGAGCTCGCCTTCGAGCTGTTCCAGATATTCGCGGGCCCGGCTCTGCAGCTCGTTGGCGGTTTCGTCGTCGAAGCCTTCGATGCCGGCCAGTTCCTTGACGTCGACCAGCGCCAGTTCCTCCACCGAGGTGAAACCTTCGGACGCCAGCAATTGGCCGACCACTTCGTCGACGTTCAGGGCTTCCATGAAGACGCGCGTGGAGTTCTCGAAATCGGCCTGGCGGCGCTCGGATTCTTCCTGTTCGGTCAGGATGTCGATGTCCCAGCCGGTCAGCTGCGAGGCCAGACGCACGTTCTGTCCGCGCCGGCCGATCGCCAGCGACAGCTGGTTATTGGTGTCGGGCACCACGACCTCGATCCGCTCGCGGTCCTCGTCGATCACGACCTTGGCGACTTCGGCGGGCGCCAGCGCGTTGACGACGAAGGTCGCGATGTCGGGCGACCACGGGATGATGTCGATCTTTTCGCCCTGCAGTTCATTGACCACGGCCTGCACGCGCGAGCCGCGCATGCCGACGCAGGCGCCGACCGGATCGACGGAGGAATCCCGCGAAATCACCCCGATTTTCGCGCGCGAGCCGGGATCGCGGGCCACCGCCTTGATCTCGACGATGCCGTCATAGATTTCCGGCACTTCCTGCGCGAACAGCTTCGCCATGAACTGCGGGTGGGTGCGGGAGAGGAAGATCTGCGGTCCGCGGGTTTCGCGGCGGACGTCGAAAATATAGGCGCGGACGCGGTCGCCGTTGCGGAATACCTCGCGCGGCAGCATTTCGTCGCGGCGGATGATGGCTTCGCCGCGGCCGAGATCGACGATGACGCTGCCATATTCGACGCGCTTGACGATGCCGTTGACGATATCGCCGATGCGATCCTTGAATTCCTGATACTGCCGGTCGCGCTCGGCCTCGCGCACCTTCTGCACGATCACCTGCTTGGCGGATTGTGCGGCGATGCGGCCATATTCCAGCGGCGGCAGGGTGTCGGCGATGGTGTCGCCGACCTGCGCGCCCGGATTGGCGCGTTGTGCGTCTATCAGCGAGATCTGGTTCGCCGAATTCTCGACCTGGTCGACCACCAGCATATGGCGCGACAGCCGCAACTCGCCCTTCTTGGCGTCGATCTCGGCGTGGACGTCGGTCTCGCTGCCGTAGCGGGCCCGCGCCGCCTTGGCGATGGCGTCTTCCATCGCCGCGATCACGATGCCGCGGTCGATCGACTTTTCGCGGGCAACCGCGTCTGCGATCTGCAGCAGTTCGAGTTTGTTGGCGCTGACAGCTGCCATGGCTCAGTCTCCTTCAGTGGGATCGATTTCGCCGCCGGGCAATCCTTGCGCGGCGAGGCGGTGTTTCTTGGTATTCGTCGGAACGGGCTTCTTCGGTTTCGGCTTCGGCTTGTTGCTTTTCGCAGGGTCGCTTTTCTTCGCGTGCGGCGGCGGCGGTGGCGCCAGTCCGAGATTCTGCTTGAGCTCGCGTTCCGCGGCCTTGCCGCGCCGCATCGATTCCGCGATCAGTTCGTCGGTCAGCACCAGCCGCGCGTCGGCGATGTCTTCCATGACCAGCAAGATCTCGGCATCTTCGTCCGCACGTATGTCATCGCGATGTAGCCGCACCGCATCGCCCTCGACGCCCTCGAGCGTGCCGCGAAACCGCTTGCGGCCGGCATGCGCGACCGCCATCTCGATCTTGACGAGATGACCGGCATAGCGCTCGAAGTCGGAGCGGCGCACCAGCGGCCGGTCGATGCCGGGCGACGAAATCTCCAGCCGGTAGGCCCGGTCGATCGGGTCGGCGACATCCAGCACCGGGGACAGCGCCCGCGAAATCGCCTCGCAATCCTCGATCAGCATGGTTCCGTCGGGCCGTTCCGCCATGATCTGGACCGTACAGCCGGATTCCCCTGATATCTTGATCCGCACCAGCCGGTAGCCCATCCCCTGCAACACCGGGCCGGCCACCGCCGACACCCGTGCCGCCGCGCCCGGCTCGACCACGAGGCGCGGCTCGGCAAGCAGATCGGCATCCACGGAACCAGCAGTCGGATCGGTCATGTCCAAGGTCAAAATCTGTTTACTTGCAGTGAGTTAGCCGGTATTCAAGCGGTCCGGCGGTGCTACCCGAGGGGAGCCCGGCGGCGGCATCCGCGTCAGGCTTCTTCAGGTAATAAAAAAGAGCGGGTCCGGAAGGGGCCCACTCTCAATACGCGATCGTATGAGAACCATAAGTTGCGGCTGATATAGCGGTTTTTCCGCGATCCCACAAGGCCCGCGAGGCCGGGAAGCCAGCGATTCTAGCCCGTTTTCGCCCGGGTCCGGAATCTAACCCTTCCTTCATGAACCCCACCTAGGCTCCGAAAAACCCGCCAATCCGGCGGGTTTTGAGTGTGTTTTCGATGAACGCCGCCACATCGCTGATCCCCGGGCTTGATCAGATCGTCAGACATGGCGATCCCAAACGCCGCGCCGACGCCGCGCGGCGGATCGCGGATCTGTTCCTGGAGGGGGCGGCGAAATTCCGGCCCGACCACGTCGAGCTGTTCGATGGCGTCCTCACCGGTCTCGTTCCGCACACCGGGCTCGCGGTGCGTGTCGATCTGGCCGAACGGCTGTCGATTCTCGCCAATGCGCCACGCGGGCTGGTCGGACAACTCGCGCGCGACGACGAGATCTCGATCGCAGGTCCGCTGTTGCGCCGGTCGCCGGTCATCGACGAGCAGGCGCTGGTTGAAATCGCACGCATCAAGGGCCAGGGCCATCTGCTGGCGATGTCGGAGCGGCGGATGCTTTCGACCGATCTCACCGATGTCATCGTGCAGCGCGGCGATCGCGAGGTCGTCAGGCGCGCCGCCGGCAATGCCGGGGCGCTGTTTTCGCATGACGGATATTCCAGCCTGATCAAGCGCGCCGGCCAGGACGCGGTGCTGACGCTCGCGGTCGGCCAGCGCGCCGACCTTTCGGAACCGCAGTTGAAGGATCTGCTGGCAGGGTCGATCGACGTCATCCGCCGCCGCCTGCTCGAAGTGGCGAGGCCCGACCGCCGGGCCGAAATCAAGCAGGCGATGAGCGATATCTCCGGCATGACCGAGCGGGTCGAGAGCCACCGCGACTTCGCGCCGGCGCAGCGCACAATCCTTGCGCTGCATGGCGCCGGCGAGCTGAACGAAGCCGCGCTGCTCGGCTTTGCCAAGGACCACAAATACGAGGAATCGGTTGCCGCGCTGTCGGCGATGGCGGCGGTGAAGATCGCAACCCTCGACCGCCTGATTTCGGGCGACCGCTACGATCCGATCCTGATCGTCGGCAAGACCATCGGTCTTGAATGGGCCACCGTGCGCGCCCTGATCCTGCTTCGGCTGGGCAAAAACCGGGTAGCCTCGCCGGCGGACATCGAGGGCGCGCGCGTGAATTTCGCGCGGCTGATGCCGTCGACCGCCGAAGGGGTGGTGAGGTTCTGGCAGACCCGCCAATCGGCGTGATGGTCTAACCTTCGTCATTGCGAGGAGCGAAGCGACGAAGCAATCCAGCTTCATTCTTGGTGTGGCGGTGGATTGCTTCGCTTCGCTCGCAATGACGGAGGAGCTTCAACCCCCTCCCAATCGCGAAAGCAGGGCGCTATGCTGCCGTTACAGGCGCGGCACAGCGCCATCGGGGGAAAACGAAATGCTGACCGAAGCCGACATTCAATTGCATGCCGACAGGATCCGCGACGACGGATACACCGTGATCGAAGGCGCCGCCGCTCCCTCGCTGGTCGAGGGGCTGAAGCAGGCGCTGGAGCGCATCGAGCGCGAGCACAATCTCGGCCCCGCCAAGACGTCGTTCGAGGGATTCAAGACCGTCCGCATCAATAATCTGCTGACCTATGACGACATCTTCTGGGAAGTGCCGCTGCACGAGAATGTGCTGCCGGTGGTCGAACGGGTGCTCGACAAGGAATGCCTGCTGTCGTCGTTCTGCTCGCTGGTGCTCGGTCCCGGTCAGGAGGCGCAGCCGATCCACGAGGACACGCAGTTGATTCCGCTGCCGCGGCCGCACATCCCGATCACGCTCAATGCGATCTGGGCGCTGTCGGACTTTACCGGCAACAACGGCGCCACGCGGATCATCCCCGGCAGCCACAAATTTCCTTCCTCGCCGGAATACGGCAAGGACTACGACGCCGTCACCGCGACCATGCCGGCCGGCAGCGTGATGCTGTTCGACAGCGCGCTCTGGCACGGCGGCGGCGCCAACACCAGCGATGGCAGGCGCTTTGCGTTTTCCTGCGCCTATTGCTGGGGCTGGATGCGGCAGCAGGAAAACCTCCAGCTCGGCATTCCCCATGAGACCGCGCGGCGGTTTCCGCGGCGTTTGCAGGAACTGTGCGGCTACAGCGTCTACAAGGGGCAGTTCGGACACATCGACAATCACGACCCGATCGAGCTGCTGGGCCGCGAGCGCGGCAAGCGCATGGTGTGGGAAGCAACCGATGTGCGCAAGGCGCGGATGGCCGAAGCGATGAAGCAGTAGTTTCTTCCCGTCATTCCGGGGCGATGCGGAGCATCGAACCCGGAATCTCGTTCCCCAAATCATCTCGAGATTCCCCGATGTGCAATTGCACATCTGAGGTTCGCGCTAACGCGCGCCCCGGAATGACCTTGGTTAGTCAGCCGATCCTTCGAAATCTCAAATACGCTGCCTGGCGGCCTTCGCGCTCGGCCTTAACGCCGTAGCGCGTCATGGTGTAACCGGGCCACGGCAGCCGCCAGTCGGAGGCCTTCCCCGCGGTCCAGATGAAATCGGTCGAGCGCGCAAGGTGTGCCAGCGTCCAGGCGCAGTAATCCGCAATATCGCTGACAAAGCGGAATTCGCCGCCCGGCTTCAGCACGCGCGCCATGGCGGCGACGGTTGCGTCCTGCACGAAGCGCCGCTTCCAGTGCCGCCGCTTCGGCCAGGGATCGGGATGGATCAGATCGATTCGATCGAGCGAGCGCGGTGGCGCCCAGGCCACCAGTTCGGCGGCATCGCCGGCGAACAGCCGGATGTTGCTGACATTATGCGCCTCGATCTGCGTCAGGATCTTTGCCATGCCGTTGACGTAGGGCTCGCAGCCGATGAAGCCGGTACCAGGAAAGGCGCGGGCTTCCGCGATCAGATGCTCGCCGCCGCCGAAACCGATTTCGAGCCTGACCTCGTCGGCCGGCGGATCGAACAGCCCGGCGAGGCCAAGCGGGCTCGGACCGGCGATGTCGAGCGCAAGGCGCGGCAGCAAGTGCTCGATCAGATCGGCCTGATGGATGCGGAGCTTGTGACCCTTGCGCCGTCCGAAAAACGATCGGGGCGAATGGGCGTCGGCGCCATCGTCGGGCGACGGATCGTGGTCGACCGGATCCCGGGGGGCGATACTCATCGCAGCGTCTGGTACAGCCGATGCAGCAACCGGGTTCGTGGCTCGATCGATGAAATGTACATCTGCTCGTAATGGGTATGCGCGCCCTGGCCATCGACGCCGAGGCCGTCGAGCGTCGCGGTATGGGGCGCGGTGAAATTGCCGTCGGAGCCGCCGCCGGTGAATGTGTCGACCAGGTCGAAGCCGATTTCCGCGGCGAGCTCCCTGGCATGTTCGTAGAGCGCGGCGCCGGCATTGCCCTTCTCGTAGGGCGGACGGTTCAGTTCGCCTGACACCTTGACGCTCACCCCTTCGGTCCGCGATGTCAGGTTGAGGATCTTGGCAACGAGATCGTCGGCATCCGCCATGGTGGGAACGCGCAGGTCAACCTCGGCATAGGCCTCTTCCGCAACGACGTTGGGCTTGGTGCCGCCTCTGATGACGCCGACATTGACGGTCACGCCGCGCTTCAAGTCGTTCAAGGCTTCCAGCGTCTGAATGACGTTGGCGAGTTCGCGGATCGCGCTGCGGCCGTCCTCGGGCCGTGTGCCGGCATGGGCCGGGACGCCCTTGACGAAGACATCGAAGCGTCCGACGCCCTTGCGCCCGGTGACGATCTTGCCGCCGTCGCGGGCAGGCTCGGTCACCAGCACGTATTTTGCCTTGCGTCCCTCGGCCTCGATCAGCGCGCGCGAAGTCGGGCTGCCGATCTCTTCGTCGGAGACATAGAGCTGGGTCACGCCGAGCGGCGAACGCTCGCCACTCACCGCAAGCTGCCTGAACGCGTGATAGGCCAGATAGGCGCCGCCCTTCATGTCGTAGATGCCGGGACCGAAGGCGCTGTCGCCCTCGATCCTGAACGGCAGGCGTTCGATGAATCCCATCGGATGGACCGTGTCGAGATGGCTCAGCACCAGGATTCCCGGCGCGTCCTGGCCCCATGACGAGCGCGCAACGACATGATCGCCGCAGCCGGAATGTCCGGCGATGCGCTCGATGGTGGCGGGCAAATCGCGATAGCCCTCTGCGACCAGCGTCGCGAGCTTGTTCACCTGTTCGGGTGCTTCCGTCGGCGTCTCGATTTCGACCCAGCGGCGGATGCCGTCGAGGATGGCTTTGGAATTGAAAGGATTGGCGGAGGTCGGCATTTTGTTCCCTTTGGAGGGATTCAACTATCGTCATTCCGGGGCGCGCGCTAGCGCGAACCTCAGATGTGCAATTGCACATCGGGGAATCTCTGCGCCGCATCATCTCTGGATTCCGGGTTCGCTCGCTTCACGAGCGCCCCGGAATGACGACGTGCCTCAGCGCTTGTCGGGTGCTTCGCGCGTGGCGATCTGTTCGACCAGTTCGACGATGCTGCGCCGAAGCTTGGCATCGGTGATCCGCGTGAACGCACGGGTCAGTGCCAAGCCTTCCGAGGTCGCCAGGAAATCGGAAATGTAGGCCGGCGAGGTGCCCTCTCCGAAACCTCCGGCGCTCGCGATGCCGCTCGGGCCTCCCTCGAACAGGAACGAGACCGGCACCTGAAGGATCTCGGAGATCTGCTGAATGCGGCTGGCCCCGACCCGGTTGGTGCCTTTCTCGTATTTCTGAACCTGCTGGAACGTCAGGCCCAATGCTTCGCCGAGCTTTTCTTGGCTCATGCCGAGCATGATACGGCGCATGCGCACACGACTGCCGACATATTTGTCAACAGGGTTGGGCGCTTTGGTCGACATGTCCAACACTCCTTGGGATTGCGCCTGCAGGATGAGGCAAACGAATTATGCCTCAGGCGACAGTACGGTCAAATCCTGCTCGAGCTGCGTCGGCGCGAATGCAGACAATTTGAGCATTGAACTGATCGGGTCCGGGCTCGATTGGCGGGCGCAGAATGCGAATTGCATAGTCGATCTGTCAACTGTGGATTTCCGAGCGCCTGACCAATCTGCCGGCAACCGAATCAACCAAAGTTATGCAGGCGTCAGGACGCTCGCTTGGCGACGCGCCGCCGAAGCACCACAAGCAAGGCGGCGGCGACCAGGATCGCGGCAGGAATATCGCCGATGCGCGCGTAAATCGTCGGCGCAATGGCGGCGGGCAGGGCGGAATCCAGCACGCCTTCGACGCCGAGACCGAGCCGTGCGACGACCCGTCCCGACGGATCGATGACGGCCGAGATCCCGGTGTTTGCCGCACGTACCATCGGCAAGCCCTGTTCGATCGCGCGAATGCGAGCCTGTTGCAGGTGCTGATAGGGGCCGGTCGAGATTCCGAACCAGCCGTCATTGGTCAGGTTGACCATCCAGCCGGGACGGTCTTCGCGCGACGCAACGTCTTCGGGAAATATAGCTTCATAGCAAATCAAAGGTAGCATGCGCGGCGCGTTCGGTATCTCCATCGGACGGCGTCGCGTGCCCGCAATGAACCCGCCCTGAACCCTGGTGAGCTGTACGAAGCCGAGTCTTTCCATCCAGTCCTGGAACGGCAGATATTCGCCGAACGGCACCAGATGCAGCTTGTCGTAGACCGACAGCACGCTGCCGTCGTGATCGATGGTGTAGATCGAATTATAGGCCCGCGTGATCCTGACGCCGGGCGGCAAATCGGGCGCCCGCACCGAACCGGTGATCAGGATCGTGCCCTTGGGCAAGAGCCCGGCGATCTGCGCCATCGCATCGGCTTCGCGGGTCAGGAAAAACGGAAACGCCGATTCCGGCCAGATCAGGATGCTGGCGTCGCGCACGCCGGTGGATTGCGGCCCCGAGGCGCGGTCGGACAGCGCCAGGTATTTCTGCATCACCTCCGCCTTGGCGGCGTAATTGAATTTGACGTCCTGCTGCAGGTTGGGCTGCATGATTCGCAGCTTTACCTTGGCGACGAAAGCCGTCGGCTGCAGCGACAAGCGCGCGACGCCGAAAATTCCCATTGCGACCAGCAGCAACAGCGCCAGCGCAGGCGCGATCCACGGCCGCCGGCCGGCCGAAGCTCCATCGATCAGAACGGCGGGGCTTGCGAAGATCGCAACGCTCAGGAACGTCAGGCCCCATAGCCCGATCAGCGAGGCCGTCTGCGCCAGCGCCAGCGGCTCGGTCAGCGCATAGCCGAACGCATTCCACGGAAAGCCGGACAGCGCATGGCCGCGCAGCCATTCGCTCGCCGTCAGGCTTGCCGCGAGCGCGATCACGCGTGAAGCGTCGGCGGTCCAGATCAGGCGCGCCAGCGCGAAGCCCAGCGCGGTGAACAGCGCCAGATAAGCGGGCAGGCCGAGGACGGCAAAGGGCAACAGCCAGGCGAAGGTGGGGGCATCGACCAGGAACGCATAGCCGATCCAGTACAGGCCCGGCACGAAATAGCCGAGGCCGAACCACCAGCCGGCCACGGCCGCCGCCGGCACGCCGCGCCAGCGTCCGGCGCCCGCGCCATCGATCAGCCAGACCATGGCCGGAAAAGTCACGAACAGCACCGGCCAGGCATTGAACGGCGCCATCGCCAGGGCCGACAATGCGCCCGCGGCCAGCGCAATGGCGGCGCGCTTCCAGCCCCATGACAGGATGATCGCAAGACCGGCGGCGCGGAGTTTTTCTGTCGGCTTCACTGCGAGCCGGCTCCATCGCCGTTGTCGTTTGCCTGCGGTGAACCTGCCTCCGGCGTCGCGTCGCGGCGGCGGCTTTCGCGCGTCGCGCGCGCCGCGGGACGTTCCTTGCGGGTGGCAATGCGCAGCCGCTTGACGCGCCTCGGATCGGCGTCGAGCACCTCGATTTCGAAATTGCCGGGGCCCGAAATCACCTCGCCGCGCACCGGCAGGCGGCCGACATGGGTCACCAGATAGCCGCCCAGAGTTTCGACTTCCTCGCCGGCCTCGCCGGTGACGAATTCCTCGCCGATCACGGTGCGGACATCGTCGAGGCTGGCGCGCGCATCCGCGATGAAGGAATTGTCCGCCTGCCGCACGATGGCCGGCGGCTCGTCGCTGTCATGCTCGTCGTCGATCTCGCCGACGATCTGCTCGACGATATCCTCGATCGAGACCAGTCCGTCGGTTCCGCCATATTCGTCCACCACCAGCGCCAGGTGAATCCGCGAAGCCTGCATCTGCGCCAACAGATCGATCGCCCGCATCGACGGCGGCACGAACAGCAATTTGCGGATGATGCCGGCGTCCGCCAGCGGCATCGCGAGATCGATCGCGCGCAGGTCGAGCCCCGCCGGCGGCGGCTTCTTCCGCTTGGCCTTGCTGGTGTCGGGCACCCGCGCTTTCGCGGTCATGTACGCCAGGAGGTCGCGGATGTGAACGATGCCTTCGGGATCGTCGAGGGTTTCGTTGAAGACCACCAGCCGCGAATGCGCCGCGCTTTCGAACAGGCCCATCAATTCGCCGAGCGGAATGTCGCGCTTGACCGCGACGATGTCGGCGCGAGGAACCATCACGTCGGCGATGCGCCGCTCATGCAGGCCGAGGATGTTGCGCAGCATGGTGCGCTCGATGGCGGAAAACCCCACCTCGTCCGGGGTGCTTGCATCGAGCACGACCTGCAGGTCGGCGCGGACCGATCCCGGCTTCCAGCCGAACAGCGTGCGGATCGCCCGCATCAGCCAGTTGTCGGCAACGGGACGCAGCACCTCGCCGTCCTGCACCACCGCCGGCAAGTTGCGCGTGTCGCGCGGATTGTCTCTGGTATTGTCCTGGGTCGGTTCGGAGTCCGGCATCTCAGTCCATCCGCTCCCGGTCCGCATCCGGATCGCGATCCGCATACGGATTGGGAATGCCGAGTTGCGCCAGGATCTGCTGCTCGAGCGTTTCCATGGCCTCGGCGTCGACGTCTTTCTCGTGATCGTAGCCGATCAGGTGCAGGAAGCCATGGACCGCCAGATGGCTGAGGTGATGATCGAACGGCTTTTGTTCGTCATCGGCTTCCTTGCGCGTCGTCTCGTAGGCGATGGCGATGTCGCCGAGCATGCGCGGCGCATCGTCGGGGCCGCCTGCGCCGGTCGGCTGCAGCGCCGGAAACGACAGCACGTTGGTCGGCTTGTCGATGCCGCGCCAGTTGCTGTTCAGCGTGCGGATGCCGGCGTCGTCGGTCAGCATGACCGCGAGTTCGGCGTCGCCGGTATCGGCATCGACGGTCTCGGCCGCCGCCGCGATGGCGCGATGGACGACGGCTTCGGCGTCGGGCTCGGCCTGCCAGCAATCGGCGACGACGAGAACCTCGGTCATGGGTAGCGCAATGGGCGGCATCGGTCCGGAATTTCTGTTGCGGCCGGAATTGGCTTCCGGCGCGCGGTCCTCGGTCAATTCTCGCATCACTGCTTGCTGGCTGCCGGCCGCTGCGGCAATCCTTCATAGGCGGCGACGATCCGCGCCACCAGTTCGTGGCGGATCACGTCTTCGGCGGTGAATTTCACCTGCGCGATGCCCTCGACGCCGTCCAGCAGTCTCGCGGCTTCCGCAAGTCCCGAGGTCTGGCCGTTCGGCAGATCGACCTGGGAGGGATCGCCGGTGATGATCATGCGACTGTTTTCGCCGAGCCGCGTCAGGAACATCTTCATCTGCATCGAGGTGGTGTTCTGGGCTTCGTCGAGAATGATGGCGGCGTTGGTCAGCGTGCGGCCGCGCATGAAGGCGAGCGGCGCGATCTCGATTTCGCCGGCCTGCAGCGCGCGCTCGACGATCCGCGAATCCATCAGGTCGTACAGCGCGTCGTAGATCGGCCGCAGGTAGGGATCGACCTTCTCCCGGAGGTCGCCGGGCAGAAAGCCGAGCCGCTCGCCGGCCTCGACCGCTGGGCGCGACAGGATGATGCGATCGACTTCCTTGCGCTCGAACAATTGCGCAGCGTGCGCCACCGCGAGCCAGGTCTTGCCGGTGCCGGCGGGACCGATGCCGAACACCAGTTCGTGGCGCTTGAGCGCGCGGATATAGGAATCCTGGGCGGCGGTGCGCGCCCGCACCGGACGCTTGCGCAGGTTGATGGTCTCGAACGCCGATTTTGCCGTCTTGGCGTCGAATTCGAACAGCGAACCCTGCGCGATCACGGCGCGGATCGCGCCCTCGACGTCGCCCTGCGCCAGATCGTGGCCTTGGGTGGCCTGCGCATACAGCGTCTCCAGCACGCGCCGCGCGGCGTCGCAGCCGTCGCGCGATCCGGCGATGGTGATGTGATTGCCACGCGAATCGACCACGACGCCGAGCCGCCGCTCGACCAGCGCCAGGTTCTGTCCGTAGGGCCCGACCAGGGCGGAGGCCGCGCGGTTGTCGTCGAAATCGATGACGACTTGCGTCTCGGGCGGGATTTGCATGTCGCGGTCAAATTTGCGGCTGGGAGCGAGTGAAGGCGAATCCGATGCGCTTTTTGGCAAGGGTTCAGGCTCCCATTGTCGGTTGAGAAGAATCGGTCATTCGAGAAAAATCGGCCGTTCGAGAAGAAGCAGGGGCCGCGAGCTCGCCGAGCAGGCTGTAGCGCTCGAGGCTGGCGATGGTCACCGGCAGCACCTGTCCGATGATGTCGGGGGACGCCATCACATGCGCCGGCTGCAAATAGGCGGTACGGCCGACGATCTGGCCGGGGTTGCGGGCGGCGCGTTCGAACAGCACATCGACGGTGTTGCCAATCGCAGCCGCATTGAAGGCCGATTGCTGGCTGTCGATCAAATCCTGGAGCCGCACCAATCGCTGGTCCATTTCTGCCGCTGACACCGTCTCCCGCATGTCCGCCGCCGGCGTTCCGGGCCGCGGCGAATATTTGAACGAATAAGCGCCAGCGTATCCGATTTGCCGGACCAGCGCGAGGGTCGCCGAAAAATCTTCCTCAGTCTCGGTGGGGAAACCCACGATAAAATCCGACGAAAATGCAATATCTTGCCGGATCGCGCGGAACCGGTCGATGACGGCCCGGTACTCGTCGGCGGTGTGCTTGCGGTTCATGGCCGCCAGAATCCGGTCGGAGCCGGACTGGACCGGAAGGTGCACGAACGGCATCAGCCCGGGCAGATCGCGATGCGCCGCGATCAGGGTGTCGTCGACGTCGCGGGGATGGCTGGTGGAGTAGCGCAGGCGCGCAATGCCCGGGATCTCAGCCAGGCGACGCAGCAGCGCGCCGAGCGGCCAGGTCCGGCCGTCCGGCCCTTCGCCGTGATAGGCATTGACGTTCTGGCCGATCAAGGTGATTTCGCGCACGCCATTGTCGGCGAGTCTGAGCACGTCATCGACGATTCTGGCGACCGGGCGCGAGACTTCCGCGCCGCGCGTATAGGGCACGACGCAAAACGTGCAGAACTTGTCGCAGCCTTCCTGCACCGTGACGAAGGCCGAGATGCCGCGCGAGCGGATCGCATCGGGCTTCGGCGGCGGCAGAAAGCCGAACTTGTCCTCGACCGGGAATTCGGTTTCCAGCGCGCGGCCGTGGCTCTTCGCCCGCGCCAGCAGCTGCGGCAGATGATGATAGCTCTGCGGGCCGACCACGACATCGACGGCAGGCGCGCGGCGAATGATCTCGTCGCCCTCGGCCTGCGCGACGCAGCCGGCCACCGCGATGCTCATCTGGCGGCCATTGCGCGCGGCTTCATCCTTGACGACGCGCAGCCGTCCGAGCTCGGAGTAGACCTTCTCGGAGGCCTTTTCGCGGATGTGGCAGGTGTTGAGAATCACCAGATCGGCGTCATCCACGTCAGCGGTCTCGACAAAGCCTTCCGGCGCCAGCGTATCCACCATGCGTTGCGCATCGTAGACGTTCATCTGACAACCGTATGACTTGATATGCAGCTTGCGCGGCGGACCCATGGAACCTGACTGATGTGCTGAGGTGGCGCCATTGCGGCGCAGGGCTCAGATATAGGCTAAAGCGCTGGAAATCCAGCTTTTACCGTCATTCCGGGGCGCGCGGAGCGCGAACCCGGAATCTCGAGATTCCCCGGCGCGCAATTGCGCACCTGAGGTCTGGTGCTAACGCACCATCCCGGAATGACAGGATCCGGCACTTAGATGACGGCGACCTGGGCTCCGATTTGCCCGATTAGCCCCGGCAATTGCCGCATATCGTCAAAGGTCGTGACGGCCCCGGCCGCGCGCAGCGTGTCACCGTAACCGGGCCGGCAATGGCTGCCGCCGTGGAAACCCAGCACGGTCATCCCGGCGGCGACCGCGCCAGCGATGCCGGGAAGGCTGTCCTCGATCACCAGGCATCGCGCCGGCGTGGTTTGCATCTGTTCGGCCGCGAACAGAAACAGGTCCGGCGCCGGCTTGCCATTGGGTACCTGCACGGCGGAGAAAATGTGCGGTGCGAACCGGTTGTACAATCCGACGCGGTTAAGACTGGCGCTGATTTTCTCCGGCGGGCCGCTCGATGCGACACAGACGGGTAGCGCAATCGCGGCCAGCGCCTCGTCGATATGGGGTGTGGCTTCTAGCGAAGCCGCAAACAGTCGGAAAATCTCGGCATATACTTGGGCGTGGAAGTCGTCTGGCAGGCTGCGGCCCATCTCAGCTTCGACTTCGAGAGTTGCCTGACGCATCGAGCGGCCGAGGAAACGATCGAGCACCTGTTCTGCCGTGATCGGATAACCGTGGCGCGTCAAGTTTTCCGCGTGCGCGCGGCATGAAATGACTTCGCTGTCGACCAGCACGCCGTCGCAGTCGAAGATGACGAGATCGAGCGGGTCTTTGTCGTGACGCGTTTTCTTCACGCGAACCGGTATCCACTTCGCTTGAAAACGCTATGGCTCAGGATTTCCACGCGATCAGGATTTTTCGTCGTCCAGCGGGACGCAATATAATTCAAGGCGGTGATCGACCAGCTTGTAGCCGAGCTTGCGGGCGATTTCGGCCTGCAGCTTCTCGATCTCCTCGGAGGTGAATTCGATCACCTTGCCGTCGCGCAGATTGATCAGGTGGTCGTGATGGCTGTCGCGCATCTGCTCGTAGCGGGCGCGGCCCTCGCGGAAATCGTGCCGCTCGATGATGCCCGCGTCCTCGAACAGCTTGACGGTGCGATACACCGTCGAGATCGAGATCTTGTCGTCGACTGCGACGCAGCGGCGGTACAGTTCCTCGACATCGGGATGATCGGCAGCCTCCGCCAGCACGCGCGCGATGACGCGGCGCTGTTCGGTCATGCGCATTCCGGTGGCGGCGCAGCGGGCTTCGATACCGGTGGCCTTGAGTACAGAGGTGGGTTTCAGTGCGGTCATGACTAGCCTGCCTTCGGCAAAGCCGCATGATTCGCCATAAGCCATGCCCTCGGACCTGCCCCGAGGGTGCAAGCGGGTGGCAATCAGATCATGCGCCCTTTATGGGCCCCTTCTGCCACTCCGCGCGGGTTACGACAAGTCGCGGCGCATCAGAAGGGCGTTCAATTGTTGCCCGTTGGCCTCCCGGTAATAGCGTTCCCGGCGTCCCACGACGGCAAATCCGGCCCGTTCGTAGAGCCGCCGCGCCGGCTGATTATTTTCCTCAACTTCGAGGAATACCGTGCGCACGCCGCGGCCGGCGAGATGGCCGAGATGGGTCAGCAGCAGGTTCCGGGACAGGCCGCGGCCGCGATGATCGGCGGCAACGGCGATCGACAGGATTTCGGCCTCGTCCGCCGCCAGGCGTGATACCGCGAAGCCGATGATCTTGCGACCGAGTCTCAGGCGATGCACCAGCGTGTTGCGCTCGGTCAGCATCGCCTCGAACTCACCTTCGCCCCAGCCGCGGTGAAACGAAGCGCCGTGCAATTGCGCCAGACGGGCCGCGTCGCGCTGGGTCGCAGGTTCGACCACCGCGGTGCCGCCGCTCCACCAATCGGACAGCCAGGAGCTTATTTGACTCATCATGACGCCGGCGGCTGCGAGGCTCGCTGCAGCAGGTTCGTCGAAGGCTTGGCGTCCGGCGCGCGCAGATAATAAGGCCGCGCCGGTGCGGTATCCGGACTGACGGCGGCCGCCAGCCACGCCACCCAGGCGATATCAGGCGCCGGTTGCGCATCGACCCTGAAAGGCGGCGGTGCATCTGCCGGCCAGCGATCGGCGAGGATTTTGGCGGCATTGCCGACCAGATGCGGCGCGCCGAATCGCGCCGCGTTGAGCGCCTGCTCGATCGGGGCGACCTGCGGCCGGATCAACGAGCTGCCGTCGCCGCTCACGACCTGAAAATACACGTGGTCGTGCCGCGCATCGATCGCCGAGATCACCGGATGCTCGCCGTTCTGGGCAACCACGGGCGCGGCATAGGCCGTCAGCGTGGTCAGCCCGACCACCGGCTTGTTGGCGGCGAGCGCAATGCCGCGCGCGGCGGACAGCCCGACCCGCAAGCCGGTAAAGCTGCCCGGACCGGTGGTTGCCGCGATCCGGTCGAGCGCCGCAAAGCCGATGCCGGATGCCGTCATGACGCGCCCGATCAGCGGCATCAGGGCTTCGGCATGGCCGCGCTTCATCGCCTGCGATTCCTGCGCAATCAGCCTGCCGGCGTCGGTGTCCAGCACGCCGGCGGCGCAGGCGTCCAGCGCGGTGTCGATGGCAAGGATCAGCATGGGAAGGGGGCGAATGGCGAGTGACGAATGGCGAATGAAAGGTCAGCGGGAGTTGTGTCCTTCGCCCGGCAGCCTGTTGCTACTCGCCATTCGCTACTCGCCATTCGCGTCCCGATCACATCGGCCGGACTTCGACCACGTCGGGCACGAAATGCTTCAGGAGGTTCTGGATGCCGTGCTGCAGCGTCGCGGTGGATGACGGGCAGCCCGCGCAAGCGCCCTTCATGTTGAGATAGACGATGCCGTCCCTGAAGCCGCGGAAGGTGATGTCGCCGCCGTCATTGGCGACCGCGGGGCGCACCCGGGTCTCGATCAGGTCCTTGATGGTCGCAACCGTCTCGGCGTCGGCCTCGTTGAAGAACTCATCCTCCTCGTCGGCGGCCTCGTCGCTCCCTGCACTGCCGTCGGCCAGCAGCGGCGCGCCGGACATGTAGTGCTCCATGATGGCGCCCAGGATCGCTGGCTTGAGGTGCTGCCAGTCGCCGTCCGCCTTGGTCACGGTGACGAAGTCGGAGCCGTAGAACACGCTGGTAACGCCGGGGACGCCGAACAGCCTTTCGGCGAGCGGCGAGCGCGCGGCGGCGTCGCGGTTGGTGAATTCCATGGTGCCGCCATCGAGCACGGCGCGGCCGGGAATGAATTTCAGGGTGGCGGGATTGGGCGTGGCTTCGGTCTGAATGAACATGGTTTTCTCCGGCGTCGCCGGTTCAAGGCCGGCGCGTAAGCTTCCTTAGCAGATGGCCCCCGCAAACGCACGGTCAAGGGGCGGGATAGCACCCATGCCCGTCGTCCCCGCGAACGCGGGGACCCATAATCCCGGAGGGAACATTTTGTTCTCCGTAGGCCGGACAAAGCCTTGTCTGCCGCTGTCGGCCAGTGAGGGGGTACGGCGTATGGGTCCCCGCGTTCGCGGGGACGACAATCGCTACGACAGCCCGTCGATGTCCGCGTCGCTGAGGTCGCCGGGCACGATCACGACGGGAATCGGGAACGAGCCGACCGTCTTGGCCATCGTGGTGATGATCGGGCCGGGGCCTTCCGGGCCGGGATTGGCGGCCAGCACCAGCATCGAGATATCGACGTCCTTGTCGATCACGTCGAGGATCTGGTCGGTCGGGTCGCCCTCGCGGATCACGCGCTCGGGCGTGATCGCGGCGATGCCATTGGCGCGTCCGGCGGCGCGATCGAGCGCGGCATTGGCGTCGTCCTGGGCCTCGGCGCGCATGATATCGGCGACCCCCAGCCATTGCTGGTTCTGGTCCTCGGTCTCGATCACGCGCAGCATCACCACGCCGCCGCCGACGCGTATCGCCCAGCGGCTGGCATAGTAGACCGCGCGGTCCCATTCCGCGGTGTCGTCAACGATAACCAGACATTTCGGCTTGTGACCCGTCTCGTAGCTTCGTCGCTGGGTGGTCATGCATGTCCCGATGCTGCGCCAAACCGGCGCATGCTGCCACGGCGCAGCCATGCTCCACAAGCCGCTGCGGGAAAGCTGTGCGCTGCGTCAATTAGGGCAAGGGCGTGGAAACCGAGCGCCGGCTGACGAAACCCACGATATCTTTCGTCGCCTGCATGGTCTCGGCGGCGATGGCGCGGGCGCGGTCGGCACCGTCGACCAGGATCGAATCGACATGGCCGGGGTCCGCCACCAGCCGCTTCATCTCGGAGGCGATCGGCGACAGCCTGGATACGCAGAGTTCCACCAGCGAATTCTTGAAGCTCGAGAACTGCCCGCCGCCGAAGTCGCGGAGCACGTCGGCTTTGCTGCGGCCCGAAAGGGCGGCATAGATGCCGACCAAATTGTCGGCTTCGGGACGCGCCTCAAGGCCTTTTTCCTCCGACGGCAACGGCTCCGGATCGGTCTTCGCCTTGCGGATCTTCTGCGCGATGGTGTCGGCGTCGTCGGTGAGATTGATCCGCGAATTGTCGGACGCATCCGATTTCGACATCTTCTTGGTGCCGTCGCGCAAGCTCATCACCCGTGTCGCCGGCCCGGTGATCAGCGGTTCCGGCTGCGGAAAGAACAGGCCGTCGTTGAACCCATGG
Organism: Bradyrhizobium sediminis; assembly: GCF_018736085.1. Classification (NCBI taxonomy): domain Bacteria; kingdom Pseudomonadati; phylum Pseudomonadota; class Alphaproteobacteria; order Hyphomicrobiales; family Nitrobacteraceae; genus Bradyrhizobium; species Bradyrhizobium sediminis. The sequence goes on along the minus strand of NZ_CP076134.1, from coordinate 25,705 downwards.
CGGCGTATCGATTCGCCGAAATCATTGTTGAATTTCTGCGCGATGTCGCGGGACAGTTCGAGGTGCTGCTTCTGGTCCTCGCCGACCGGCACGTGGGTGGCGCGATACACCAGGATGTCGGCCGCCATCAGCACCGGATAATCGTAAAGTCCGACGGACGCGGCCTCGCGATCCTTGCCGGCCTTGTCCTTGAACTGCGTCATGCGGTTGAGCCAGCCGACTCGCGCCACGCAATTGAAGATCCAGGCCAGTTCCGCGTGTTCGTAGACCTGGCTCTGGTTGAAGACGATGTGCTTGTTCGGGTCGATCCCGGAGGCGATGAAGGCCGCGGTCACCTCGCGGGTGTTGCGCGCGAGCTCGGCCGGGCCGCCCCACACCTCCACCGGCTGCGTGATGGCGTGCAGATCGACCACGCAATACAGGCAGTTGTGGGTTTCCTGCAGCTTCACGAAATTGACGATCGCGCCGAGGTAATTGCCGAGATGCAGATTGCCCGTCGGCTGGACGCCCGAAAATACCCGTTCAACCATCGCCATTGTCAGCTTCCCGCGGATGTCATTCGTTTCGCGCCGTCGTTTGCCAATAGGCGCGACGCGCCGTCGTTTGCCATGCGGGCCTCAGTCGCGCAAGCCGGGAGCCCTGGTTTGCCGGATCGCGGTCACCGCACGGCCCAACTGGTGACGCCGAACAGGGCCAGAAGCAGGCCGTAAATCGCGATTCCGCCGGCTATCAGCCCGCCCAGCAGCGCGGCCTGCGCAAGTCCATGCGCGTTCGCGGCCAGCGGCAACGCCTGCGTCGCCGTCAGCCACAACAGCCCGCCCATCGCAAAAGCCGCCGCCACGATGCGCGGCAGCCGCCGGCGCGCTGCGGCATCGATCGAGAATCCGAATGTCGCGGCCCCGCGCCGGATCAGGCTGAACGCGCTGCTCCAGGCCCCCAGCGCGATGCTGGCCGCGATGCCGCCGGCGCCGAATATCCGGCCGAGCACCACGGCCAGCACGATCGCGACCGCCATCCCCTTGAGCGCTGCGAAAAGCGGCGAAAGCGTATCCTCGCGTGCGAAGAACGCCGGCGACAGCGCCTTCACCAGCACGTGCGCCGGCAGGCCGAGCGCCAGCCACATCAGCGCCTGCGCGGTAGAAGCGGTATCGGCTGGCGTGAAGGCGCCGTGCTGGAACAGCATCCGCACGATCGGTTCGCCGAGCGCGATCAATCCCAGCATCGCCGGCAGGGCCAGCCCGACCGATAGTTCGAGCCCGCGCGATTCGGCGTGCGCGATGGCGCTGCTTTTCTCCCCTTGCATGCCGCGCGTCAGCTCGGGGATCAGCACGGTGCCCATGGCGACGCCGACAAGCCCGAGCGGCAGCTCGATCAAACGGTTGGCGAAATAGAGCCACGACACCGAAGACGGCGACGACGACGCGACCACCGCGCCGGCGACGACCAGCAATTGCGGCGAAGCGCTGGCGATCATGCCCGGGATCGCCTTGCCGAGAAACCCGCGCATCTGCGGGTCGAACGCGATCCGCAGCGGCGTTGCGACGCCGCCGCCCCGGCGCAGCAGCAGGATCAGCAATTGCAGCAGCCCGGCGATGCCGACCGTGGAGGCCACGATCAGCGCGGCATCGACGGCATCCTGCCGCCGGCCGAGCAGCGCCGCCATGATCGCGATCAGCGCGATGTTGAACAAGACAGGCGAAAACGCCGTCAGCGCGAAGCGGCCTTGCGCATTCAACAGCGCCATCATGACCGTGACCGGTCCCGCGAAGGCGAGATAAGGCAGCATCAGGCGGGCGTCGTCGACGGCGAGTTGCAGCGTCGCGGTCCCGGTAAAGCCCGGCGCCAGCGCGGTCATCACCAGCGGCATCAACAGGCCGAGCAGCGCCGTCGCCGCCACCAATGCAGCACTGACGGTGCCGAGCACGCGGCCTGCGAAGGCGGCGGCCGCTTTCGCGCCCTCGGCCTCGCGGACGCGCAGCCAGGCCGGCACCAATGCTGCGTTCAATGCCCCCTCGGTCAGCAGCCGTCTCACGACATTGACCCCCTGGAACGCCACCAGGAAGGCGTCCGCAACGGGGCCGGCGCCGAGCAGCGCCGCAATCATCGAATCGCGCGCGAATCCGAGCAGCCGCGAGGCCAGCGTTCCCGAGGATACCGTGAGGAAGGAGCGGATCATGCAGGGCTTCTATAGAGCATGATCCGGAAAAGTGGGCACCGGTTTTCCCTCGCGACAAACGCGGAACGCGTCTGCGCGGAGATCATGCTCAAACAAACAGCTCGTCGCTTGCTGGTGCAGGGTCGATCGTGATAGGCCGCGCCATTCGCAATTGCCGCAACAGGACTGATCGATGACCACAGCGAAATACGACGTTCTCGGGATCGGCAATGCGATTTTCGACATCCTGGTGCAGACCGACGAGGGATTTCTTGGCCATCACGGCATGACCAAGGGCGGCATGGCGCTGATCGACGAGGCCCGTGCCGCATCGATCTACCGCGACATGGGCCCGGCCACCGAAATGTCCGGCGGCTCAGCGGCGAACACCATTGTCGGCCTCGCCAATCTCGGCGCCCGGGCGGCCTATGTCGGCAAGGTCAAGGACGACCAGATCGGCCGTCTTTATACCCACGACATCCGCGCCGCCGGGGTGGCGTTCGAGACCCGGCCGGCGGCCGACGGCCCCGCCACGGGCTGCTCCTATATCCTGGTGACGCCGGACGGCGAGCGCACCATGAACACCTATCTCGGCGCCGCGCAGGAACTGACATCGGGCGATATCGACGCCGCGCAGATCGCGGCATCCGGTGTCATCTACCTCGAAGGCTATCTCTGGGATCCGAAGAACGCCAAGGAAGCCTTCGTCAAGGCCTCGACCATCGCCCATGACGCCGGCCGCCAGGTCGCGCTGACGCTGTCGGATTCGTTCTGCGTCGATCGCTATCGCGACGAATTTCTCGATCTGATGCGTAAAGGCACGGTCGACCTGATTTTCGCCAACGAGGCCGAACTGCATTCGCTGTACCAGACCTCGGATTTCGACACCGCGCTGACGCAGCTGCGCAGCGACACGAAACTCGGAATCGTCACCCGCAGCGAGAAAGGCTGCGTGGTGGTCTCAAAGAACGGCGTGACGGCAGTGCCCGCATTCCCGATCGACCGGATGGTGGACACCACAGGCGCCGGCGACCTGTTCGCCGCCGGTTTCCTGTTCGGCCTTGCGCGCGGCGCCGGATACGAGAACGCCGGCCGCCTCGGCGCGCTCGCCGCAGCCGAAATCATCCAGCACATCGGCGCGCGGCCGCAGGCCTCGCTGAAGGAACTGGCGCAGCAGAATGGGCTGCCGGTTTAGCGCGTTTTCTTTACCTCTCCCCGCTCTTGTCCGCCGAAGCCCGCCTTCGGGCGAAGGCGGATGCGGGGAGAGGTCGAAATTCGCGAGAGCGAATTTCGGGTGAGGGGGAGCCGCAGCGAGTTCAGTCTGCGAAGCCGCCTTCGGCAAGTCGCCGGGGAGGGTGCGGCATAAGCCCTAAGACCATTCCCTGCGCCCTGATTTCAAGGCGCGAAGATTCTTGGCAAACCTCGGGCGAATCGCGCCGCGAGAACGCGAAGGTGCGTTTGAATGGAGCCTCGTCATTGCGAGCGCAGCGAAGCAATCCATTCTTTCATTGCGCGGCGAGATGGATTGCTTCGTCGCAAGTGCTCCTCGCAATGACGGTCGCTAGCCCCTCACGCCGTCTTCGCCGCCTTCAGCCCGAGCTTGGCCTCGACCGCGTCGCGCATCAGGAATTTCTGGATCTTGCCGGTGACGGTCATCGGAAATTCGTCGACGAATTCGACGTAGCGCGGAATCTTGTTGTGGGCGATCTGGCCCTGGCAGAAGGCGCGCACCTCGTCGGCGGTCAGCGCCTCGCCGGACCGCACCCGGATCCAGGCGCACAGCTCCTCGCCGTAGCGATCGTCGGCGACGCCGAAGATCTGCACGTCCTGGATCTTGGGGTGGCGATAGAGGAACTCCTCGATCTCGCGCGGATAGAGGTTCTCGCCGCCGCGGATCACCATGTCCTTGATGCGGCCGACGATGTTGCAGTAACCCTCCTGATCGATCACGGCGAGATCGCCGGTGTGCATCCAGCCCGAGGCGTCGAGCACGTCGGCGGTCTTTTCGGGCTCGTCCCAATAGCCCAGCATCACGCTGTAGCCGCGGGTGCAGAGTTCGCCGCGTTCGCCGCGCGGCACGATGCGCCCTTCCTGATCGACGACCTTGACCTCGACATGCGGATGAATCCGCCCGACGGTGGAAACGCGTCGCTCCAGCGGGTCATCGGTGGCGCTCTGGAAACTGACCGGGCTGGTTTCGGTCATGCCGTAGGCGATGGTGACTTCGCGCATGTTCATCTCTTCGTTGACGCGCCGCATCACCTCGATCGGGCAGGGCGCGCCGGCCATGATGCCGGTGCGCAGCGACGACAGGTTGAATTTGGCGAAGTCGGGATGGTCGAGTTCGGCGATGAACATGGTGGGGACGCCGTAGAGCGTCGTGCATTTTTCCCGCTCGATGGTCTGCAGCGTCACCAGCGGATCGAATCCCTCGCCGGGATAGACCATGGCGGCGCCCGAGGTGACGGAGGCGAGGTTGCCCATCACCATGCCGAAGCAGTGATAGAGCGGCACCGGAATGCAGATGCGGTCTTGCTCCGTGAGGCGCATCGCGCGGCCGACGAAATAGCCGTTGTTGAGGATGTTGTGATGCGTCAGCGTGACGCCCTTCGGCGATCCGGTGGTGCCGCTGGTGAACTGGATGTTGACGGCATCGTCGAACTGCAGGGTCTTGGCCAGGGCCGCGAGCGCGTCGCGGTGACGCGCGCCGCCCATGCCGGCGACTTGCTCGAACGGAATCGTGCCGGGACATACCGGGCCGCCGACCTGGATCACCATGCGCAGTTGCGGCAGCCGCGCCGCATGCAATTCGCCCGGCCGGGCCGTTGCCAGTTCGGGCATCAGCGTGTTCAGCATCTCCATGTAGTCAGAGGTCTTGAACGCGGTCGCCGTCACGATCGCGGCGCAGCCGACCTTGGCCAGCGCGAATTCGAGTTCGCTGAGACGGTAGGCGGGATTGATGGTGACCAGGATGAGCCCGGCCTTGGCGGCGGCAAACTGCGTCAGCGTCCATTCCGGCCGGTTCAGCGACCAGACGCCGATCCGCGCGCCGCGCTCCAGCCCAAGCGCGAGAAAGCCCGCCGCCAGCGCATCGACGCGCTGCGCCAGTTCCCGCCACGTCCACCTGACGTCATGGCTCGGCGAAACCAGCGCCTCGCGGTCGGCCCAGCGCCGCACGGCCTTGTCGAGGCTGTGCCCGATGGTTTCGCCCAGCAGCGGCGCATCCGCGACGCCGCAAACATAGCTGTCCGCTGATTCTGACATGTTCGTCCCTCCATGCGTCGGCGATCTTCCACCTCGGGGCCGCGTCTCGCAAGCGAGAGCCGCCCGCGCTGGTGGCTGCCGGCGGGATGGGGCACATGACAGCGCGACTGAAGTGCAACACCCGGCCAGATTTTGCGGTGGATGGATTGCAATTCCCATGACCGCCCCGGATATCCGCGATATGTTCGCAAAATCGATCCCGCGCCGGGGAACCGTTTTGGCAGTAAAGCGTTTGAAATACGGCACAATTTGACGTCGCCGGACTGCACGTTTTAGTGAAAATGGTAGTGACTTTTGGGTTGCGGGGGGACGAAGATGATCTCGACCTGGAGCGAATGGAAAAGATATCCCCGGGCCGGGCGCGGCGAAAATATCGAGGCGCCGATCACCCCGGGCATCTATGAAGTCCGCATTGCCGGCACCGGTGCGCTGCACTCGTTCGGTGCGGTCGACAATGTGGCGCAGGCATTGGCGCTGTTGCCGGTCGGGTCCAAGTCCTGGTTCGGACGGCGCGAGCCCGAAGTCACGCCCGACCTCGAATACCGTACCTGTGCGACGTCCTCCAAGGCCGCCGCCAAGGCCGCCGCGGAGCGCATGATCGGCCGCCGCGAAACCTATATGAGCGGCGCGGCCTGATTTGAGCCCGTCATTCCGGGGTGATGCGAAGCATCGAACCTGGAATCTCGAGATTCCGGGTCTGGTCCTTCGGACCATCCCGGAATGACGGGTAGGGTTGGCCGACGAGTCGATGCATCCCGACTCGTTTGCGCCTATATTCGGCTCCAAGGCCAAGAAACATCCCGGGGAGTGACGCCATGACGACCGCTGCCGCACGTACACCGCAAGCCTCCGCGCCATCGCTGCGCGACCGCCTGAAGGATCCGTCGCTGCTGCGCGAGCACTGCTATATCGACGGCGCCTGGGTCGGCGCGCCGGTCTATCCCGTGAACAACCCGGCCACCGGCGCAGCGCTTGCGAAAGTGCCGCAGATGACCGCCGCGGATGCCACGCACGCGGTCGAAGCCGCCCAGCGCGCATTTCCGGCCTGGGCGAAATTCACCGCCAAACAGCGCTCCAATATCCTGCGCAAATGGTTCGAGCTGATCATCGCCAACCGCGAAGACCTGGCGCTGATCCTGACCTCCGAGCAGGGCAAGCCGCTCGCCGAAGCGCTCGGCGAGGTCGATATCGGCGGCGCTTATGTTGAATTTTTCGCCGAGGAGGCCCGTCGCGTCTATGGCGAAACCATTCCGGCGCAGCGGCCGGATGCGCGGCTCTTGGCGATCAAGCAGCCGATCGGCGTCTGCGGCGCGATCACGCCGTGGAATTTCCCGTCTTCGATGATCACCCGCAAGGTATCGCCGGCGCTGGCCGCCGGCTGCACCGTGGTGCTCAAACCCGCCAACGAAACGCCGCTCAGCGCATTGGCGCTCGCAGTGCTGGCCGAGAAGGCCGGCGTGCCCAAGGGCGTGTTCAACATCATCACCGGCGATGCGCCGCCGATCGGCAAGGTCTTGTGCGAACATCCCGCGGTGCGCTTCGTCGGCTTCACCGGTTCGACCGAGGTCGGGAAAATCCTGTACCGGCAGGCTTCTGTCGGGGTGAAGAAACTCGGGCTCGAACTCGGCGGCAACGCGCCGTTCGTGGTGTTCGACGACGCCGATATCGATGCCGCTGTCGAAGGCGCCATGGTCTCGAAATACCGCAACATGGGCCAGACCTGCGTCTGCGCCAATCGCCTCTATGCCCAGGACGGCATCTACGACCAGTTCGTCGAGAAGCTGTCGAAGAAGGCCGCCGCGATGAAGGTCGGCGACGGCACCGAGCAAGGCGTGACGCAGGGCCCGCTGATCAACATGGATGCGATCGACAAGGTCGAGAGGCACATCGCGAATGCGGTCAAGGGCGGCGCCAAGATCGTCACCGGCGGCAAGCGCCATGCGCTCGGCGGCACTTTCTTCGAGCCGACGGTGCTGGCGAACGTCGCACCCGATGCGCTGGTGTCGCAGGAAGAAACCTTCGGCCCCATGGCGCCGGTGTTCCGGTTCAAGGACGAGGCCGATGTGATCGCGATGTGCAACAACTCGCCGTTCGGTCTGGCGTCGTATTTCTATTCGCGCGATCTCGGCCGGGTCTGGCGGGTCGCCGAAGCGCTGGAGTCCGGCATGGTCGGCGTCAACACTGGCCTGATCACCACCGAGGTCGCCCCGTTCGGCGGCGTCAAGGAATCGGGCTTGGGGCGCGAAGGCTCGCATCACGGCATCGAAGAATATGTCGAGATCAAATACGTGATGATGGCGGGGATTTAACCTGCCGTCGCCCCGGCGAACGCCGGGGCCCGTAATCCCGGTCGTCTATTGCAGGAGCGGGGGGCTTCAACAAGGCCGCTTGCACTTCCCGTAACCGTCAACGGCACGGCGTATGGGTCCCGGCGTTCGCCGGGACGACGGCGGATGAAGTTTGCTCTATTCAAGCGATGTCACAGCCCGTCCATAAACTCCCGCAGCCGCGGCGCCCATTTATGCGCGTCGAGGCCGGATGCCGAATGGCCGTATTCGCTGTCGAGCAGGAAATAATCGGCGTCGACGCCGGCGGCCTTGAGCGCCTGCATCACGCCGGGCGCAAGCTCCGGCGGAAACAGTTTGTCGGTGCGGGACAATACATAAAGCATCTTCGCTTTGATGCTGCCGAATTGCGCGGTCACATCAAAACCCCTCAGCGCCTTCGCCAGGATGATCAGCGAATTGGCATCGAACCCCGTTGCCCATCGCGCCGACTCGTCGCGGATCGCCGCCTCGATCGCTTGCGGATCGGACATCGTATCGCGCAGGCGGGTCTCGATGCCGTAGTTTTTCAGCGTGGCGATGCGGATCTGGGTCATGGTCTCCAGCACGCCGCCGCGATCGTAATAGTCGCCGCCGTTCCAGTTCGGGTCCTGCGATAGGGTGGCGAGCAGGCGCGCCACATTTCCTTCCGACCGCTCGCGCGGCACCACAGGAGACGTGACGATGGCGGCAATCCCCTTCATCATGCCGGGATAGTTCACCGCCCACTGGAAGGCCTGGAAGCCGCCATAGGACGGGCCGACGATCGCAACCAGCCTTCCGATGCCGAGATGATCGAGCAGCGCGCGCTGGGTGGCGACGATGTCGCTCACGGTGATGTCGGGAAACCGCGGCCCGTAGGGCTTGCCGGTCGCGGGATCGATGCTCGCCGCATTGGTCGATCCGTAGGACGACCCCAGCATGTTGGGACAGATCGCAAAGAAACGGTTGGTGTCGACCGCCTTGCCGGGGCCGACGATCTCGTTCCAGCTTCCCTCGCCGGTCGATCCCAAGGGATCGATCATCTGCGGACCGCTGGTGTTGCCATGGGTGACCAGCACGACATTGTCGCGGTCGGGCGCAAGGACCCCCAGCGTCCGGTAGGCGATGGTCACGGTCGGCATGACGATGCCGCTTTGCAGGCGGAAATCGCCGGTGACGAAGGTTTTCACGTCAGTGGAGGGAGGCTGCAGCATCGTCACTTCCTGCCATCTCCGCCGAACGCGCCGTGACGTCCGATGCCGGACGCAAAGCGCGCCGCGCCGGACAGCGTCTCGCCTGAGGCAATGACTTCAAGCCCGCCGCGCATTTCGTTGGCGATGGCGTCTTCCTCTTCGAGGTCCCACTGCCGCAGCGCCGACAACCGGTCGGCGCGCATGCAGGTTTGCGGGAAGGCCGCGATCTGTTTTGCCAGCGCAATCGCCTGCGCGCGGGTTTCGCCCCTGGGCACCAGGCGGTTGGCAAGCCCCATGCGCAGCGCCTCCGGGCCGCCGACGGGGCGTCCGGTCAGAATGAGATCGATCGCCTGCGAATGCCCGATCAGCCGCGGCAGCCGGATGGTGCCGAGATCGATCAGAGGCACGCCGAAGCGGCGGCAGAAGATGCCGAAGGTGGCGTCCTCGGCGACCACGCGTATGTCGGCCCACAGCGCCAGTTCCATGCCGCCGGCCACGGCATAGCCTTCGACCGCCGCAATCACCGGCTTCGACAGCCGCAGCCGGCTCGGTCCCATCGGCGCGATCGAATCGTGGCCGCCGATCTCGCGCTTCTTGTTGGGATCGCCCGATGCCACCGCCTTGAGGTCGGCGCCGGCGCAGAAATGGCCGCCGGTGCCGGTAAACACCGCGACCGACGCCTCGGCATCGGCATCGAAAGCCCTGAACGTATCGAACAGCTTGCGCGCAGTCGCGCCGTCGACGGCGTTGCGGCAATGCGGGCGGTTGATGGAGACGATGGTCACCGGTCCATCGCGTTCGACCAGAACTGTGTCGGTCTCGGTCATGCGGCGCTCCCTGTCATTTTTTCTGCCGGGGAGCTTGGCATTAGAGGTCCGACTTAAGCAATCCTGAGTTCGCTTCCGGTAATCCGGCGATAGGCTTCGAGATAGCGCTTGCTGGTGGCGTCGACCACGCTGGCCGGCAGCGGCGGCGGTGGGGCGTCGCCGTTCCAGCGGCCGGCGCGGCGCTCGGCGTCGAGATAATCGCGCAACGGCTGCTTGTCGAAGCTCGGCTGCGGCTGGCCGGGCTTGTAGGCATCCGCCGCCCAGAACCGCGAACTGTCGGGGGTCATCACCTCGTCGATCAGGATGATGTGGCCGTTCTTGTCGCGGCCGAATTCGAATTTGGTGTCGGCAATGATGATGCCCTGCTCGCGGGCGATTTTTTCGCCGAGCGTGTAGACGGCGCGGCTCATGCTCTCCAGCTCGTAGGCCACCTCGTCGCCGAGCACCTCGCGCATCCGCGCGATCGTGATGTTCTCGTCGTGGCCGGTCTCGGCCTTGGTCGCCGGGCTGAAGATCGCAGGCTCCAGTTTGGCGCTTTCCAGCAGGCCCGGCGGCAGCTTCTCGCCTGCCAGCGTGCCCTGGGCTGCGTATTCCTTCCAGGCCGAGCCCGAGAGATAGCCGCGGACCACGCATTCGATCGGAAACACTTCCGTGCGCTTGCATAGCATCGCCCGGCCGGCGAGCGAGGCGCGATGGCCCTGCAGCGCCGGTACCTCTGACATGATGGTGTCGGCGTCGGCGCTGATCATGTGATGATGCACCACGCCTTCGAGCAGCTCGAACCACCAGGCGCTGATCTGCGTCAGCACCGCGCCCTTCATCGGAATGGTCTCGGCCATGACGACATCGAACGCGCTGATGCGGTCGGTGGTGAGCAGCAGCACGCGGTCGTCGCCGACGGCGTAGATATCGCGGACCTTGCCGCGCCCGATCCGGGGAAGGGGCAGGTCGCTGGCGAGCATGGTGGTCATCGGCGTACTTTCAAAGGTGGAACGATCCCGGCGGGCGCGCGAGGGAAGCGAGCATAGGGGATAGCTCACTCCGGCAGCGGAATGAACTCGTGTTCGTCGGGAACGTGAGCGAAACGGCCGGTTTTCCAGTCCTGTTTGGCCTGTTCGATCCGCTCCCTGGAGGAGGAGACGAAATTCCACCAGATATGGCGCGGCCCTTCCAGCGCGTCGCCGCCGAGGAACGTCATCCGGGTCGGCCCGACGGTCTTGACGGTGATGCGGTCGCCGGGCCGGAAGATCAGCAGCCGCGGTCCCTGATAGCGATCGCCGGCGATTTCGATCTCGCCGTCGACCAGGTAGATCGCGCGTTCCTCGTGGTCGGGATCGAGCGGCAGGGTCGTGCCTTGTTCCGCGGTTACCTCGGTATAGAACCACGGCGACACCATGCTGACCGGCGATGTCGCGCCGAACGCCTGGCCCGCAATAACGCGCGCGGTGAAGCCGCGATCCCTTACCTTCGGCAGGTCGGCGGCGGCGTAATGCTGGAACGACGGCGCGATCTCCTCGGAAGCCGCCGGCAAGGCGATCCAGCTCTGCAGGCCCAGCATTTTCTGGCCGCTGGCGCGCTGCACGTCCGGCGTCCGCTCGGAATGGGCGATGCCGCGGCCGGCCGTCATCAGGTTCATCGCGCCGGGCTGGATTTCCTGGATGTTGCCCTCGCTGTCGCGGTGCATGATCGAGCCGTCGAACAGGTAGGTGACGGTGGCGAGACCGATATGCGGATGCGGGCGAACGTCCATGCCCTTGCCGGACATGAACTGCACCGGTCCGAAATGATCGAAGAAGATGAAGGGCCCGACCATCTGGCGCTTGCCGTGCGGCAGCGCCCGGCGCACCTCGAATCCGTCGCCGAGATCGCGGGTGCGCGGCACGATGACCAGTTCGAGTGCGTCGCAGGACAGGGGATCGCCGAGCACGGGATCGTTGGAGGGGAGCCAGCTCATGGGAACTCCGTGATCTTTGCGGCGATCATAGCAGGAAATCTCCGGAGTAGTCCAAGCGCGGGATTGCCTCGTCGCTTGCGCTCCTCGCAATGACGGCGGTAAGCATCTCACAAGGGCTTCGCCGCGACGAGCCTTCGATAAAATTGGGGGGAACCGATGCTCGTTTCTACCAAGTTATACCAACGGCCGCGGCTTTTGACTCATTTTGGGATTCCCAAATCAGAGAAACTCTGACTCGATGTTTGCTTTTGAGAGGAGCAGCATCGATGGGTGGAGCGGTTAGGATCCTACGGCTTGATTTGACGGCAAAGGACCTTCGTGCGGCGGCGGGCCGGGAGAAGGATGGTTCAGCAGCACGGCGGATGTTGGCTCTTGCGATGGTGCTCGATGGGATGGATCGCAAGTCGGCGGCGGAGAGCTGCGGCATGGATCGCCAGACCCTGCGGGATTGGGTGCATCGCTACAACGCTGAGGGCTTGGACGGCCTGCACGATTTGAAGACGCCAGGTCCCACGCCAAAACTCACAGCGGAGCAGCAAGCCGAACTGGCCAAGCTGGTTGAGGCCGGGCCCGATCCGGCTCGCCATGGGGTAGTGCGCTGGCGGCGCGTGGATTTGCGCGACGAGTTGCAACGGCGCTTTGGCGTCGCATTGCATGAACGCTCGGTCGGCAAGGTGCTGGCGAAGCTCGGCTACCGCCGGCTCTCGGTGCGTCCGCGCCATCCGCAGGCCGACGAAGAAGCCCAGGAGGCCTTTAAAAAAACTTTGCCGCAACGGTCGCGGCGCAACTCCCCGACCGCGCGAAAGACAAACCCATCGAAATCTGGTTCCAGGACGAAGCCCGCATCGGCCAGCAAGGGACGCTGACCCGCGTCTGGGCCAAGCGAGGAACACGGCCTCGTGCGCCACGCGACCAACGCTACGAGTGGGCTTACATTTTTGGCGCCGTCTGTCCGCAACGCCGAGCTACGGCGGCGCTCGTCCTGCCCGCCGCCGATACCGATGCCATGTCCATGCATCTGGCCGAAATCGGCCGCCGTGTTGCGCCGGGAGCACATGCTGCGCTCGTCATTGATGGCGCAGGCTATCACGTCGCGGCGCGTCTCTCCGTTCCAAGCAACATCACGCTCGTCCGCCTGCCGCCCTACGCTCCAGAGCTGAACCCGGTCGAGAATGTCTGGGAATATCTGCGCGGCAACAAACTCGCCATCACCGTGTTCGAAAGCTACGACGACATTGTCGACAAATCCTGCGCTGCTTGGCGCTTCTTCGCCGACGACCCCGAGCGCGTTGCCTCAATCACATCCAGAACCTGGGCGACGGTCATTCCTTGAGGCCGTTGGTATTAGGCGCAACGCCCGCCCCATCGGACGGTCCCGTCATCGAAACGCCGCGGCTGATACTGCGGCAATGGCGCAGCGCCGATATCGCGCCCTACACGGCAATGCTGGCCGATCCCCCGACCGCGCGGTTCATCACCGTCGATGGCAAGCCGGTGCTGGATGAAATGACCGGCTGGCGTCACACTGTCGTGATGGCCGGGCACTGGACGTTGCACGGCGCCGGCATGTTCGCGGTCGAGGAAAAATCCTCAGGCAAATTCGCCGGCCGCGTCGGGCCGTGGTTTCCGCCGGCCTGGCCGGGCTTTGAAGTCGGCTGGGGCATTGCCAGCGAATTTCGCGGCAAGGGCTATGCCGCCGAAGCGGCGCGGGCCTCGATCGACTGGGCATTTGCCACGTTCGAACTCGACCGGATCATCCACTGCATCGACCGCGAGAACGTCGCATCGCAGGGCGTGGCGCGCCGGCTCGGCGCGGCGCCGGAGCGCGAGATCGAACTGTTCGGCCACACCGCGGATGTATGGGTCACCCGGCGCGAGACGTGGGCGGGTTGACGGCGGCGGCCTATTGCCGGCCGAGCTGCGTGGCCTTCTCGACGCGATCGAACCGTTCCAGCGACAGGATTGCATCCGCAAGCTGGTCGGCGCGGCCGTTCAGCACCGGACGGGCGAGGGTGAGAAACTTCTGCTGCATCGCCTGTGCGTCCGGGAACGAATTGGGCTCGCCGGAAGGATCGGCATAGAGCCGCTCGTGCACGCCGTCGTCGGTGGTGATCGAGACGCGGGCGCCGAACGGATGAGTACGGCCGGCCTCGAGGCGATCGTCCTGCACCACGTCGAACTTGTCGGCCAGCGCACCCACGGCCTTGTCGCCGAGCTTATCGTAATCGTCCCAGCCGAAGCGGCCCTGGTCGAGCGCCACGGCGCCGGTGAAGAACATCGAGAACTGTCCGCCGACGATCGAGGTCGGATGCCGCTTGGTGGCGGCGTCGCCGGTCAGCGTGATGCCGTTGCGATGCAAGCCGATCTCGACGCGCTTGATCTGGTCCGGCGTCAGATTGTGCTCGCGGCGCATCGCGATCAGCGCATCGAGGGCTGCGTGGGTGTAGCGGCAGCTCGGATAGGGTTTTACGCCGATCTTCATGGTCTCATAAGTCTTGCCGAGGTCGGCGACCGCCTTGTCGGGATGGGGATTGTCGCTGTAGCCGACCAAAAGACCATGCTTGCCTTCGATCGATTCGGAGGAGCCGATGAAATCGTTGCGCGCCAATGTGGCCGCGATCACGCCGTTCATCGCCGCGGCGCCGACCTGATAACGCTTGTTCCAGGCGCCATTGACCAGGAACTGCAGCGAGCCGGCGGCCTGGCTGCCGGAGACGCCGAATGCGGAGACGATTTGCTCTTTCGACAATCCAAACAGTTTTGCCGCCGCCGCTGCAGCGCCATAGGTTCCCGCCGTCGCTGTGGGGTGAAAGCCGCGCGCGTAATGCGAGGTCGGATCGAGCGCGTTGCCGAGCCGGCAGCACACCTCATAGCCGGCGACGATGGCGGTGAGCACGTCGCGGCCGGAAGCGCCGACGAGTTCGCCGACCGCGAACGCGGCCGGCACCACCGGCGCGCTCGGATGCAGCGAGGAATCCGCATGGGTGTCGTCGAAATCGAGCGAATGGCCGAGCGCGCCGTTGAGCAGCGCCGCCACCGCCGGCGTCCAGGTCTTGGCATCTCCGAACACGGTGGATTCGCCCTTGCCGTCGAGCGCCAGCGCTTCGAGCATTTTCACGAGCGAAGGCGTCGATTCCGCGTCGCGCCGCGCCCGGATGGCGCTGCCGAGGAAGTCCAGCGTCAGCACCTTGGCGCGCGCCAGCACCTCCTGCGGGATATCGGCGAATTTCAGGTTGGCGACATAAGCGGCCAGCGTCGCGGTTTCATGGGCCATGGCGTTGCCTCGTTTGTTCTTGCGCGTTCCTGTATGCGGACTTTTGGTACGGCTGCCGTGGCGTGCCGTCAACATCAGCTGCGGCGGGTCAGACCCTTGCTTTCCATGCGCCAGATCAGGAGATCGATGCGGTCCTGTCCGAAGAACGGCTCGTTCTCGAACGCGAAAGTCGGCACGCCCCAGTGGCCGGAGGCGGCGTGGGCCTGTTCATTGCCCGATATCACCTGCTCATGGCGGTCGGGATCGGCCGATGACCCGGTCAGCGTGATTGGCTGGCGGGAACAAAGCACGCACCGGGCAGCGCGTCCATGCGATCGCGCGAAGTGCCGGGCTCAGGCTGCAACCTGCCGCAGCATGGCGCGGACGACGAGCCGGTGAAACGGCAGGATGGTCGCGAGATAGACCCGGCCGAGCAGGTTGTGCGTCAGGACCAATGTGGTTGCCGTGACATTCCGGCTGCCGCCGGAGCCTGCGACATCGACCACGACGCGGAAATCCAGGTGCTTGTCGTCGAAGCCCGCGACCAGGCGATCCGGCGTCTGGCTCAGAACCGGAAACAGCCCGATGATGTCGGCGGTGCCGCTCTGGTTCGGCGCGGAGGTCTTCAGGCCGAGCGGCGCCACGATGAGATTGCGCAGGCTCAGCAGGGCATCGATCCAGGGCGGCCCACGCGCCAGCATTCTTTCCGCCGCTTGCCGCGCGTCGAGGGCGGCATCCTCAACCGCGATGCGGTAGGCGTCGATGAACTGCGCGCCCGGCAGCAACGCGCCGGGGTCAACGTCGGGATCGACCTCGCGGACCTTCATGTCCAGCCTCTGCGGTTCGCTTCAATTCACGGCAACCATTCTTGCGCGTTCCAGATGCCCCGCAAGCCGCCGGAAACGCAAGACCAGAAGCAGGGCATAGAGCGCGGTGCCGCAGGACAGCCCGATCCAGACGCCGACCGCGCCGAGCCCGGTCCAGAAGGCAAGCCCGTAGGCGGCGCTGAATCCGATCAGCCAGTAGCTGATCGCGGCAAACAACAGCGGGATCCGCGTGTCGTTCATGCCGCGCAGCGCGCCTGCCGCGACGGTCTGGATGCCGTCGGCGACGAAGAATGTCGCGCCGACCATCAGCAGCGTCGCGGTGAGCTCGATGACGACGCCTCCGCTTTCCACCCCCTCGCCGAGAAAGAATCGCGCGATCGCAAACCGGGCGAGGATCACGGCCAGCGTCAGGCTGGACACCAGGACAATGCCGAGCGTGGTCGCGACCAGGCCCGCCCGCTTGACCGCCGGCGCATCGTTGCGGCCGACGGCATGCCCGACCCGCACGGTCGCCGCTATTCCGATGCCGAACGGCACCATGAACAGGATGGCGGTGACCTGCAGCGCGATCTGATGCGCCGCCAGCGCGGTGGTGCTGATCAGGCCCATCAGCAGCGCTGCGGCGGCGAACAGGCCGTACTCCAGCAGGAATGAGATCGAGATCGGCGCGCCGATCACCACCAGTTGCCGCATCAGCAGCCAGTCGACGCGCCATATCCGGCCCAGCACGTGGTATTTCTTGAACGGCCGGCGGCCATGCGCGAACCAGAGGCCGGCCAGGAACATGCCGAAATTGATCATCGTGGTGGCAAGCCCGGCGCCGAACAATTCCAGCCGCGGCAGTCCCCATTCGCCATGGATCAGGAGATAGACCAGCACGGCATTGGCGGGGATCGCCGCCAGCGTGATCCACAGGCCCGGCTCCGGACGGTTGACCGCGCCCATGAAGCCGCGGATCGCCAGGAACCACAGCGCCGGCGCAATGCCCCAGGCGAGGCCCAGCAGATATTCCTGCGCGCGTCGCGCGGTCGCCGGCGCCTGACCCAGGGTCAACAGGATCTGCTCGCCGTAGAGCGGCAGAGCCATCAACGGCAGGGAAATCAGCAGCGCCGCCCAAAGCCCGACGCGAAGCGAACGCCGCACCATCCGCGGATTGCGGGCGCCGAACGCCTGCGCGGCCAGCGGCGCCACGGCGGATACCAGCCCCATGCCGAAGGTGAAGGTGATGAAGAACACCGAACTCGCCAGCGCCGCGGCGGCGACGGCCTCGTCGCCGAGGCGTCCGATCAGGGCCAGATCGGTCGTCATCATCGCGATCTGCCCGAGCTGGGTCAGCGCGATCGGAACCGCCAGCTTCAGCGTCTCGGTCAGTTCGACGGCGAGGTGATGGCCGGAGGCTGCCGTAGCGACCGGCGCTCGCCGGATTTCATCAAGGGATGTCATGGCGCGACATTAGCATTACCGCTGGACGAAAGCGTGGCGGCGCGGTCCCAATGTTTTGATCAGGTGTCGCGGGTCCGCTCCGGCACCCGCGTGATCCTGGCGCCGAGCGCGTTGAGGCGTTCGTCGATGCGTTCATAGCCGCGCTCGATCTGGTCGGCGTTGTTGATGGTGCTGACGCCCTCGGCGCAGACCGCGGCCAGCAGCATCGCCATGCCGGCGCGGATGTCGGGCGAGGTCATCAGCGCGCCGCGCAGCCGGCTCGGCCCCGCCACGATCGCCCGGTGCGGGTCGCACAGCACGATGCGCCCGCCCATCGCAATCAGCTTGTCGACGAAGAACATCCGCGATTCGAACATCTTCTCGAACATCAGGATCACGCCGTCGCACTGGGTGGCGGTCACGATGGCGATCGACATCAGGTCCGCCGGGAAGGCCGGCCACGGCTGATCCTCGAGCTTCGGAACGTGGCCGCCGAAATCATCGTGGATCTTCATGGTCTGTCCGGACGGCACCACGAGATCGTCGCCCTCGACGCCGCAGACGATGCCAAGCCGCTCGAAGCCCATCCGGATCGAGCGCAGGTGCTCGACGCCGGCCCGCGCGATGCGCAGCGGCGAGCGGGTCACAGCGGCCAGTCCGATCAGCGAGCCGACCTCGATGTGATCAGGCTGGATCGAATAGGTGGCGCCGCCGAGCGTCGCCGGTCCATGGACGATGATGGTGTTGGTGCCGATGCCTTCGATGCGCGCGCCGAGCGCGACCAGGAAATGCGCGAGGTCCTGCACATGCGGCTCGGAGGCGGCGTTGCGCAGGTAGGTGGCGCCATGAGCGCCGACAGCGGCGATCAGCGCGTTCTCGGTGGCCGTCACGCTGGGCTCGTCGAGAAAGACGTCCGCGCCCTTCAGCCGCGTGGCGCGAAATTCCAGCCGGTGGGTGGCGGTGACGGTGGCGCCGAGCTGCTCGAAGGCCAGCAGATGCGTATCGAGACGCCGCCGGCCGATGACGTCGCCGCCGGGCGGCGGCAGCATCACCTCGCCGCAGCGGGCCAGCAGCGGCCCCGCCAGCAGGATCGAGGCACGGATTCGTGCACATAGTTCCGGATCGAGGTCGGCCGCGCGAATGCTCCTGGCATGGATTGCCAGCGTATTGCGCTCTCGCCATTCGGCGGACGCGCCGACCGAGCGGATCAGCTCCACCAGCGTCTCGGTGTCGCGAATGCGGGGGACGTTCTCGAGCGTGACCGGGTGCTCGGTCAGCAATGCCGCAGCGATGATCGGCAACGCGGCATTCTTGTTGCCGGCGGGCGCAATGGTGCCCGCCAGCCGGTGGCCGCCTTCAACGATGTATTGAAGGGGTGGCACCTGATGGCCGCTCACACGTCCACATTGGCGCTGAGCGAATTATCCTGGATGAATTCGCGCCGCGGCTCGACCACGTCGCCCATCAGCTTGGTGAAGATGTCGTCGGCCTCGTCGACCTCCTTGATCTTGACCTGCAGCAGCGAGCGTTCGTTGGTGTCGAGCGTGGTTTCCCAGAGCTGGCTCGGGTTCATCTCGCCGAGGCCTTTGTAGCGCTGCAGCGCCACGCCCTTGCGGCCGGCGTCGGTCACTGCCTCGAACAGGCTGACCGGCCCGTGGATCGCGGTTTCGGTGTCCTTGCGGCGCAGCAGGCCCGGCTTCGGATAGGCTTCCTGCAGCTTGGCGGCGTAGTCGTCGAGCTTGCGCGCGTCAGCCGAGCCGAGCAGCGCGTCGTCGATCATGGCGACGTCCTTGACGCCGCGCACGGTGCGCTCGAACTGGAAACCCTGGCCTTCGATGAAGCGCCCGGTCCAGCCGCGCTCGACCTCGTCGGCCAGCGCATCGAGCCGGCGCGCGATATAGTCCGCAGCGGCGTTGGCGGTGGCGACGTCGCCGGTGACCTTCGGGCTCAGCACCCCGGCGATCGCCGCCTGCTCGATCACCTTGCGGTTATAGCGGCTGTGCAGATTGTGCAGCGTGGCGCGGATGACCCGGGCATCCTCCACCAGCGCCAACAGGTCGCGGCCCTTGCGGTCCTCGCCCGACGCCAGCTTGAAGACGCAGTCGTCAAGGCCGGTCTCGATCAGGTAATCTTCCAGCGCGCGCTCGTCCTTCAGGTACTGCTCGGACTTGCCGCGCGTCACCTTGTAGAGCGGCGGCTGCGCGATATAGAGATAGCCGCCCTCGATCAGCGCCGGCATCTGTCGGAAGAAGAAGGTCAGCAGCAGGGTCCGGATGTGCGCGCCGTCGACGTCGGCGTCGGTCATCAGGATGATCTTGTGATAGCGCAGCTTGGAGAGGTCGAAATCGTCGCGGCCGATGCCGGTGCCGAGTGCGGTGATCAGCGTGCCGATCTGCTCGGAGCCGAGCATCTTGTCGAAGCGCGCGCGCTCGACGTTGAGGATCTTGCCGCGCAGCGGCAGCACCGCCTGGAATTCGCGGTTGCGGCCCATCTTGGCGCTGCCGCCGGCCGAGTCACCCTCGACGATGAACAGTTCCGATTTGGCGGGGTCTTTTTCCTGGCAGTCGGCGAGCTTGCCGGGCAGCGAGGCGACATCGAGCGCGCCCTTGCGCCGGGTCAGTTCACGGGCCTTGCGCGCGGCCTCGCGGGCGGCGGCGGCTTCCACCACCTTGCCGACGATGGTCTTGGCTTCCGCGGGATGTTCCTCGAACCAGGCGGCGAGGGCCTCGTTGAGCACGTTTTCGACCACGGGCCGCACTTCCGAGGAAACCAGCTTGTCCTTGGTCTGCGAGGAGAATTTCGGATCTGGCACCTTCACCGAGAGCACCGCGGTCAGGCCCTCGCGGCAGTCGTCGCCGGTCAGCGCGATCTTTTCGCGCTTGGCGATGGCGTCGGCATAGCCGTTGACCTGGCGCGTCAGCGCGCCGCGGAAGCCCGCCAGATGGGTGCCGCCGTCGCGCTGCGGGATGTTGTTGGTGAAGCACAGCACGTTCTCATGATAGCTGTCGTTCCACCACAGCGCCGCCTCGACGCCGATGCCGTTCATTTCGGCGTTGATCATGATCGGCGCGGGCACCATCGGCTTCTTGTTGCGGTCGAGATACTTCACGAACTCGATGACGCCGCCGTCGTAGCGCATCTCCTCGCGCTTCTCGACCGCGTGGCGCATGTCGGACAGCACGATGTTGACGCCGGAATTCAGGAACGCGAGTTCGCGCAGCCGATGCTCCAGCGTCGCGAAGTCGTATTCGACGTTGGTGAAGGTCTCCTTGGAGGCGAGGAAGGTCACCTCGGTGCCGCGCTTGCCGTGGGCGTCGCCGACCACTTTCAGCGGCGCCACCGCGTCGCCATGGGCGAACTCGATGAAGTGCTCCTTGCCGTCGCGCCAGACCCGCAGCTGCAGCTTCTCCGACAGCGCGTTGACGACGGAGACGCCGACGCCGTGCAGACCGCCGGAAACCTTGTAGGAATTCTGGTCGAATTTTCCGCCGGCATGCAGCTGGGTCATGATGACCTCGGCCGCGGAAATGCCTTCGCCCTTGTGGATATCGACGGGAATGCCGCGGCCGTCGTCGCGCACGGTGACGGAGCCGTCGGCGTTGAGCACGACTTCCACCGCGGTGGCATGGCCGGCGAGCGCTTCGTCGATGGCGTTGTCGACGACTTCGTAGACCATGTGGTGCAGGCCGGAACCGTCATCGGTGTCGCCGATATACATGCCCGGCCGCTTGCGCACGGCGTCAAGGCCCTTCAATACCCGGATCGATTCCGCACCGTATTCGATGGGAACGGAATGCTCAGTGTCGGCGATCGATTGCCGGGCAGGTTCTGTCATGTGAGGCCTTCGAGGATGTCCCGAATCAGCGGCGCAAAATAGGCGCTGATCGGCCTATTTGTGCCATGAAAGGCGCCATGCGCCTAGCGCAAAGTCTCTATCAGCAAGCTGTTGAATAAATGGGATTTTTTGAGGGTTTTTCAAGGCGTCCGAACGCCGATTCCGGGTGTCGCAAAAAGCGCGATTCGGAAGGCGATTCCCGGTCCCGAATCCCGGGATTTTTCTGGCCGTCGAGCCGGCGGGATGGCCGCCTGCATCGTCAGGCCCGGCGCGCGATCCGGCCGGAATCGACGTCGAAAATCTCGCCGGACGGACCGATGTCGGCGAAGGCCGCGGGGTCGGCGCCGGTCATCCAGACCTGCGCGCCGAGTTTTGCCAGTTCGTCGAACAGCGACTTGCGCCTGCCGGGATCGAGATGCGCCACGACCTCGTCGAGCAGCAATAGCGGCGTGATGCCGGTCATCTCGGCGACCAGACTGGCATGCGCCAGCACCAGCCCGATCAGGAGCGCCTTCTGCTCGCCGGTGGAGGCGTCGCGCGCCGGCATGTTCTTCGGCGCGTAGATCACCTGCAGATCGGTGAGGTGCGGCCCGTCGAGGGTGCGGCCGGCGGCGGCGTCGCGGGCGCGGCTGGCGCGCAGGATCTCGCGGTAGCGGTCCTCCACGGAGGTCGCGGGCTCGCTGACCAGCGCGTTTTCCATCCAGCCGTCGAGCATGATCTGCGCGGACGGGAATGCCGACGCCTCGCCGCGAGCGCGCAGCATTGCGGCCAGCCGCGTCACGGTCTGGCCGCGCATCGCCGCTACCGCGACGGCGAGTTCCGCGGTTTCGCGTTCGATCGCGTCGCACCAGTGGTCGTCGTAATTGCGCACCTCCAGCAGCCGGTTGCGCGAGCGCAAGGAACGGTCGAGCGCCGACACCCGGCTGGAATGCTCAGAGTCGATCGCCAGCACCAGGCGGTCGAAGAACCGCCGCCGCTCCGAGGCTGCACCCAGAAACAATCCGTCCATCGAGGGCGTCAGCCACACCATGCGCAGATGGTCGCCGAAGGCGGTGGCCGAACCGACCGGCTCGCGGTCGATCCGGCAGCGGCGGCTGGTGGCAGCACCCTCGCTGCCGGGCGGGTCGATGCCGGTGCCGAGCGTCGCCAGCCCGAGCGCGCCCTCGACCTCGGCGGACACCGCCCAGGAGCCGTCGCCCTGGATGTCGGCGACATCGTCGAGCGTGGCGCGGCGCAGGCCGCGTCCGGGCGACAGAAACGAGATCGCCTCGATGCAGTTGGTCTTTCCGGCGCCGTTGGGACCGACCAGCACCACCATGTCGCCGCGCGTCGCAAGGCTCGCCGCGCGATAATTGCGAAAATGCGTCAGGCTGAGGCGGCGGATGCGGGAGGCGGTCATGGTTTGTCGTCATTGCCGGGCTTGACCCGGCAATCCATCGTCCGCGTTAGCGGACAATTTCTTCGTATAGATCTCGCCAATCCGGATTGCTCGCGGCGATCAGATCGATTTTCCACTCGCGCGACCAATGCTTGATGTTCTTTTCACGTTGAAGCGCTGCAGCTATGCTTTCGTGCGATTCAAAGTACACTAACGTCTTGATGCCGTACCGCTTGGTGAAACTCTCGGCCAAGCCCTCACGATGCTCGTAGACTCGCCGCACCAGATTGTTCGTCACGCCGATGTACAGCGTTCCTCCGGGTTTACTGGCGAGGATGTATACCCAATAGGTCATTTTTCGAAGTTGATGGATTGCCGGGTCGAGCCCGGCAATGACGTATTAGCTGTGGTTCCCTACACCCGCATCGGCATCAGCACGTAGAGCGCGCCCTTGGAATCCTTGTCCTGCACCAGCGTCGGCGAACCGGGATCGGCCAGTTTCAGCACCGCGACCTCGCCCTCGATCTGGGCGGCGATATCCAGGAGATAGCGCGAATTGAAACCGATATCGAGCGCGTCGGAGGCGTATTCGACCTCGAGCTCTTCGGTCGCACTTCCGGAATCCGGGTTGGTCACCGACAGCACCAGCTTGCCCGCGGACAGCGCCAGTTTCACCGCGCGGCCGCGCTCGCTCGAAATCGTCGAGACGCGATCGACCGCGGCCTCGAAATCCTTCTTGTCGACGATCAGTTCCTTGTCGTTGTTCTGCGGAATGACGCGGCCGTAGTCCGGAAAGGTGCCGTCGATCAGTTTCGAGGTCAGCACCACATTGCCGATGGTGAAGCGGATCTTGCCCTGCGACAGCTCGATCCCGACCTCGGCCTCGTTGTCCTCGATCAGCCGCTGCACCTCGCCCACGGTCTTGCGCGGTATGATTACGCCGGGCATGCCGTCCGCCCCCTTGGGCAGCGGCAGATCGATCTGCGCCAGCCGATGCCCGTCGGTCGCGACCGCGCGCAAGGTCGCTGCCTTGGCGCTGCCGGCGGTGTGCAGATAGATGCCGTTGAGGTAGTAGCGGGTCTCCTCGGTCGAGATCGCAAATTGCGTGCGGTCGATCAGCCGCTTCACGTCGGCGGCGGCCAGCGTGAACGAATGCGTCATCTCGCCGGCGGCGAGATCCGGAAAATCGTTTTCGGGCAGAGTCTGCAGCGTGAAGCGCGAGCGGCCGGCGCGGATCGCCAGCACCGAACGGTCGCCGTCGCCCTCCAGCACGATCTGGGCGCCGTCGGGCAATTTGCGCACGATGTCGTAGAACATGTGCGCCGGCACCGTGGTCGAGCCGCCGGTCGCGGTCTCCGCCGGAAGCGTCTCGGTGACCTCGAGGTCGAGGTCGGTGGCCTTCAGCGACAGCCGCGCGCTTTCAGCGCGGACCAGCACGTTGCCCAGGATCGGAATGGTGTTGCGGCGCTCGACCACGCGATGGACGTGGCCCAGCGATTTCAGGAGTTGCGCGCGCTCGACGGTAACCTTCATTGCAATACCCGCCTGATCCTAAGATGGAAAAGCCGGGCGGCCCAAAAGGCGCGCCGCGGCATTTGAAACCCGAAAGGCCTGATCGGAGCTGGATTTGACCAAACCCGCGGGGGGACCGCAAGGTGGCGCGGATGGCCCTTGAGCGCAAGAGAAAGGCGGGGCCGTTCCCCACGTTTTGCCGGGAAATCCGCGCGCCGGGGCTCATGGCCACCGGCGCTTGTCGATGCAGAAGCCATCGACCGCTGTATCGCAAAGGCGCGCCCGGGTCCCGGCGTGCGGAGGGACGACGATTTGAAGCGGCTCCGTCACGGGACGGAGAAAATCCTACTCCTGCAATTGACGCTTCAGCGATTCCACCTCCTCGGAGAGGGCAATGTCCTTGGAGACCAGGGCCTCGATCTTGCGAACGGCATGCAGCACCGTGGTGTGGTCGCGCCCGCCGAAGCGGCGGCCGATTTCGGGCAGCGAGCGTAGCGTCAGGGTTTTCGCCAGATACATCGCGACCTGGCGCGGGCGGACCACATTCGCGGTACGCCGCGAAGACAACAGGTCGGAGCGGCTGACATTGTATTGCCGGGCCACCACCCGCTGGATGTCCTCGATCTTGATGCGCTTGGGTTCCTGCGGACGGATCAGGTCGCGCACCTCGCGCTCGGCCATCTCCAGCGTCACCGGCTGGGCGTTGAGTTTGCTGTGCGCGAGCAGGCGATTGATGGCGCCCTCGAGGTCGCGGCCATTGTGGGTGATGGTGCGCGCAAGATAGTCCAGCACCGGCGCCGGCACGTCGAAGGTCGCATGATGCGCGCGGGCGGCGGCGACACGCGATTTGAGGATTCCGAGCCGCAGTTCCTCGCCGAGCGATCCCATCTCGACGACGAGACCGCCGGCCAGGCGCGAGCGCACGCGGTCGTCGAGGCTCTCGAGATCCGACGGCGGACGGTCCGCCGCGATCACGACCTGGCGACCGGCGTCGATCAGCGCGTTCAGGGTGTGACAGAATTCGGCCTGGGTCGATTTGCCCTGCAGGAACTGCAGATCGTCGATCACCAGCACGTCGATGCCGCGCAGGGCCTCCTTGAACGCCAGCGCAGTCTGCGTTTTCAGCGCCGCGACGAAGCCGTACATGAACTTCTCCGCGGTGAGATAGAGCACCTTGCGTTCGCTGCCGGAATTGCCGGCCCATGTCACCGCCTGCAGCAGATGGGTCTTGCCGAGCCCGACGCCGGCATGGATGTAGAGCGGGTTGAACATCACGCTGTCGCCGCGCCGTCCCTCCGCAACCTGACGCGCCGCCGCATGCGCCAGCGTGTTGGAGCGGCCGACGACAAAGCTTCCGAAGGTCAGGCGAGGATCAAGCGGCGAGCCGCCGAGGGCGTCATGGCTGGCGGAGACCGGCGCGGTCGCGGTGGCGCGCAATTCGGGCGCGGGACGGCCGTCGGACCGCTCGGAACGGCGCGCGTCGAGCGGGGCGGAAGCGGCCTCCTTGGCGGGCGCCACGCAGCGCATCGCGGTGCGCACCGTGAGATCGATCCGGTGCACCTCCGGCATCTCGGCCTGCCAGCAGGTGAGGACGCGTTCGGCGTAATGGGCCTGGATCCAGCTCTTGAGAAACCGCGTCGGCACCGAAAGCCGGACGCTTTCATCCTGCACGCCTTCCAGGTCCATGCGCGCAAACCAGCTTGTGTAGACGTCTTCTCCCACGCTCGAGCGCAGCCGACCCTTCACGCGTGACCAGCGATCCTGTTCCGTATTTGTCAT